>DAHUZI010000112.1 GCA_027306595.1 Candidatus Dormiibacterota bacterium | reverse complement strand
GCGTCGCAACACGTCGCGGTCGTCGCTGGCGACGGTGAGCGTGACCGTGTGGGGGCGGCCTCGGGGCATGGCGTAGACCTCATCGGAGAGCCCGACGACGACCTACCCATTATCTCACTTATTTGCGTTCCATGACACTAGTTGCGGGCCTCGTCCCAGGCGATGAGGTCTGGTGCCGGCACCGGGACCAGGGCCAGCCCGACCGCAGGAGGCTCGGGGGCAAGGTCGGGGATGGGGGGATCGTGGCTGGGGCCGTGGACCGATGTCAGGTCGAGCTCCTCGAAGTCGCCCCACTGGGCGACTCGGCAGACGAGGGCGTAGGGATCGAGGGCATCGAGGAACGGTGCGCCGAGCGCGGCAACCGAGCGGACGGCGAGCCGAATGGCGCTGGTCTTGATCACGCAGCGCCCCAACGACGGCCCCCGCCCGGCGAAGAGGGCTCGCCGGTCGATCCTCGATCGCGCTTGGGGTTCAGGGCCGGGGGCGGCCGGGCCAGGTGCGGCGGCGCCGCGGCGCCCACAGGCGGCGGCGAGGGCGGGGTTCTGTCGGAGGTGGCCAGCCAGCCAGGGGAGGGCGGTCGGATTCGGCCGCTCGCCGTCCCCCACGATCAGGACCGCCGGGGAACGCAGACGGTCGAGCGCTTCGAGCAGGGCGGCGCCAAAGCTGCGGTCCGCCGCCAGACGAATGAGCTCAAGCCCCTCCACCTGCGCGGACGGGAGCCACGAGACGTCCGGCTTCGGGGCCGCCGAGGCCTTGAGCACGATGGCGACCGGCCCGGTCACGGTGGCGGGCAGGGGGTCGGTGGGCGTCTGGTTCTCGGGCTCGAGCACCAGGATGAACTGGTACACGTCCGCATTCGGATTGCCAGCCCGCACCAGCTGCTCGAGCATCGCGAGGTAGCGTTCCGGAAGGTCCACCCCGCCGCGCCAGATCTCGGTCGCCAGCGGCGGGGCGATGTGGCGGTCCACTCCAGCGACGCGCAGCCCGCAGGCCAGCGCCAGGGCGCCGAAGCTGGCCAGGGTGAAGAACCGCAGGTGGGTCGCGTCGAGCAACCCCGTCTGCGTGTACTCGAACCGGTCCTGGCTCATGGCGAGGATCACATCGAAATGGGTCGGGTTGGGGAGCGAGACCAGCACCTGGCCGCCCGGGCTGAGCAGCGGGGGAACGGCCCGCAGGACGGACGCGGGGTCGGCGAGGTGCTCCAGCACGTCGGCCAGGATCACACGGTCGAACCGCCGGTTCGCCACGTGCTGATCGAGCGGCTCGTGGGCGAGGTCGATGCGGTGGACCTCGAGCCCCTTGGCCCGGGCGGCCGCCACCGCAACGGGGTCGAGCTCGAGTCCGACCCCCGCGCACCCACGCTCGTCTCTGAGCGCGAGGAGGAGGTTGCCGCTGGCGCAGCCGATGTCGAGGACGGCCGCGCCCGGCGGCACGTGCTGGGCGAGGATCGCCGGGGCGGTGGTCGGGTCGCGCAGATCGACGGGGAAGTCGTAGTGGCCGCCAGGGGATCCGGACGGCCCGGTCGCGGGTTCCGGCTCGGTCCCGCTCGCGCCGGGGGCCCCTGCCTGGTCCGCCATGACCGGCAGTCTACGGCCGGCTGAACCCAGACCGGCTTCAGGTGCCCCGGCGGCGCTCGGGAGGCGGCGCGGCCGGCGCGGCCGGCGCGGCCGGATCGGCACACTGCCCGGATGCAGCGGAGCTCGGGGGCGGACGGGACGGGTCCACGGCCGGGATCGGCGGCCGCTGCCAGGTGACGGCAGGTCCGATCGTCGATCGCGAGGGCCTCCAGGTGGCCGGGGGCGGGAGCCGTCGGGCTCACGGCGCCGGCTGGATGCTCGGCAGCCTTGCGGGATACCTGCTGGCGGCGGCCCTCCTCTGCTGGCCGGCGCTCACCGATATCTCCGGCCGGCTGGTCGGCGCGGGCGCCGACCCGATCCAGCGGCTGTGGTTCCTCGCCTGGGTCCCCTTCGCCATCGGCCATGGGGCCTGGCCGCTCACGTCCAGCTACCTCGACCACCCGCTGGTGGTCAACCTCATGTGGAACAACGCCACCCCGCTCCTCGCCGTCGTGGCGTGGCCCGTCACCGCCGCCTTTGGGCCGATCCCCGCCTACGACCTTCTGATGACGCTCGCACTCGGTCTCTCCGCCTGGACGGCCGCCCTGGTCGCGGCCCGGCATCTCCGCCACCGCCTCTCCGCCCTCGCGGCCGGCCTCCTCTTCGGCTTCTCCCCATACATGGTCGGGGAGGCTGCCGGGGGGCATCTGCCGCTCGTGGTGGCGGTGGGCCCGCCGCTCCTCCTCTGGCTCGGAGACGCCATCCTGATCACCGGCCGCGGGCCGAGATGGGCGCTCGGCCTCGGGCTCGGCGGCCTTCTCGGTGCCCAGCTCCTGGTGAGCGAGGAGGTCCTCACCACCGAGCTCCTGGTCGCGGCCCTCGCGGGGGGGCTGCTGGCCATCGCCGCCCCCAGGGCGGCGATGCGCCGCCTGGGGCGGGCCTGGCCAGGGCTGGCGATCGCTGCGGTCGTGTTCGCCGTCATCGCCGGCGGCCCGCTCCTCCTCCAGCTGACCGGACCTGGGCACCTGGCCGGCGCGCCGCTCCAGCCGCCGGGGCGCTTCGTCGCCGACCTCGCGAACCTCTTCGTGCCCACGCGCCTGCTGCTCCTCGCCCCCCATGGCGCCCTCGCTGTCAGCCGGCGGTTCACGGCCGGGGTCGCCGAGTCGACGGCATACATCGGCCCGCCGCTCGCCCTCACCCTCCTTCTGGCCCTGGTCCTGCGCCGGCGCAGCCGGTGGACGTGGGCGCTGGCCGCGGCGACGGCCCTGGTGTTCCTCTTCGCCCTGGGGCCCACCCTCCACGTGGGCGGGCGGTCGACCGGGGTCCCGCTCCCCTGGCGGGTCGTGGGGGGGCTGCCGGTCCTCCGCAGCGTCCTGCCCGCCCGGCTCACGCTGTATGGGTTCCTCGGCGCCGCCCTCCTGCTCGGTCTCGGGCTCGACAGCCTGCGGCAGCGCCTCCCCGGCCGGCTCGGCACCTGGCTTGCGGCCGGGTGCGCGGCGGTCGCGCTGGCGCCGCTCCTGCCCCGGGCGCTCCCGGCGACCGCGGCCGGCGCCCCCGCGTTCTTCCGCACCGCGGCGGTCGACCGCATCCCCCAGGGGGCGGTGGTGGCGGTCGCCCCGGTCGCGACCATCCTCGATGCGAGGGCCATGCTCTGGCAGGTCGTGGGCGGCCTGCGCTTTCGGATGCCGTGGGGATACGTGATCCACCGGGGCGGGGACGGGGCGGCGGCGGAGAACCGGCTCGGCCCGCCCCTGGCGCGGGCGCTCTTCACCATCGAGTTCGGCGGCCGCCCGACCCCGGCGGCGCAGCTGCGGGGCGCCATCGCCCGGGAGCTGCGGCGCGAGGACTTGGCCTGGATCGTGGTCGGGCCGATGGCGCACGAGCGGTCAGCGATCCGGTACGTCACCGGGGCGCTGGGCTCCCCGCCCGCCGCCGTGGCCGGCGTCGAGCTGTGGCGGGTTCCGGCCCCAGCGGCCGGGTCTTCTTGAGCGACCCACCCGCCCCGCCGTCCCAGCCGGCCGGTCGCCGGGGCGTGAGCCCGGGCGACCGGCCCTTTACGGGCCCCCAGGCGCTCTGTCAGGCTGTGAGCGGCCTCGCAGCGGACTCCTTTCCCTCACACCATCGCCCTCTGGACTCGCCGCGCCCCCCGCCCGGTCCTGATCGGACTGCTGCCAGTGGTGGTGGCGACGTCCCTGCCGTTGGCGCTGGCCGCCCGAGGCGGCGTCGCCCCCTCGATGGCCCGCCTCCCGCGCCTGGCGGTCGCCGTCCGGCCGCCGGGCCCCGAGCCGTGCCGTGACCTTCCGCTGAGCTCGGCCCAGCTCGCGCCGGCGAGCTGCTGGGGGGTGGGCGCCCGGACGACCGTCGCCGCGGGCACGCTGCCGGGGCGCCCGTCGACCGGCGCGCTCGCGATCGTCAAGGGGGAGCATCTGCGCCGGCTGGTCGCGGGGCCGGGTGCGCTCCGGGTGATCCGGGTCGGATCGGGCCGGGCCTGCCTTGCCGGCCCCGGGGGGTGGCGCGGGTGGGCCTGGCTTCCGGGACCCGCGCCCGCCCTCCCCGGGGCCGGCCCGTGCCGCGGCACCCGGGTGGGTGGCGGGCCCTGGGTCTTCGCCCCGAGCGGCGGCAGCCAGCTCCCGGCCGGCGCCCGAGCGCGGCTCGGACCGACCGCGCCGATCACCACCACCTCGGACTACGTGTATGGCGCCGACGCCGCCGCCTGCTCCGGGGTGCCGGTCGCGCTCTGCCCCCTGTACACGGCGGGGGCGAGGACCCCCACCCCGGCGGGCGGCGGGCTGGTGGTCCTCGACTTCGGAGCGCCGTGCTATGCGCCAGGGACCCGGCCGGCCCGGTACGGGGCCCAGCTCTTCGGCTCGTCGAGCTGCACCGCCGACGCCACGGTCGCGACGCTCGCGCGGGCCTGGCTCGCGGGGTATGCGGCCCGCCACGGGTCGGCCACGGCCCGGATGGTGCTCGCCCTGGGGACGAGCAACAGCCTCAACGGCGTCGACCCCTCTGGCCAGCTCAGCCCGCTGGCGATGCGGGCCGCCGGCGAGGCCTGGGCCCGCCGGGTCGTCGGCGCCGTCTCCGCCGCCGGGCTTTCGGCCCCGGTCACGATCTGGGGCGCCAGCGACATGGAGGAGGCCGGGGACGGCAACTGGTATGGGCCGGGGCCGACGGTCGCCTTCGTGCGTGGCTACCAGGCGGGCTCCAGGGCCCGGCGGAGCTGCAGCGAGCGGGTCCGCGGCTTCCTGCTCAACTACGGGGACGACGTGGTCGGCGGCGGCCCCTCGACCGTCGACGGGTGGGGGGCGGCCCAGGTGTACAGCGTCTCCTGGGGGATCCCGGTCGCCTGCTCGCTCCCCGAGATCTACTACGCGCCGATGGCGGCCGAGTGGGCCGCCCTCAACGGCTGGGCCCGCCGCCGCCACCTGGGGCCGATCCTCTTCACCGGGGTGATGGCGGAGCCCGGCGCGGGCCTGACGCCGGCGGGGGGATGGGCCGAGCTTGAGGCGGCAACCGGCCAGCGGCCCCCGATCCGGTTCCTCACCACCATCGCCGCCGGGCTCGTCCTGCCCAGCCCGGCGGTGACCCAGGTCGCGCCGGACTCCGGCCCCGCTTTCGGCGGGAACCGGGTGACCATCGAGGGCCAGAGCCTCACCGGGGTTGAGGGGGTGCGCTTCGGCTCGGTCCGCGCCCTGGCGTTCACGGTTCGATCCCGCCACGCCATCGTCGCCACCGTCCCTCCGCTGCCGCCCGGCGCGGTCGACGTGCGGGTCGTGACCGGGGTCGGGACCACCCAGACGGAGCTGGCCGACCGGTACCTGGCGGTCGCCGCCGCCAGCTACCACCCGGTCGCCTCGATCCGGGTCGCCCGTGGTCTTCCGGTCCCGGGCGGGACCAGCCGCTGGATCCGGGTCCAGGGGATCGGGCGGCTGCCGGGGCGAGGGGTCGGCGGGGTCGCGCTCCTCGTGACCGCCACCGCCGCCCGGCCGACCGCGGTTTCGGTCTTCCCCGAGGGGGTCCCCGCCCCGCCGGTCCCCACCCTGAGTCTGGCCCGTGGCACAAGCAGCACCACCCTGGTCGTCGTGCCGGTCGTCAACGGCCGGGTCCGGGTCGCGAGCACCGGTGGCCTGGTGCGAGTGCAGGCGGCGGTGGAGGGGTGGTTCGGGCTGACTGCCGCCGCCAACGGGAGCGGTCGATACGCGCCGCTCCCGCCGGCCCCGGTGGGCGGCGCCGCGGCCCCCGGCGCGCCCCCGCCCGGCCTCCTGTACACCGGCCCGCTCGATCCGTCGGCGCCCGCCACGCTCCGCGCCACCGGCGCCGCCCTCGCCCCGAGCGGATCGCAGGCCGCCGTCGTCGAGCTCCTCCTCGCCGGTGGAGCCCGGCCGGCGTTGGTCACCGCCCAGCCGGCCGGGGCGCCCCCGTCATCGGCGGGGGCGATCCCAGTTCCCCCGGGGGGGGCGGTGGTCGTCCACATCGTGGTCCCGCTGGCATCGGGTGGCGGCCTGGTGCTGCGCGACGCCGGCGCGGCGGTCGGGGTCACGGCCGACCTCACCGGCTGGATCACGGGGCCGACCGGCAGGCGCCCGAGCCCAACGCCGACGCCCAAGCCGAGGTCCACGCCCACGCCCACGCCGACCCCCACGCCCACGCCGACCCCCTCGCCCTCGCCGACCCCCACCCCGGCGCCGACGCCGACGCCGACGCCCACGCCCACGGCGACCCCGACCCCGTTCAACCCCCTGGCGCATCCGCTGCCCGCCGCGGCTCCAGCGGCGCGCCGCCCGACCATCCCGGGGGCGGTGCAGCTCCTGGCGCCCGCCCCGCTCGGCGGCGAGGCCCCGCCGGCCCCGGGCGAGACCGCCCGTCCGATCACCGTCGGTCCGCTGCGGCCCGTCCGGGTTCGCGTGGCCGGCGAGGGGGGCGTTCCCGGCGGCGCGTCGATGGTCGTGCTCCTCGCGGTCGATGCCGGCAGCCGGGTGGCCGCCGGCTCCCTTGCGGTGTGGGCCTCGGGGATGCCGCGCGGCCCGCTCGCCGCCGTCGCCTGGCGCGCCGGCCAGACGGGAGCCGACCTTGTCCCGGTGGTCCTCGGCGCCCGGGGCACGGTCCTCCTGGCGACGACGGCCCCCCGCACCCAGGTGCTCCTGACCGTCGTCGGGTATGTCCGCCCCACCGACGCCGCAACCGGTCCGGTTCCCGTCCCGACGCCGGCGCCGAGAGCGACCCCGACGCCGTCCCCGACGCCGTCCCCGACGCCGTCCCCGACCCCCCGGCCGACGCCGTCCCCGACGCCGCGTCCGGGGGCGACGCCAACCCCGGTCGGCCCCACCCCCACGCCGCTCCCCTCGAATCCCTTGATCGGCGTGGTCCCCGCCCCCAGCCCGCGGCCGCCGGCTAGCTGAGCCAGGGGCTGGCTGAGCCAGGGGCTGGTCGGGCCAGGGGCTGGTCGGGCCAGGGGGCGGCAGCTCGGCCGCCGCGCTCAGACGACCGATCCGTCCAGCATCTCCGTGAACCAGGCCTCGGCGAAGAGCCGGCGGGCTCGGCGGAAGTAGGGGAGGGGCGGGAGGAGGGTGCAGCTCGGCGGCCCGGTGCCCGCCGCGGGCCCGGTGAAGTCGCAGTGGAGGAGCGAGCCGGTGACGCCGTCGTCGACGAAGCAGAGCGCCGCCATCCGCGGCCCGGCCGCAGCCGGCGGCCCACCCGCGGCCGCTGCGATCCGGTCGGCGACGTAGCCGGCGGCGAAGACCGCGAGCGTCCCAGCCATCCCCACCCCGAGCGCCGGGGCGGCGAGGTCGCCCACGATCGAGACCGCGGGGTATCGGGGGTGGGTCAGCTGCGGATAGGCGACCGGCGGCCACCCGTCCGGCCCGGCCAGCGGCGAGGTGGCGACGGCCTGCGGCGGCCGGTGCGGCGGGACCACGAGGGCGAGGTCGTACGCCACGGTCTCACCGGACCGGCTGCGGAGCCGGCCCGGCTCGATCGCGGCGAGCTGGAAGCCGCCGTGGAAAGGGACCCCGGCGTTGGCCAGCATCCGCTCGAAGGCACGGGCGGGCGCGTCGCCGAACGGATGGAGCGGCCGGGGCCAGGGATGGGCGACCACGACCGCAGCGCCGGTGGTCCGCCGGATCCGCACCGCCAGATCGAAGACCGCCGGCGGGCACCGATAGCTCGCGCTGCTCGGGACGACCGCGATGCGCGTCGCCGGTCCCGCCCGGCGCGCCAGCGCAGCGCGCCCGGCCAGGGCACCAGCCACGGTCCAGGGGGCGAGCTCGCCGCAGGCCGGTTCTCCCTCCGGCCAGCCGACCTCGGCCCCGAGCGCCAGGACACAGGCGTCGTACCCGATCGTCCCGAACGTCCCGGACACCGACCTCCGGTCGGGATCGAGCGTGGTCACGGCGCCGGTGACCACCTGCACTCCGGGGCGGACGACCGCCGACACCGGTCGGGCGACCGCGTCGGGCTCGGCGTCGCCGAAGAGGACCGGGACCAGGGCCGGCAGGAACAGGTGGTCCGGGGATCGCTCCACCACGGTGATGGCCAGGTCGGCACCGGCCTCGGCATGGCGGGCAAGCCGGTTAGCGGCCGCCACCCCGGCGGCGCCCGCCCCGCAGACGACGACCTGCTGGGTCACGCCCTCGTCCCCTGGCGCCCGATGGTCCAGAGGTCGACGCCGCCCACCCGAAGCGGGGGACGGCCCAGGAGGCGGGCCAGGAGGGCCTCCGTCTGCCCGCGGCCCGGCATCGGGCCGACGACGACCGCCCGGACGCGGAGGTGGACGAGCTCACGGCGGAGGCGGCGGAGCGCAAGGGGGGGCAGGCGGGGCGGATCCTGGGCCTGGAGCTGGTGGAGCACGGCGACCAGCATGGTGCGCGGGGGGTCGGCCGCCGCGCCGCCGTGGGGGCCGGGGTGGAGGACGTAGCCGAAGGGCTGGGTGAACCGCATGGCCGAGGCCGCCTGCCAGAGCATCGCGACGTCGTCGGGGCCCCAGGCCGCCGGCGCCACCACCGCCACCTGGCCCGGCGGGAGCCGGTCCACCGCCGCGGTCGTGAAGAAGGCCGGGACCCGGGCGGGCTCGGAGGGAAGGGGTCCCCTCGGGACGAGCGGCACGAGAGCGGCGCCCGCCACCCCCAGACCGGCCGCCCAGGCGGCCGGGCGGGGGCGGTGGGCGAGGACCCGGTCCAGGACGCCAGCGAGCAGGAGCGCCGCCGCGAGGAACGCGTAGACGGTGAGCCGGTCGGGCAGCACGTCACGGAGGCCGGGCAGGCGGCCGAGCACCGTCCACGGCAAGGGGATGCCCCAGGTGCGGCCCCCGACGTGCAGGGCGGGGCCGAGCGAGCAGGCGAGGGCGACGACCCCGACCCCGGCCGCGACCCAGGCCCATCGGCGGCGGATCAGGAACGGGGCCGCGGCCGCCAGGGCGAGGAGCGGGATCCCCAGGTATCCGTCCCACTCGGAGAGGTTGGCGGTGAAATGGCGGGTGAGCCCGATGGCGCCGGGCGGGGCGAAGTGAAGGATCTGGGTGGGCACGACGAGCCCCAGCAGGTCGGTGACGTACCGGCCGGGGGGCTGGACCGCCCCGCCCCCGAGCCGGCCAGGGCCTGCGAGCTGGATCCACAGCGGGAGCGCTGCGAGGACCACGAACGTCCCCAGCGCGGGCGTGGCGGCCCGGCGCAGCGCGCATGCCCCCTGGCGCAGCCTTGTCGGGTGGAAGGCCGCCACCAGCGCCAGGGCCACGATCCCCATCAGGGTCTGCGTCAGCAGCAGCTCCTCGTTGGTGAGGAGCTGGGCCCACAGGAGGAGCCCGACCCCGAGCCCGACCAGCCGCGGATCCGTCCGTCGTCGGGCAGCGAGCTCGTGGAGGGCGAGGCCGAGGAGGGGGGGGCCGGGGACGGTGGCGAGGGGGAGGTGGGCCCCGGTCGCCTGGGCCACGACGTATGGGGAGAAGCCATACGCGAGGCCGGCCACGATCGCCGCCGCCCGATGCTGGACGAGCCGGGCGGCGAGGAGGTAGGCGGCGAACGCGGAGCCGGCGACGGCGGCGGTGAGGAGGGCGGCGTAGGCGGCGATGGGCCCGGCGGTGAGGGTGATGGGCGCCGCCAGCGCCGCCAGGAGCGGGGTGGCGTTGTTCCACATCAGGTTGACGGGGCCGGGATGGTCGAGGAATCGGGTGAGCAGCGGGTCGAGCCCGTGGCCGAGGGCGTAGGGGAGCCAGGCCAGGAACCAGATGTGCTGGATCGCGTCCTGGGCGCCCCCGAGGAGGCGCCCGGTGGGGTCGCGCCAGGCGCCCGCCGTCAGGAGCGCCGCGAGCGCGAGGTAGCCGAGGAGGACCGCCGCGGTCGCAACCGGGCGGCGCGCGATCCCGCCGGTCCGCACGGGGTGGACGGGAGCGGTCCACGGCGGGGTGTCGATCGCCATCAGCGCGCCATGATCGCGGCGTGGCGCGCCGTCCGTCGCGGCGCCACCCGCCATCACGGGAGCCCCCCGAGCCCGCCGCCGGGCTCGGGGGGCTCCGACCCATCGATCGCGAGTCGCCCGACGCGGGCCGGCGCGATCGTGGCGCCTTTGCCTCCCGCTCCCGAGGTCGCCGGCCTGGCGGGCCCCGACCGGGTCGAGGGCCCGGGACCCGGCGAGGTCGGCGCGGCGGCGACCGGAGGCGCCAGGGACCCGGTGGTCCGCCGGCGCCGTGGACCGCGGGTGATGGCGCCTGTGGCCGGCGTGCAGGCGGGCGACCGTGGTTGAGGTGCGCGCGCGCGGCCCATCGATGCCGGCGCCGGCTCGCGGCGCCTGACCTCCCCGCGCGTCCGCAGATCCCCGTGCCGCCGCGCGACGACGGGCGGCTCGGCTCGGCTCCGTGGCCGATTCCACGGGCTCGGCGAATGCCGTTCGCCGTCCTCGCGGCGAGGAGCGCCAACCCGGCCGGGCGGCCGGGCGGCCAATGGTGGCTCCGCCACCGGTCCGCGAAGTGAGAGAGGGGGGCGACCCGTCATGCCACCTAGGCGGCTCGTGGACGGTTCGCGTGAGGTCCACGTGCCACCGGCGGCGGCAGCGCGATCCCCGCCGCAACCGGCTGGGGGGCGATGGCGAGCGCCGCGGTGACGGCGCGCCCGGGTCCGCCGCTCCGGATCATGTCGCCGGCCGCCCGTCCCCGCGACTGGGCCGGGGATCGACCGCAAGGATCGGCGTGTGCCCGCCGCCGCTCGCCGCCGTGACCGCATTGATGATGACGGCGTGGAGAGCGCTCCAGGCCACGCGGTCGAACCCCGCTGCGCGGAGCAGGCGGGTGCCCCGGCGCTTGGTCCGGGACTTGCCGCGGCGGCTGCCGACCAACGTCGGGGTCAGCCAGAGGGAGAACTGGTTCACGAGGATGAGGGTGCCGTGCGGCTGCAGGACCCGCCGACATTCGCGAAGACCCGCCAGCTGGTCGGACCAGTGATCGAACGAGGTCGTGCTCACGATCAGGTCGAAGGTCGCGTCGGGGTAGGGGAGCTGCTCGGCGACGCCACGGGAGAACCGCAGGCGCTGGTCCGCGGCCGAGCGGGTGGCGACCTCGACCATGGACGGCGCCGGGTCGATGCCGACGAGCTCCTCGGCGTCGGGGCAGCGGCCCGCGAGCGTTCGCAGGAGGTATCCGGTCCCGCATCCGACATCGAGCAGCCGACGGGGAGCGGGATCGGCCGCCAGCGCGAGCCGTGCGGTCCGGTCGGCGATCTCGCGATGCAGGCGGCCGAGCCACCCGGCCTCGTAGCCGGTGGCCCGGGCGTCGAAGTCGGCGACATCGCGTGCGGCTGGCACCGATCGAGTCTGGCACGGAGCGGCGGGCGCCGAGCGCCGGCCTGGCCCACGGGCGGTCTCGGGCAGCTCGCTGTGCCGGGCCGCCACACGCCGGGGCATCGACAGGCCCGGCGGTCCGCCCCCGCTCCCCAACGCCGTGGCGAGGAGGTGGTGGACCGCCGCCGCCCGTCGGCGGCTGATCGACCGGCGCGGGCCCAGCCAGCTGGAGCCAGGGGTGCGGCGCCAGTTGCGATCCAAGACCGAGCGGGTGTGCGGCCGCCGCTCCGCTGGGGATCGGGCCGATTCGTGGCGGCCGACGTGGGGCGCCGGCGGACCGCGGTCCATGAGCCGCAGCGCCCGGGGGTCGCCGGTCGCCCGCACGGGAACAGAGCGGGGGGCTCGCCCTCGCCCGACAGGCGGAGGGGAGCCGGCGGGTCGGGCGCCGCGTTCGGTCGTCCCGGCCCACCCGGTGGACCGGCGAGCGATCGGCTTGGCGCCGGTATCATGGCCGGGTTCACTAGGGGGCGGGCCCGTCCGAGCGCACCGCGCTCCACCCGGAGGCGCCCGCGTGGTCGAAGATCGGCGAGCCTCGGTCCGGTTCGGCACCATCGTCGCCCGCAACTACCTCCCCTACGCTCGGGTCCTGGCCGCCTCGCTCGCGCGCCACCATCCGGGGGTTCGGCTCGCCTGCCTGGTCATCGACGACCTCGAGCGCACCTGGCAGGGGCCGATCGACGGCGCGAGCGGCGGCGTGATCGACCTCGTGCACCTGGCTGACGTGATCCGCGAGCCGTTGGAGCTCGAGCGGATGGCGATGTGCTACGACGTGATGGAGCTGGCCACGGCCGTCAAGCCGTGGTGGCTGGCGCACCTGCTCGAGGACGGGGGGCCCGCCGTCTACCTCGACCCCGACACCGACTGCCATGCCCCTCTGGACGGCCTCGCCGACCTGGCCGTGCGCGAGGGGATCGTCCTCACCCCCCACACGACCGAGCCGGTCCCCAGGGACGGCCGCAAGCCCAGCGAGGCGGACCTGATGGAGACCGGCACCTACAACTTGGGGTTCATTGCGGTGTCAGCCGCGGCCGCCCCCTTCCTGGCCTGGTGGCAGGAGCGCCTTCGGCGCGACGCCATCGTCGACCCCAAGGGGATGCTCTTCACCGACCAAAGGTGGGTGGACCTCGTCCCCGGCTACTTCGATGTCCACATCCTGCGCGACCCCGGCTGCAACGTCGCCTACTGGAACCTCGGCACCCGGACCGTCGAGGCCGTCCCCGGAGGCGGCGGCTACACGGTCAATGGCCGACCGCTCCGCTTCCTTCACTTCAGCGGGTACGACCCCGACCGGCCCCACCTCCTCAGCCGCCATCAGGGCGACCGGCCCCGAGTCCTCCTCTCCGAGCGCCCCCTGGTGCGCCGCCTCTGCGACGACTACCGTCGCCGCCTGCTCCTCGCCGGGTGGGGCGACCCCGACCTGCCCGCCTACGGCTACGGGCGGATCCCCGGGGGGCCGAGGATCGACCGGCTGATGCGCCGCGTCTACCGGCAGGCGCTCCTCGCCCATGAGACCGAGGGCCGGCCGGAGCCGCCCAACCCCTTCTGCCCCGGGGAGGCGCCGGCGTTCCTCGCCTGGCTCCTGGAGCCGGTGGGCGGGCCCGGCTCCCGGCTCACCCGCTACCTTGACCACCTGTACCACGCGCGCCAGGACCTGCAGGTCGCGTTCAACGGCGTGCCCGGCCCGGGGACCGAGTGGTACCTCGACTGGGCGCGTGATCACGGCGTCAAGGAGGAGGGTCTGCCGGTGGAGCTGATCCCGCCGCCCCGCGAGCCTGTGCCCGACGACGTCGACCGGGATCCTCGCCGACTCCGCGCAGAGCCCAGGGCGGCCCTCCGCCCCGGCACCGATGCCCTCAACTTGTGGCGGGAGCTGGCGCCCGCCGGCCGCCGGCCCCGGGCTGCCCGCCGGCGTCCGCCGCTGGACGTCGGGGGCGGGGCGAGCGGCCCCGAGGCCGACGAGGGTCGCGCCGGCCTGCCCGGCTGGGGTGGCGTAACGGCACTGGCCGCCTCCCCCCGGCTGCCCGAGGGGGTGAACGTCGCCGGCTACCTGGAGGCGGAGCTCGGCCTCGGCACCGCCGCCCGGGGGGTGCTGCGGGCGATCGAGCGCACCGGCTCGCCCGTCGCCACCGTCGTCTACCGGGACACCCAGAGCCGCCAGGCGCGGCCGTTCGCGCCCCTGGTCGAGGGCGAGTTCCCCTACGACATCAGCCTCGTCTGCATCAACGGGGACCTGATCGGCAACTTCGCGCGCGACGCTGGCCAGGCCTTCTTCGAGGACCGGTACACGATCGCCCAGTGGCACTGGGAGACCGACACCTTCCCGGACTCGATGCGGTCCGGCCTGCGCTGGGTCGACGAGGTCTGGGTCGCGAGCCGATTCGAGCAGGCGGCGATCCAGCGGGAGACGCAGCGCCCGGTCGTGGTCTTCCCGATGCCGGTCGTCCACGACGAGGCGGTCGAGCCGGTGGCGCTCCCGCGCGAGGCCCTGGGGCTGCCGGCGGGGTTCGTCTTCCTCTTCTGCTTCGATTTCCTCAGCATCATGGAGCGCAAGAACCCGGTCGGCCTGGTGGAGGCGTTCACACGCGCGTTCCCGCCGGGATCGGGCGTGGCACTCGTCATCAAGAGCATCAACGGTGAGCGCCGGCCGGCCGAGCGCGAGCGGCTCCGCCTGGCCGCCGGCGCGCATCCCGACATCCTGCTCCTGGAGTCCTATCTCAGTGGGGCGGAGGTCCAGGCCCTCACCGCCGCCTGCGACGCCTATGTCTCACTCCACCGTTCCGAGGGCTTCGGCCTCACCCTGGCCGATGCGATGGCGGCGGGCAAGCCGGTCATCGCCACCCGGTACTCGGGCAACCTCGAGTTCATGTCCGACGAGACCGGGTACCTGGTGGACTGCGCCCTCGTGCCTGTCGGCGACGCCGGTGCCCCGTACCCGCCATCCCATCGCTGGGCTGATCCCGACCTCGACCACGCTGCCCGGCTCATGCGCCAGGTGGTGGCCGACCCCGACGGGGCTCGGGGGCGGGCGGCCCGCGGCCAGGCGGCGCTGCGGGCCCGCTTCTCGACCCAGGCTTGCGCCGCCTTCGCGGCGGAGCGGCTGGCGGGGATCCGGGCGGGCCGGGCCGTGGCCCCCCCTGCGGCCGGCCCGAGCTGGCTCGAGGCAGACGGCACCCGCGCCGAGCCCCTCGAGCTCGACGACCGCGGCCCCGATGACGTCGCGCCGGACGGTGGGCGCGCGGCGGCAGTTGCCGCGGAGCCGGCCGAGGTGGAGCGGGCCGAAGCAGAGCCGGCGGCCCTCCCCAGGGCTGGAGCGGATGCCGGCGCGGTCGCCGGCGACGCGGCGGCGGAACCGGCCGCAGTCCACCTCATCGAGGCGGCGGCGGAATCTGGGCCGGCGTCGGCACCCGCCCCTACCGCACCCGACTCCGCCGCCGAGCCGCAGGCGGAGCCAGCGGCCCTCGCCGCCCCCGAGGCGGAGGTGGAGGCGGCGCCTCTCGCCCCCCCCGAGACGGAGGCGGAGCCGCCCCTCGAAGCGCCCACCCCGGCGGAGCCCAGCCCCGCCGTGCCCACCCTCGCTGAGCCGGGAGCGGCGCGGGAGCCGAGCACGGTCCCCCCACTTCCGGTGACCGACGCCACCGCGAGGCTGGTCGCCGAACGGGCGGCCGAGGCGGTCCCGCCCCTGCCCACCGGCGTGCGAGGGTGGGTGGCGGGTCGGGTGCGGCACCGGGTGGATCGCCTCCTCGCCCCGTATGACCGCAGGCAGCGGGCGATCGCCGAGGCGCTCCTGGCTTCGATCCGCGAGGTGGCGGGGACTGTGCCGGCGGCGGCCGACCTCCTCCACCACCGGGTCGACGGGGCGGAGGCGCGGCGCTCCGCGCTTGGCGATCGCACCGAGGCGCTCACCGGGCATGTCGACCGGCTCACCCGCCACGTCGGGGCCCTCGACCACACCCTCGCCGCCCTCCAGGAGACCATCGGCCGGGTCGATGGGGAGGTCGGGGCGGCCCATGGGCGGATGGGGGCGCTGGAGGGCCGGATCGACGGCGTCGAGGGCCGGATCGACGGGGTCGGGGGCCGGGTCGACGTGGTCTCGACCGGTCTGGCGACGATGACCCAGCATCTCGACCGGCTCACCCGCCACGTTCAGGGCCTCACCGTCCTCGTCGACCGGCTCAACGGGAGCGCTGAGGGGCTCGACGCTCGCCAGCAGCGCATCCTCCTGCGCCACGACCGGCTCGCCGGCCGGGTCGACCGCCTCGACGACCTCGTCACCCACCTCGAGCGGGTCGAGCGCGAGCTGGTGCGGGCGCGGCGGGCGGCGGAGCGGCTGGTGGCGGCAGCCGAGGACGGCGCTCCGGCCCTGGCCCTGCCACTCGCCCCGCGCTCCGCGGCCGCGCGCCGGCGCAGCCGCGCCCGCATCCCGACCGGGGACGGTCCCAACGCCGGCTGAGCCTTTGGGAATCGGGGCGGGCGGGGCCGGGCTCGTGATCGCCCTCAAGGCCCCGGTCGGCGCCAAGCAGCGGCTCGCCGCGATGCTGACGCCGGCCCAGCGCCGGCTGGTCGCCCTCGCACTCGGCGCCCGCTGCCTGCGCTGCGCCGTGGCGGCGTGGCCGACCGAGCGGGTGGTGGTGGTGGGCGCGGGGGAGGAGATCGGTGATCTGGCTCGGCGTCACGGGGTCCTGGCCGTCCTCGAGGACCCCGGGGCCGGCCAGAGCGCGGCGGTTTCGCTCGGGGCCCGCTGGGTCGAGGACCGGGGACTTGCCGCCCTGGCGACGGTGGCGGGCGATCTCCCGGAGGTGACGGTGGCGGACCTCCTCTTCCTGCGCGCCCTTGCCGAGGCCGAGACCGCCGCGGGGGTGGTGGCGGTCCCCGACCGCGCCGGCACCGGCACCAATGCGCTCGTGGTCCGCCCGCCGACGGCGGACGTCCTCGCCTTCGGCCCCGACTCGCTCGCCCGCCACCGGGCTAGGTCCCGGGCCCATGGGCTCCCATTCACGGTTCGGCGGCGGCGGGGGCTCGCGCGCGACTGCGATCGGCCCGAGGACCTGCTCGCGGTGCTGGCCGGCGGGGCCGCGCCGCTGACCGGGCTGGTCGGCGACGCCGACGCGGGTACACTCGGGCGCGTGGCTGCCCCCCCGCCCCCCGGTCGGGACGAGCCGTAGCGGTGGCCCCCACCGTCACCGCCGAGCGGGTGGAGTGCTGGGGCGTGCGCGGGATCGGCGAGGTCGCCCCGGGCGCTGACCTGGCCGCCCTCCTCACCGGTCCGCTGGACGCGGGCGGCGGCCTTCGCCCCTACGACGTCGTGGTCGTGACCCACAAGATCGTCTCGAAGGCGGAGGGACGGCTGGTCGAGCTGGGGGCGGTCGAGCCCGGCCCCGAGGCCCTGCGGCTCGCCGAAGCCGTGGGCAGCGACCCCCGCCTGGTCGAGGTCATCCTGGGCGAGACCCGGCGCGTGGTCCGGGCCGTGCCCGGGCTCCTGGTCGCGGAGACCCATCAGGGCCTGGTCTGCGCCAACGCCGGGGTGGACCGCAGCAACGTCGGCGGGGGCGGGCTCGCGACCCTTCTGCCCGAGGACCCGGACGCCAGCGCCGAGCGGCTCCGCCAGGCCTGGATCCCGCTCGCCGGCGGGGGCCCGCTCGGGGTGGTCGTGACCGACACCTTCGGCCGACCCTTCCGGGAGGCCGGCGTCAACGTCGCGATCGGGGTGGCCGGGCTGCCGGCGGTCAGCGACTACCGGGGCCAGGCGGACCCGTACGGGTACGACCTTCGGGTCTCCACCCTCGCCACCGCCGACGAGATCGCCGGGATGGCGGAGCTGGTGATGGGCAAGATCGACGAGCGGCCGGTGGCCGTGGTCCGGGGCCTCCGGTGGCCGGCGGGGGAGGGGGATGGCGGCGAGGCGGGCACGCTAGGGGGCGCCCGCCGCCTCCAGCGCGATGCGGCCCGCGACGTCTTCCGGTGGTAGGGGGGCGCTTGTCGATGGCGGGGACTCCGAGCGCGGCGATCACGGTGCTCCTCTTCGCCGGGCTGCGCGAGCACGCCGGGCGGGATCGGCTCGAGCTGGAGGCCGCCGGGCTCGGTGACATCCGGAGCTGCTGGGTGCGCTGCTGCGCCCTGGTCCCCGGCCTGGCGGCCGCGGCCGGCCCTGAGGAGGCGCTCCGGCCCGCCCGCAACCGGGAGCTGGTGGGGTGGGACGCCGCCGTCGGCCCCGGTGACGAGCTCGCCTTCCTCCCCCCCGTCTCGGGCGGCAGTGGGGCGGCGTCGTCCGAGCCGGCCCCGCAGCCGGTCATGGTCCACATCGGACCGGAGCCGATCGACGCCGGCCGGCTGGCCGCGGCGCTGCCCACGGCAGGGGTGGGCGGACGGGTCACCTTCGTCGGCATCGTCCGCGACCCCGACGAGGGGCGCTCGGTGCCCCACCTCGACTACGAGGCCTACGGGCCGATGGCGGAGGCCTTCTGCTTGCGGATCGCCCTGGCGGCGTGCCGGGAGCTGGGGGTGGTGGCGATCGGGGTCCAGCACCGGACCGGTCGGGTGGCCGCGGGCGATCCCTCGGTGGCGGTCGCGGTGGCGGCCGCCCATCGCGCCGAGGCCTTCAGCGCCTGTGCTCGGGTCATCGACGAGCTCAAGGCGCAGGCGCCGATCTGGAAGCGGTCCGGGCTCCCCGCCAACGGCTGATAGACTCCCGAGATCGTGGCCACGAAGGAGATCCTGGCCGTCCCGGCCACGGCGGGCACGGCTCGCGTCCCCCAGAGCGGCGCCTTCGCCCGCAACCGCGAGCTGCTGGCGGAGCTGGTCCGCCGGGACGTGCAGGCGCGCTATCGGGGCTCGGCCCTCGGCGTCCTGTGGACCCTGCTCAACCCGCTCCTCTTCATGCTCGTCTACACCGTCGTCTTCTCGGTGCTCCTCCAGACCCGCTATCCCGGTGGTGTCCCCGCCGCCGCCTACATCCTCACCGGGCTGCTGGTCTGGAACTTCTACAGCCAGGCGGTGAGCTTCGCGACCTCCAGCATCCTCAGCAACTCCGGGCTGGTCCGCAAGGTGGCGTTCCCCTGGGTCCTGCTCACGATCTCCTCGGTGACCGCGGCCCTGGTGAACTACCTGATCAGCCTGGTCCTCCTCATCCCCATCTACATCGTCTTCCACCTGCCCGTGGCCCTGCCGCTCGTCCTCCTGCCCGGGCTGGTGCTGATCCCCTTCGTGCTCGCCCTCGGGGTGGGCCTTCTGCTCGCCGCCGGCAACGTCTTCTTCCGCGACATCGAGCACCTGGTCCAGGTCGGACTCCTGATCTGGCTGTACCTCAGCCCGATCGTCTATCCCCCCAACCTCGTCGCCGAGCACGACCACGGCCTGGGCGGGCACATCTTCTCCTTGTTCTTTCGGTTCAACCCCATGACCTGGGTGATCCGGGCGATGGAGAACGTGGTCACCCAGGGGCTGTGGCCAGTGCATTGGCACGGGCTCCTCTATTCGGCGTTCTTCGCGGCGGCGATGCTGGGGCTCGGGGTGGTCGTGTTCCAGCGCGCTCGGCGCCGCTTTGCGGAGGAGGTCTGATGGCGCCCCGAGCGGCGGTCGAGGTGCGCACCTTGCGCAAGCGGTTCCGGATCTACCACCAGCGCAACCAGACCCTGAAGCAGACCCTGGTCAAGCGCGGGCGCGGCGCCTACGAGGAGTTCTGGGCGGTTCGCGACATCTCGCTCAGCGTCGAGCCGGGGACGACCCTTGGGATCATCGGGGCCAACGGCTCCGGCAAGTCGACCCTGCTCAAGTGCATCGCCGGGATCCTGCCCCCCGACCAGGGCTCGGTGAGGGTCCGGGGACGGCTCTCCGCGCTGCTGGAGATCGGGTCCGGGTTCCACCCCGAGTACAGCGGGCGGGAGAACATCTTCCTCAATGGCGCCCTCCTCGGGCTGCCCCGCCGCTACATCCAGCAGGTCTACGACGACATCGTCGCCTTCTCCGAGCTCGAGCGCTTCATCGACAACCCGGTGAAGACCTACTCCTCCGGTCAGTACATGCGCCTCGGCTTCTCGGTGGCGGTCCACCTCGACCCCGACGTGCTCCTCATCGACGAGGTCCTGGCGGTCGGGGACCAGGCCTTCCAGCAGCGCTGCCTGGACCGGATCGACCAGCTCAAGGCCCAGGGGCGCACGATCATCTTCGTCTCCCACGGCCTGGGGGCGGTGCGCGACCTCTGCGACACCGTCCTCTGGATGGACGGGGGCGCCGCCCTCGCGCTGGGGCCCACCGAGCGGGTGGTGGGGGAGTACGTCGCCTTCGTCAACGCCCACGAGGCGGCCCGCCTCGACCAGGAGATGAACAGCCGCCCGGTCCTCCCCGGGGGGCGCGCCGGGGTCGGGATCACCGACATCACCTTCCTCGGCCCGGGCGGCCGGACCGCCCTCTTCGACACCGGCGACCCGTTCGAGCTCCGCATCGCCTACACCGCCCCCGGCCCGCTGGTGGGGGCGCGCTTCTACGTCAGCATCGTGCGCGAGGACGGGGTGGTCGCCCTCACGGTCCCCACCGACGACGAGGCGATGAAGGATCGGGTCCTGCCTCCCTCCGGGGTCGTCGCCCTTCGGATCCCGGCGCTGCCGCTCCTGGAGGGGCTGTTCCGGGTCACCGTCGGCATCGCCGAGATCGAGACGAACGAGTGGTACACGCTCCTCGACCGGATCTATCCCTTCCGGGTCCACAGCGCCGACCGGGGCGAGCGGGGCGTGGCCCTGCTCGGCCAGCGGTGGACGCTGCCGGCGCCGGAGCGGCGGACGCTCACCGCGTGATGGCGGCCGCGACCCTGGTGGCGCCCACGGCGCGGGCGCCCGTCGAGCCGGGCGCCCCCAGGGTCAGCGCGGTCGTGCTCACCTACGAGCCCGAGGCCCCGGTCCTGGCCCGCTGCCTGGAGGGGCTGGCCGCCTCCACCCATCGCCCCCTGGAGGTGGTGCTCATCGACAACGGCTCGCGGCAGCGGGTGGCGGAGGCTCAGGCGCGGGCGTGGGCGGATGGGGCGGAAGGCCCGGGGGTGGAGCCCGGGACGCGCGGCGGCATCCCCCTGCGCTTCGTGCCCCTGCCCACGAACTGTGGCTTCGCGGAGGGGATCAACCGCGGGGTCGAGGCCGCAACCGGCGAGCTCTGCCTGGTGCTGAACCCCGATACCGCGATCGAGCCCGATGCCATCGGCCAGCTGGTCGATGCCGCCCGGCGCCATCCCGAGGCGATCGGGTTCGCGCCCAAGATCGTCTTCATGCACGACCCGCAGCTGATCGACAGCGTGGGGCTCGTCTTCCACGACAATGGCGGCGCCGCCCAGCGCGGGCTCGGCCTCTACGACATCGGCCAGTACGATCGGGAGGAGCCGGTCTCGGGGGTGTGCTTCGCGGCCGCTCTGATCCGCCGCGAGGCCTTCACCGGGGACCGGGTGGGCTGGCTCGACCCCCGCTACTTCATGTTCTACGAGGACGTCGACTGGAGCCTGCGCGCCTTCCAGCGCGGCGAGTCGTTCTGGACCGTCCCCGCGGCGCGCGTCTACCACGTCCACTCGGCCACGACCCGCCATCGACCCGACGCCTTCAAGTACCGCCTGATCCAGCGCAACCTCCTGCTCACGGTGTTCAAGAATTACGAGCGCCAGCGGGTGCGCCCGGTCCTCGCCCAGCGCGCCGCCTACCTCCTGCGCAACGCCCTCCAGGGCCGCAATCGGACGGCCTCGCTCCAGGTCCTCCTGGAGGCCGGCCCCGGCTTCGTCCGGGAGTGGGGCGCCCGGCGCGAGCAGCAGCGGCGGCGACGGCGGTCCGACGGCGAGGTCTTCTCGTACAACCTCGGCGAGCGCACCCACTTCGACGCCTCGATCTATGCCCCGGTGCACACGTGGGAGACGCTGCGGGACATGGTGCGGCGCCTCTACGTCGTGAGCTCGGAGCCCAGGTGGGAACGCGCTCACACGTATGTGGAGGTGGCCGGGGCGACCGCCGCCCGCCACGACCCGCAGCTGCTTCGGACCCGGCTGGACGCGATCGCGGGGCCGCTCCCACCCGCGCTCCTGCGCTTCTTCGACGAGATGGGGGGCGCTCCGGCGCCGGTGGCCGACGCGAGACCGGCCGACTCCAGCTGAGCTCCAGCCATACGCGACTTGCGCCGCATGCAGGGCGGAGGTGTGCAGATGACACGGTCTGAGAACGAGGAGCCGGCGGGGCCGGATCCGGGCGGGATGTCGTCGGCCGGGCCGGGATCGGCCGGCGCTGCGGGCGGAGCCCCCGCGGCCCCGGGATCTGCCGGCTCCGCCCCGCCCGCGCCGGGGGCGCCTGCGCCGGGGGCGCCCGACCCACGGCCGT
>DAHUZI010000107.1 GCA_027306595.1 Candidatus Dormiibacterota bacterium | reverse complement strand
GGCCCCGCCGGCCGCCCGCGGCCCCGACGCTCGCGGCGCCGCCACAGCGGCACCGGTGGGGCGCCCCCTGACTCGGGCGACCCCGCCGAGCGCGGAGACGTCGCGTGAGCGGCCAGCCGGGCGTGGAGCGGGTGTTCGTCGCCGGCGCCGGCCTGATGGGGGCGGGCATCGCCCAGACCCTGGCCCAGCACGGCCTGAGGGTCGACCTCTACGACATCGAGCCGGCCGCACTGGGTCGGGCCGAGCGCCAGATCGCCGAGAGCCTCAGCCGGCTCACCGCCAGGGGCCGGCTGGCCGCGGGGGAGGCGGACGTCGTGCGAACCAGGATCCGCCCCGGCACGGCCCTCGAGCCGGCCGTCCAGTCCGACCTGGTCATCGAGGCGGTGGTGGAGGCGGCCGAGGTCAAGCAGCGGTTCTGGGCCGCGGTCGACCGCCTCTGCCCGCCGGCCGTGCGCTTCGCGTCCAACACCTCCTCGATCCCGATCACCCGGCTCGCCGCTGCCACCTCCCGGCCGGAGCAGTTCATCGGCATGCACTTCTACAGCCCGGTCCCGGTCATGACCCTGGTGGAGGTCGTCCGCGGGGTGCGCACCGACGACGCCACCCAGAGGGCGATCGAGGCCCTGGCCGTCCGGCTCGGCAAGACCCCCGTTGCAGCCGCCGATCTGCCGGGGTTCATCGGCAACCGCATCCTGATCCCGTACCTCAACGAGGCGATGACGGCGCTGATGCAGGGGGCGGGGACGGCCTCGAGCATCGACGCCGTCGCCCGGCTGGGGTTTCGCCACCCCATGGGACCGCTGGAGCTGGCCGACTTCATCGGTCTCGACGTCGTGTACAGCATCTGCCAGGTGCTCTACGCGGGGTTCCGCGACCCTCGGTACGCCCCCTGCCCCCTCCTCGAGCGGCTGGTCGAGGCCGGGCACCTCGGCCGCAAGACGGGCCGCGGGTTCCATCGGTACGGGCCGGACGGCTCGATCCTGCCCCCGGGGCCCTGACTCGACGGACCGGGGTCGTCAGCCCACCGACTGCTGGAAGCAGCGGGTGACGTCGTCGGTGTACAGGTGGCGGGGCAGGCCCCGGGGGACGGCGCCCTGCCCGACCGGGATGTAGAAGCCGTAGAGGCCCTGCGCCACCAGGGCGACCCGGACCCCCTGCGCGACCGGGGGATACACGGCCAGGAGCCAGACGCTGTCCCCGGGCGCGATCGAGGCGGCGCAGACGTCCAGCGGCCGGCTGGCGAGGACAAGAAGCGGGCGGATCGGCTCGTAGAACGCGGTCGAGACCGCGGGCGTGACCCGGCGAGGGACGAGCCGGTGCGTGAGCCGGGACTCGAGGACGGTGTTGGCGAGGCTGACGTTGGCGGTCGCCGCGCCGCGGTCCGTGGCCCGGGTGACCACCTCGAGGAGCCGGCCGTCCCCGGTCAGGCCGCGGGCGGCGGTCCGATCGGCGCCGGGGAGCAGCGGCAGGACGGCACGAAGGGGGACCCGGCGGACGGCGTAGACGTCCATCCACGAGGGGTCCTGATAGAAGCCGCCGTCGGGGGTGCTGTAGAGGCGGCCGGTCGCCAGCGCCGCCGGGTGGGCGCGCACCGGGATCCCGGCCACCAGCGGGGCGGTCGCCGGCTGGGCGGCGGGCGCGGCGGCACAGCCGGCAAGCACCGAGCCCAGCCCGAGAAGGACGGCAGCCGCCCCGCCCGGCCGGCGGCTCACCCGGGGTCGGCGCGCGGCCGCCCGCTGGGGTCGAGAAGCTCGGAGCGCGCGAACACGCGGCGCAGGGTGAGGCCGGCCGCGGCCAGCCGTGCAGCGCCCCCCTCCTCCCGATCGACGAGCACATAGACGGCGACGACCCGCGCGCCGGTCTCCCGCACGCGATCGACGGCCTCGAGCAGGGAGCGGCCGGTGGTCAGGGCGTCGTCGACGACCGCGATCGGTTGCCCGGGCGCCGGCCGGGGACCGGCGATCACCCCGCCCAGGCCGTGGCCCTTGGCAGCCGGGCGGACCAGGAAAGCATCGATCGGGTCGCCCCCGTCCATCGCGCTGAGGAGCGCGACCGCTGTGGCGATCGGGTCGGCCCCCAGGGTCGGACCGCCGATCGCCGTCACGCCGTCGGCCCGGGCGAAGGCGAGCATCGCCTCGCCGACCAGCTGCGCGCCGGCCGCGCTCAGGGTGACCTGGCGGCCGTCGAAGTAGTAGGAGCTGTGAGCCCCGCTGCTCAGGGTGAAGTCGCCGAAGCGGAAGGCACGCTGGAGCAGGAGCCGGGCCAGAGCGCCCCGCCCGCCCGCGGGGCCGGCCGTGGTCACTCCGTCGCCGGCCACCAGCGCAGCTGGGGGTGGCGCGCCGCTCCCACCTCGTCGACCCGGGCGACTGGCGCGTGCTCGGGGGCGGCGCGGAGCCGGTCGGGGTCGGCCGCGGCCTCGTCCAGGATCCGACCGACCACGTCGGCGAGGTCGTCGAGCGCCCCGCGCGATTCGGTCTCGGTCGGCTCGAACATGAGCGCCTCGGGGACGGTGGTCGGGAAGTAGACGGTCGGCGGGTAGATGCCGAAGTCGATCATCCGCTTGGCGAGGTCGAGCGCTCGCAGCCCCGGCACCGCGGTGCGAGTCGTGGTGGCGACGAACTCATGGAACGAGTCGGTCGCCAGCGCCGTCCCCAGCCGCGGCGCCAGCCGGTGGCGGAGGTAGCGTGAGGTGAGGACCGCGTCCTGGGCCACCCGGCTGATGGTGTCGCCGTAGGCGCGGATGTAGGCGTAGGCGCGGACGAGCATGCCGAAGTTACCGTAGTAGCTTCGCACCTTGCCGATCGAGTCCGGACACCGGTCGTCGAGGCGGAACCGGTCGCCCTCGCGGACGATGCGGGGCACCGGCAGGTAGGGCTCCAGCTCCCGGCGGACCCCGACCGGCCCCGCGCCCGGCCCGCCACCCCCGTGGGGGGTGGAGAAGGTCTTGTGCAGGTTGAGGTGGACGACGTCGAAGCCCATGTCGCCCGGCCGCGCCAGACCGACCAGGGCATTGAGGTTGGCCCCGTCGTAGTAGAGGAGCGAACCGGCGCGGTGAGCGAGCTCGCCGATGGTCTCGATCCGCCGCTCGAAGATCCCAAGGGTGTTGGGGTTCGTCAGCATGATGGCGGCGGTCCGCGGACCCAGCCGGCGCTCGAGATCGTCGAGGTCGACGGTGCCGTCGGGGGCAGACCGGACGGTGACGACGGTGAGGCCGCACTGGGCCGCCGACGCGGGGTTCGTGCCGTGCGCGCTGTCGGGGATCAGGACCTCGGTGCGCCCCGTGTCGCCGCGGGCGAGGTGGTGGGCCTGGATCATGCGGAGCCCGGTCCACTCCCCATGCGCGCCGGCCGCGGGCTGGAGCGAGAAGGCGTCCATCCCGGTGAGCGCCGCGAGCCACCGCTCCAGCGTCCACATCAGCTCGAGCGACCCCTGGATGGAGGCGGGGGGCTGGTACGGGTGGCAGTCGGCGAACCCCTCGAGCTCGGCCATCGCCTCGTTCACCGCGGGGTTGTATTTCATCGTGCAGGAGCCGAGCGGGTAGATCCCCTGCTGGAGGTGGTGGGTTCGCCGGGCCAGGCGCCCGAAGTGGCGCGCCAGCTCGGGCTCGCTCACCGCCGGGAGCCGCGCCGGGACCCGGCGGCGGTGCGCCGGCGGGATGATCTCGCTGAGCCCCGGCCCGTCCACGCCCGGCTCGGGGAGCCGCGGGGGCTCCTGGTCGGGGCTGCCGAGCTCGAAGAGGACCGACTCGGCGGTCGCCCAGGCGGGCTCGCGCGTGGCCTCGGCGGTCACGGGGCGGCCCTCGGGCCGGCCGCGACCGGGATGTCGGCCGCCTTCGGGAGCGCGGCGAGGAACTGGTCGAGCATCGCTGGGGTCGTGAGCTCGGTCGTGCAGACCAGGAGGCAGTCGCCGAGCTGCGCGTCGAACCCGCCCAGCGGCAGCCCGGCGAGGATGCCCTTGGCCGCCATCCGCTCCGCGACCTCGTCGGCCGAAAGCGGGCAGCGGAGCACGAACTCCCAGAGGAAGGGGGCGTCGGGGAAGGCCAACCCGTAGCCGGGACGCTCGGCCGCCGCCCGGGCGAGGTGGTGCGCCCGGCGGCTGCTGATGTCCGCGATTCGCTCGAGGCCGCGGGCCCCGAGCCGGCCCACGTGGGCGGTGGCCGCGAGCGCCATCAGGGCGTGGTTCGTGCAGATGTTGGAGGTTGCCCGCTCCCGGCGGATGTGCTGCTCGCGGGTCTGGAGGGTGAGGCAGTAGGCCGTGGCCCCGCGGGCATCGCTCGTCCGGCCGGCGAGCCGCCCAGGCATCCGGCGCAGCAGGGCCTCGGTGCAGGCGAGGAGCCCGACCGTGGGCCCGCCGAGCTGGGGTGGGATGCCGAGGGGTTGACCGTCCCCGGCGGCGATGTCCGCCCCCGAGGCGCCCGGCGGCTCGAGCACCGCCGCCGCGATCGGGTCGGCCGCGACCAGCGCGAGCGCCCCCGCGGCGTGGGCGGCCCGGGTCAGCTCGCCGACCGGCTCCAAGGCCCCCAGGAAGTTCGGCTGCGGGGCGATGACGACCGCCACGTCGCCCCCCGCCAGCAGGCGCGCCGCCGCGTCGAGATCGCTCGTCGCGCCCCGGCGGGGGATCCGGGTCACCCGCACCCCGCGGCCGGCCGCATAGGTGTCCAGCACGCGCAGGGTCTCGGGGTTGCACGTCGCCGAGACGAGGAGGTGGGTGCGGCCGGTCTGGACCACGGCCATGAGGGCGCCTTCGGCGACCGCGGTGGCCCCGTCGTAGAGCGAGGCGTTGGCCACGTCGAGGCCGTAGAGCTCGGCGACGATGGTCTGGAACTCGAAGATCGCCTGGAGGTAGCCCTGGCTGGCCTCCGCCTGGTAGGGGGTGTAGCTGGTCGCGAACTCGGGTCGGCGGATGGTCGCCTGGACGACCTGGGGGACGAAGCGGTGCGTGATCCCGGCACCGAGGAAGCAGGCCCAGTCCCCGAGTGGTCGGTTGCGCCGGGCCAACGCCCGCATCTCGGCGGTGAGCTCGGGCTCGGACGCCGGGGGGGGCAGGTCGACCGCCGGCCGCAGGAGGTGGGATGGGACGTCCCGAAACAGGGTCTCGACGTCGGGGGCCCCGATCGCGTCGAGCATGGCCCGGCGATCGGCATCGGTGTTGGGCAGGTAGGCCATCGCTCGGGGCCGGCTCAGCTCGCCCCGCCGCCGACCAGGGCCGCGTATCCGTCCGCGTCGAGGAGGTCGTCGGGCCATTCGCCCGCCTGCGCCAGGCGGATCAGCCAGCCGTCACCCTCCGCCTGCTGATTGACCAGCTCGGGGGCGGCGGCGAGGCGAGGGTTGACCGCAGTGACCTCGCCCGCGACCGGCGCGTAGAGGTCACTGGCCGCCTTGACCGATTCGACCGTGCCGAACCGGTCCCCGACCGCCAGCCGGGTCCCGACGGCGGGGAGGTCGAGGAAGATCACGTCACCGAGCTGGGTCTGGGCGTGGTCAGTGATTCCCACGGTGGCTTCGTGCTCGCCGTCGGCGCGGACCCACTCGTGGGTGCGGGTGAAGCGCATCGCAGTCGGGTCGGGCACGGGGTCCTCCTCCTGGTCGGTCAGCGAGCGGGACCCCGGCGCCCCGGGGCCGCGCTCAGGCGGACGGGCGACGGTAGAACGGTAGCGCGACGACCTCGGCCGCCGCGTCGGCGCCCCGCAGCTCGACCGCGACGGGCTCGCCTGGTCGGGCAAGGCCGCTGTCGACGGTGGCGAGGGCGATGCCGCACCGGGTCGAGAACCCGAACCCACCGCTCGTGATCTGGCCGACCGGATGGCCACCGGCCCGCACCACCTGACCGTGGCGGGGGATGGCCCGGGGGCCGAGCCGGAGCCCGACCGTGTGGCGGGCCCGGGTGCCGGCGGCCAGCGCCTCCAAGGCGGAGCGGCCGACGAACGCCGCCTTTTCGAGCCGGACGGTCCAGCCCAGACCGCAGGTGTACGGGTCGACGGTCTCATCCATGTCCTGCCCGTAGAGCCTCAGGCCGGCCTCGAGCCGAAGGGTGTCCCGAGCCCCAAGGCCAGCCGGGACCAGCCCGTGGGGACGGCCCGCTTCGAGCAGGGCGTCCCAGATCCGGGGGGCGTCCTCGGCCCGGCAGTAGCACTCGAACCCGTCCTCGCCCGTGTACCCGGTCCGCGAGACCAGGGCCTCGACCCCGGCCACGGTGGCGTCGGCGGCGTGGAAGGGGCCGAGCCCGCCCAGCCGGGCGTCGGCCGGCCGGCGGATCGCCGTCAGCGGGTCCAGGATCGGCAGGGCTCGCGGTCCCTGGAGGGCGAGGAGGGCGACCGCCAGCGACTGGTCGTCAAGGACGACCCCGTCCGCCGGCCGGTTCGCCTCCAGCCAGTCGAGATCGCGCTCCCGCCGGGCGGCATTGACGACGAGGAGGTAGGACGCCGACCCCGCGTCGTCGATCGCCCGGTAGACGAGCAGGTCGTCCACGATCCCGCCGTCGGGCCGGCACAGGAGGGTGTAGCAGGCCCGACCCGGCCCCAGCCGGTCGGTGTCGCTCACCACCATCCGCTGGACGAACGCCCCCGCTCCCGGACCCGAGACCCGCACCTCGCCCATGTGAGAGACGTCGAAGAGGCCGGCCCGCTGCCGGACGGCCAGGTGCTCGTCACGGATGCTGCCGTAGTGGAGGGGCATGTGGAAGCCGGCGAACTCGACCATCGTGGCCCCGAGGCGTCGGTGGGCGTCCTCGAGCGGGGTGTGCTGGAGCATCCGCTCGCAGTGTAGGCGGGGGGGGCCTGGCCGGGCGGGGGGGCGGCCCCAGGCACGCCGCCCCCCTCTGCTAGACTCCGCGCCGTCGTGCGGCCCGCCACCCAAGCGGTGGCCGGACCCCAACGCCGAGCCCGCGCCGGGCCGGCCGGTCGCCCCCCATCGTGGCGATCGTCACCCTGGAGTGCCCACCCAATGACGCGCAAACACGTCCGTGCGCCACGACCGCGAGCGCCCCGCCGCCCGATCATCGCCCGGCTCGCCCGGATTGGCCACCTCGTCCTGGGGGCCGGGGCGCCGGCCCGGCGACCCCGGCTGCTGGCGATCGCGGTCGCGCCCGCGATCCTGGTCAGCACCCTGCCGTGGGCCAGCGCCGCGGCCGCGACCGGGCGGCGCCACGCCACCCGGCGCCGGCCTCCCCGGCCGCACACCCGCCCGCTGGCCCGAGGGGCCCACCTCGACCCCCGCCGGCTCTCGGCCCGCGTGATCCACCGCTCGCGCTGGCTCCTGGGCTCGGTGCACGTCGCCGTTCCGCACGGCCGGTCGCGCCGACGGGTCCGGCTCCTCGTCCCGCGCACGGCGATCGGTCACCGCCGACCCCACCACCAGCAGCCGCCGCGGCCGGCCCGCCGGCCGATCGGGATGCGCGCCATCATCACGTCGGCGGCCCAGCGCCACCACGTGGCCCCCAGCTGGCTCCTCGGGGTGGCCGTCTGCGAGTCGGGCCTCAACCCCCGGGCCTACAACCCGAGCTCGGGGGCCAGCGGCCTGTTCCAATTCATGCCGACCACCTTCTACAGCCACGGGGGTCGGGATCTGTGGAACCCGTTCCAGCAGGCGGACGTGGCGGCGGCGATGTTCGCGGCTGGCGAGGCGTCGGCCTGGGTCTGCACCTGAGCGGGGCCCGCCGGGCGCCTCAGACATCGCACGGGGATGACTTGTCAGGTCGGAACGGCTGTTCGCAGGCAACCCGATCAGGCGGCCGCCTCAGCCGGGCGCGGCCAGGCGATCGGCTCATCGTCGGGGACGCGCCGCGCGAGGCGGGTGTGGCGGATCCCCCCCAACCGGTTGGCGCCCGCGGCCAGCGCCCGCGGGGGGCGCGGCGGCCGGCCCCGCAGCGCGTGGGTGGCGCGCCGGGCGCCCGACG
>DAHUZI010000101.1 GCA_027306595.1 Candidatus Dormiibacterota bacterium | reverse complement strand
CGCCGTCGTCGCCGGCCTCGCCCTGGGCGCCGTCACCTGGCGCAGCCCCGAGCGCCGGGGCCGGGTCCGCTGGACCGCCCGGGCCCGGCGCCTGGCGGCGCTGGCCGGGCTCCTCCTCGGCGCCGTGCTCCTGGTCGCGGCCTGGGCGGGGTGGCCCGCCGCGGTCGTGGCCGGCCTGCCCGATCCCGCGGTGGTCGCCGGGCTGCTGGGGGCGACCTGCGCCCTCGGCCCCGAGGAGGCGCGCCGCCGGCGCGGCTACGTCCGGGCCGCCGCCGCCCGGCTCCAGGCGGTGGGACCGGTCGTGATCGGGATCACCGGGAGCTACGGCAAGACCTCGACGAAGGCCTACCTGCGGCAGCTGCTCGACCCCGGCGACGGCTCGGCCTTCGCGACCCCGGCCAGCTTCAACACAACCCTCGGCGTCTGCCGCGCCATCAACGAGGGGCTCGAGCCGCAGCACCGCTACCTGGTCGTGGAGATGGGCGCCTACCGGCCCGGCGAGATCGCCGAGATCTGCCGGTTCACCCGGCCCCGCCACGGGATCGTGACCGCGATCGGGGTCATGCACCTCGAGCGCTTCGGGAGTCGCCAGCGGATCGCCGCCGCCAAGGCCGAGCTCTTCCAGGCGCTGCCCGCGGGGGGCACCGCCTGCGCCCCCTCGTCGGTCGCCGAGCGGGCCACCCTCACCGCCGGCCTGCGCGCCCGCCCGGTCTTCGTGGGCGCGCCCGGCGACGAGCTCTGGGCGGACCCGGTCGAGGTCACCCCCAAGGGGATGCGCCTTGTGGTCCGCGACCGGACGGGGCTCGCGCTCCCCATCGCCGTGGGGCTGTTCGGTCGCCACACGGTCCAGAACCTGCTCGTGGCGATGGCCGTGGCCAGGGCCTGCGACGTGCCCTGGGCGGCGATCGCCAAGCGGGCGGCCGCCCTGCGCCCGGTGCCCCACCGGCTGGAGGTGTCGACCGCGAACGGGATGACGATCATCGACGACGCCTACAATGCCAACCCCGACGGCGCCGCCGACGCGCTCGCGCTCCTGGCCCAGCTCCCCGGGCAGCGGCGGGTGATGGTGACCCCTGGATTCATCGAGCTGGGTGAGGAGCAGGCGCAACGGATGGACGAGCTCGGACGGCAGGCGGCGGCCGTCTGCACCGATGTGGTGCTGGTCGGAGCCCGGCACACCGTCCGGATCGCCCGCGGGCTGGAGGCGGCCGGGTTCCCCCGCGACCGCTGCACGGTGGTGGCCGACCTCGCCGGGGCCCAGCGCGCCCTTCCCGCGATCGCCGGGCCGGGCAGCGTCGTGCTGTTCGAGAACGACCTGCCCGACCAGTACCACGAGCCGTGAGCCTGCGCGGGCGCACCGTGGCGGTGGTCTTCGGCTCCCGGTCGGTGGAGCATGAGATCAGCATCCTCACCGCCTGCCAGCTGATGCCGGTCCTGGCCGAGCGCGGGGCCGCCGTCCTCCCCGTGTACATCACCAAGGACGGGCGCTGGCTCACCCGCCCCGAGTTCGGCGAGGTCCGCGCGTTCCAGGGCGCCCTCCCCCACGACGGTGACCCGGTGACCGTGGACCTCGCCGCCGGGGCCCTGGTGGTGGGAGCGAGCTCGTGGCGGGGCCGCTCCCGCCGGCCTGCGGTCGATGCCGTCTTCCCGTGCACCCACGGGCCGCTCGGGGAGGACGGCACCCTGGCCGGCCTCTGCCAGCTCGCCCGCATCCCCTGCGTCGGCTGCGACCCGGGCCCGGCGGCCCTGGTCATGCACAAGGGCTGGTGCAAGCAGGTCCTCGCCGCCAGCGGCCTGCCGGTCGTCCCCGGGATCGTCGTCGGCCGCGCGGCGGGCGCCCTGGGCGCCGCCGCTGACGCCGAGGCGGCGGCCCGGCGGATCGGGCTGCCGGTCGTGGTCAAGCCCGTCCACCTCGGCTCCAGCATCGGCGTCTCGCTGGTGGCGAGCGTGGAGCAGCTGGCGGCGGCGGTCGAGCTCGCCCTCACGTATGACACCGCCGCGGTGGTCGAGCGCGCCGTGCCCGACGCCCACGACCTCAACTGCGCGGTCAAGCGGTCAGCCCCCCGCGCCTCGGCGGTCGAGCGCCCGCTGGGGCGGGGCGGGATCCTGTCGTACGCCGACAAGTACGCGCCCGGGGGCAAGCTCGGCACCGGGTCGATCGGGGGCGACCCGACGGCCGCGGCCGCCGGCGGGGCCAAGCTGGCGGACGAGCCCGGCAAGGGCGCGGTCCGCCAGCTGCCGGCCGACCTGCCGCCCGCCGTCGCCGAGCGGGTCCGGGAGCTGGCGGTCGCGGCCTTCGACGCCTGCGGCTGCGCCGGGACCGTGCGGGTCGACTTCCTCATGCCCGCCAGCGATCCCGACCGGCTGGTCGTCAATGAGCTGAACCCGATCCCGGGCTCGCTCGCCTTCTACCTCTGGGCCGCGAGCGGGATCGGCTTCGGGGAGCTGGCCGAGGAGCTCGTCCTGGAGGCGCTCGCGCGCCCGGCATCGCCGCAGCCGTCCCTGCCGGGCAACCTGCTCGCGACCGGGCTCCCCCCCGGGCTCGCGCGCCCGCCGACGAGCGGCTGAGGGCCGGCCCTCAGCCCTGGGCCCAGACCCGCTTCATGAGGATCCGGGCCAGCTTGTCGGAGTCGTGGTGGGAGCCGACCCGGCCGCTGACGACGTCGGCGAGGATGAACGTGGTCCGCTGGCCCCGGTCCTGCACCTGGCGCAGATCGCAGGTGACTCGCCGCACCCCCGCCTCCTGGGCCGCCGGCGGGAGCGGCACCCCGAGGTTGCTGTTGGCGATGACGTAGTCGAAGAGCCCCGGTCCCACGTGCCGCTCGAGGACGTCCAGATGGTCGTGGAGCTGGAAGCCGGTCGTCTCCCCGGGCTGGGTCGCGACGTTGCAGACGTAGACCTTGAGCGCCGGCGAGCGGCGCAGCGCCTCCACCATCCCGTCGACGAGGAGGTTGGGCAGGATGGAGGTGAAGAGGCTGCCCGGCCCGATCACGACCATCTCGGCGTTCATGATCGCGAGCTCGGCCTCGGGGTTGAGGGGTGGGTGCTCGGGGACCAGGAACACGTGGCCGATCGGGCTGCTGGCGGTCGGCACCCGTGACTCGCCGACCAGGACCTCGTCCCCGGCGACCGCGCAGAGGGTCACGTTCTGCAGGGTGGTCGGCACGATCTGCCCGCGGACCGCCAGGACCCGGCCGGACTCGCGCAGCGCCCGCTCGAAGTCGCCGGTGATGGCGGTCATGGCCATGATGAAGAGATTGCCGAAGGAGTGGCCGCGCAGCGATCCCTCCTGGAACCGGTACTGGAAGAGATCCGACATGAGGGGCTCGACGTCGGCCAGGGCGGTGAGGCACTGGCGGAAGTCGCCCGGGGGGAGGATCTGGTACTCCTCGCGCAGCCGCCCGGAGCTGCCCCCGTCGTCGGCGACCGTCACCAGGGCGGTGACGTTGCCGGTGTGGCGCTTGATCCCACGCAGGAGGGTGGAGAGGCCGGTCCCGCCCCCGACGGCCACCACCCGCGGGCCCTTCCCCAGCCGTCGGAAGTCGTACAGCCGTTCCACCAAGCGCTTGTCGCCGCCGGGCACGAATGGGCTGAGCAGCGACTGCCCCAGCTTCCCCACCCCGATCACCAGGGCCGACACCCCGACGACCGCGAAGAGCAGGGCCCGGACCAGCCGGGGGAGGAACTGGAGGGTGACCCAGTAGGTGAATCCCGGCAGGCGCGCGTGGAGGTAGAACTCCCGCAGGGCGTAGCTCACGCCCAGGCTCACGGCGACGACCCCGATGATCGTGAGCGCAAGCCAGCGCTTGACGTGGAGCCCGGGGACCAGCCAGCGGGTGGCGCTCGGACGGAGCCGCGGGGCACGCATCGGCGCCGAGATCGTAGCATCCGGGGTGTGCGGCGACCGCGCACCGCCCGCACCGCCCGCCGATATACTCGAGCGCGCGGGATCGCGGGCGGTCCGCCCCCAATCCAGGCCGGAGGTGGCGTGCATGTCGATCGACACCGCAGCGGCCCGCGTCGAGAGCCCGGTGCGCTCGGTCGCCGAGTTCGTGCAGGCCGACGCGGTCGTGCACTTCGACGGCGAGTTCCGCCGCTACGCCGCGTGTCGACTCGGCCCGATGACCCACGCGCTCCATTACGGGACTGGCTGCTTCGAGGGGATCCGCGCCTACTGGAGCCCGCCGGGCGGGGGGCTCCTCCTGTTTCGCGCGCTCGAGCACTACCAGCGGCTCCACCAGTCGGCGCGCATCCTCGGGATGTCCGTACCGCTCTCGGCCGCGGCCCTGGTGGAGCTCACCCGCGAGCTGCTCCGGCGCAATCGGTTCGAGACCGACGCCTACATCCGGCCCCTGGTGTACAAGGCGGGGGAGGAGATCGGCGTGCGGCTGACCGGCGTGCGTGACGGCTTCCTCGTGTACTCGGCCCCGTTCGGCGACTACGTCGACATCCACCACGGACTTCGCTGCATGGTGTCGAGTTGGCGGCGGATCGACGACTGCATGGCCCCGGCCCGGGCGAAGATCACCGGCAGCTACGTGAACGCCGCCCTGGCGAAGAGCGAGGCCCTGGACAGCGGCTACGACGAGGCGATCATGCTGGGCATGGACGGTCACGTCAGCGAGGGGAGCGCCGAGAACCTCTTTCTCGTCCGGGCCGGCACCCTCGTCACCCCGGCGGTGAGCGACAACATCCTGGAGGGGATCACCCGTGCGACCCTGCTCCAGCTCTGGAGCGAGGATCTGGGCCTGCCGGTCGTCGAGCGCTCGGTCGACCGCAGCGAGCTGTACACCGCCGACGAGGTCTTCCTCTGCGGCACCGGCGCCCAGGTCTCGCCGGTCGTGGCCGTCGACCGGCGCCCGGTGGGCTCCGGGGCGGTCGGCCCCTACACCGCCCGCCTCCAGGAGCTCTACTTCGACGTCGTGCGGGGCATGGTCGAGAAATATCGGGAGTGGTGCACCCCGGTCGACTGATCGGCGGCCACCCACTGGGCCCCGTCCCCGCGGCTCCGTCACCGACCCGACCCCGCTGGGCTCGCCCCCCAGAGCCGGCAGGCGCGTGCCGCAGCCCGCCGCAGGTCGCCGGCGGTGGTGCGCACCGCGGCGTCCAGCGCCCGGGGCCCGTCCCCGAGGGCGAGGACGGCGACGCCCCGGCGGGCGAGCCACCGCTCGGCGCGGGGGTCGAGGCTTCCGGCGAGGACCACGCACGGAACCCCGAACCGGACCGCCCGCTCGGCCACCAGCCCCGGCGCCTTGCCCACCAGGGTCGGCAGGTCCAGCCGGCCCTCCCCGGTGAGCACCCAGTCGGCGGAGCGGAGCCGGCGGTCGAGGCCGACCGCCTCGGCGACCACGTCGGCGCCGGAGGCGATCTGGGCCCCGAGCCCGGCCGCCAGGCCGAACGCGGTCCCCCCCGCCGCCCCCGCCCCCGGTGTCGCCGGCCGCAGTCCGCCCCGGCCCCCGAGAAGCTGGGCCCACCGCGCGAGCCCCGCCTCCAGACGCCGGACCGCCAGCGGGTCCGCGCCCTTCTGGGGCCCGTACACCGCGGCCGCCCCCCGCGGTCCCAGGAGCGGGCTGCGCACATCGGCGGCGACCGCGATCGCCACCCGCCCCAGCCGGGGATCGAGCCCGGTGCGGTCGACCCGGGCCAGGGCGGCGAGTGCGCCCCCACCCGGTGGCAGCGGGCGTCCGTGCGCGTCGAGGCAGCGCAGGCCCAGCGCGCGCAGGAGCCCGGCCCCGCCGTCGGTGCTGGCGCTGCCGCCGACCCCGACCAGGATCCGGGCCGCCCCCCGGTCCAGGGCGGCCCGGATCAGCGCCCCTGCCCCCTCGGTCCCGGCCGCCAGGCTCGTCGCCGGTGTGGGCGTCCCGATCCCGGCGAGCCCACAGGCGCGGGCGAGCTCGATCACCGCCGTCCGCGGGCCCGGCCCGCCGAGCCACCCCAGGGCGGCCAGCCGGCTCGCGCCCAAAGGCCCAGGCACCCGGTGACGGGTGACGGCGCCTTGGCTGGTGGTGACGAGGGCGGCGAGAAAGCCGTCGCCGCCGTCGGCCATCGGGAGGATGACCGGCCGGGCGTCGGGCCAGACCTCCAGAACACCCCTGGCGATCGCCGCGCCCGCGACCCGGGCCGAGCAGCTCCCCTTGAAGGCGTTGGGCGCGACCAGCACCCGCGGATGCCGGGGCAGGGGCGCTCGGTCGCGTCGCCGCGGGGACATCCCCCGATGCTGACAGCCCGGGGCGGGGCGGGGCGTCCGGCCGGGTCGGGGGCGATCCGGGTCACCCCGATGCCGCGCACCCCCCCGGCCGGCCGCCGTGTACAGTTGGCGCCGCCGCGGGCCCGCTCCGCCTCCCCGCGGACATCACCGAGACGGGCATCCGACGCAGGGTCTGCACATGGCAGGCGCAACGCACGACGGCCCGGCCGCGGGTCGGGGCGAGGGGGCCGGGGGGAAAGGGCAGGTGCGCCCGTGGCCGGGGCCCGGAGCCGCCGGCTGGCGGCGTGGCAGCCTGCGTCGCCAGGTCCTCCTGGTCATGCTGGCGGTGTCGGTCGCCCCGCTGGCGGTGTTCAGCGTGGCCAGCCTCACCGCGCTCGAGGGGCTGAACGCCGGGGCGCTCGGCCGCGCCGACCGGGCGCTCACCGCCAACCAGGGCGCCCACCTTGCCGACCTCGTCCAGTCACGGGCTGCCAGCGTCGACGAGGACCTCGTCTCGATCCAGGACGAGCTGGTCCTGCTGCGCACGGAGGCGGAGCGGACCCTGGTCCCGGCGGTTGGGGCTCGGGGCACGACCGGGCCCCAGCTTGCGGCGGAGAGCGAGCTGGTGACCGAACCCGGGGCGTCGGGCGCCGGATCGGGCGGGCTGGCCGCGGTGATGCCCCGCCTGGGGCCGTCGATGGCGCTGGTGCCCACGCTCCACCCCGACGTGGCCGACGTCTGGCTGCGGGCCGGCCCCTACCTCCAGGTCGCGCCGGAGGGGGCCGTGGGTCGGGCGGCGCCCGTGAACCACGCCGCGGTCCTGCCGATCCCCGGGATCGTCCGGACCGCCGTTCACCGCCAGATGCTCGGCCTCCAGCCCCCCTCCGTCTGGCGGCGGTTGGACGGCGAGACCGCGCCCCAGGCGGTGTGGTCGCCCGTGTACACGAACCCCCTGGTGGGCGGCCCCACGATCACGGTCATCACCCAGGGCCGCAGCGCGGCGGGGACCCTCTTCACCCTCGGGGCCGACATCCCCGTCCACAGCCTCACCGCGCAGTTCCTGACCCGGCCGCCGACCGCGACCCCCGGCGCCTACGCCTTCCTCCTCAGCAGCGACGGGGGGCTGCTCAGCGTCTCCGGCCCCGGCGCCCTCGCGCTCGGGCTCAACCGGGGCTGGAGCGCGCAGAGCCCGGTGGACCTGGCGACGCTCCGCCCGGCGCTCACGGGTGTGGCCCAGTCGATGACCCTTGGGCTGGCCGGGCGCGCGACGGTGCGACTTCGGGGCCAGCTGACCAGCATCTTCTACGCCCCACTCCCGGCCAGCGAGTGGAGCCTCGGGGTCGCGGCCCCCACCCGGGCCCTGCAGGCGAGCGTTCTCCTCCTCTCCTCGCGAATCCGGCAGGGGATCACGAGCGTCATGGCCCTGCTCGTCCCCTTCGTGGTCGTGCTGGCGCTCCTGGTCGCGGTGGTGGCCGGGACCTTCACCGGCCGGGCCCTGCGCCCCCTGGCGGCGCTGACGGCGGCTGCCCGGCGAATCGCGGCGGGCGACCTCGAGACGCCGGTGCCGGCGTCGGAGCGCGGCGACGAGATCGGCCTCCTCGAGCGGACCCTCGAGCGGATGCGCCGCCGCCTGTTCGTCCAGCGGCGCGAGATCGAGGCGGGCAAGCGCCAGCTGGAGGCCAGGGTCGCGACGCGGACCCAGGAGCTGCGCGACCGCAACCAGGAGCTCGGCATGCTCTACACGCTCGCCAGCGAGCTGGGCCGCTCGCTCATGGTGACGGACGTCGCCCAGACCGCGGCCGACTATCTGGCCCAGCTCCTCGAGCTCCGGGCGGTCGCCGTCTACTGCCTGGACGGGCTCCTGCCGCCGCCGGGCCGGCTGGAGGGGTGGGCCGGCGACCCGCGCGAGCCGCTCGACCTGCCACCCGGCTGGCCGGCATGGACGGGGACCAGCGGCGACGCCGCCTCCGTGCGCGGGTCCTGCCTCCTCATCCCCCTGGTCGCCGGCGGCGCGCGCCTCGGCGGGCTGGTCCTCGACCGCGGACAGGCCGCGGCGGTGCCACCCCGGCAGCTCGACCTCCTCCAGGTCGTCAGCGGCCAGCTCGCGCTCGCCCTGCGCAACGCCCAGCTCTTCGCCGACAGCCAGGAGCTCGCCACCCTCAACGAGCGCAACCGCCTCGCCCGTGAGATCCACGACACCCTGGCCCAGGGGTTGGCCGGGATCATCACCCAGCTTCAGGGCGCCGAGGGCTGGCTCGAGCGCGACCCCGCCCGCTCGAGGGCCGCGCTCCGCCAAGCCACCGAGCTCGCTCGCCGCAACCTCCAGGACGCCCGGCGGTCGGTCCTCGACCTGCGGCCCGACGCCCTCCAGCGGTCCGGGCTGGCGGGGGCGCTCCGCGAGGCGCTGGCTCGGGTCCGCGACGAGACCGGGGTCGCGGCGACCGTCCGCAGCCGCGGGCTGGCCGGGCTCCGACTGCCGCCGCCGGTGGAGGTGGCCTGCTTTCGGATCGCGCAGGAGGCGGTGGGCAATGCGGTCCGCCACGGCCATCCCCGACGGATCACGGTCTCCCTGGTGGGCGAGCCCGGGCGGCTGCGCCTTCGGGTATCGGACGACGGCTCCGGCTTCGATGCGGCCGGTCGCGCGGGCGCCGCCGGTCGGGGCGCGCCCACGTTCGGGCTCACCTCGATGGCGGAGCGGGCGGCCGGCTGCGGCGGCACGCTCGCCGTCCACAGCCGGCCCGCGCGCGGGACCGTGGTCGAGGCCGCGCTCCCCCTGGAGGCCGCCGCCAGCCCGCCGGTCCCGTCGGCGGTGCCCCGCCGGTCCGAGGCCGTCGGGTGATCTCCATCGTCGTCGCCGACGACCACCCGGTCGTCCGCCAGGGCCTGGTGACCATGCTCCAGATCGAGCCTGACTTCGAGGTCGTCGGCGAGGCGGGCGACGGCACGGCGGCGGTGGAGACGGCGGTGCGCACCGGCGCCGACGTCGTGCTCATGGATGTGCAGATGCCGGGCACCGACGGGATCACCGCGCTGCGCGCCCTGCGCGCGGCCGCCCCCCGCACCCGGGTCATCATGCTGACGACGTACGACCACGAGGCCTACGTGATCCCGAGCCTCCAGGCCGGCGCCCGGGGCTATCTCCTCAAGGACGTCGCCCGCTCAGCGTTGACCGACGCCATCCGCCGGGTTGCCGCGGGCGAGTCGCTGCTCGAGCAGCCGTGGGGCGGCTCGCCCGCGGCCAGCGGCTCCGCGGCCCCGCCCCCCGCCCTGCCGCGCCACGCCGACCTGACCCGCCGGGAGTTGGAGGTGCTGGCCTTTGTGGCCCAGGCCCTGCCCAATCGGCAGATCGCCGCCCGGCTCTTCGTCAGTGAGAACACGGTGAAGACGCACCTGCGCCACATCATGGACAAGCTCGGCGCCTCGGATCGGGCCGCCGCGGTCCTCCGGGCCTGGCGGCTCGGACTCCTCCGCGCCGCCCCGGAGCCGCCGGGCTCCAGAAAATCACCCTGACGGGGGACGCGGCGATGGCGGCGGGGGCCGTATCGTCAGCGCCATCGTGCAGCCGTCCGCCGGGTCCGCGCGACCCAACCGGGCAGGTCGAGCGCCCGCTCCCCGCCGTGCGGCGGGTCCGCAGGCCGATCGCCACTCCCGTTGTCGGTCGGGCAGCCCACTGCTAGAGTGTGGGCGCCTCGGGCCCGGCGCAGCGCGATCGCGTCGTGGGTCAGCCCGGGTCGAGCCAGCGGCCGCCCCGCCCATTGTAGGAGGAGTCCGACCACAGTGAAAGCACCCTTCCATTCACCCCGCATGCTGGGGGTGGGCATCGCGGCCCTCGCCCTCCTGGGGGCGGTGGGCGGCGGCGCGGTCGCCACCGCGGCCCGCACCGCCAGCGGGCCCGCCGTGTACGCAGAGCTCCCCACGGTCTTCCCGAACTACATCTTCCCGCTCGAGAGCGGGGGGGTGTTCACGGTCGCCAACGCCCAGCAGTTCAGCTGGCAGATGTGGCGGCCCCTCTACTGGTTCGGTGACAACGGCAAGGCCCAGCTCAACACCAGCCTCAGCCTCGCCTATCCCGCGAAGTTCACGGTCAACGGCAGCCACGACACGGTCGCGACCATCACCCTCAAGGCCTACAAGTGGTCGGACGGGCAGCCGGTGACGACCCGCGACGTCACCTTCTGGCTGAACCTGCTTCGGGCGAACCCCCAGGACTGGGGCGCGAGCGTGCCCGGCGCCTGGCCCTACAACATCAAGTCGGTGTCGGTCGCCAGCCCCACCACCCTCTCGATCACGATGAAGGGCCAGTTCAGCCCCTACTGGCTCCAGTACAACGAGCTGAGCCAGATCATCCCCATGCCCCAGCACGTCTGGGATGAGACCTCGACCGCGGGGCCGATCGGCAACTACGACCAGACCGTCAAGGGCGCCCAGGCCGTCTACACGTTCCTTGACGCCCAGTCGAAGCTCGTCAGCACCTACACCACCAACCCGCTCTGGCAGGTGGTGGATGGACCCTACAAGATCCACACCTACCTCTCCACGACCGGGTACACCGAGCTGGCACCGAACACGGCCTACAGCGGCCCCAACCCGCCGAAGCTGTCCATCGTGCTCCAGCCCTACACCAGCGACACCGCCGAGTTCAACGCGCTGCGCGCGGGGGCGGTTGACTTCGGCTATCTGCCGGTCCAGGACCTGGCGCAGAAGAGCCTGCTCCTCCGCCAGGGCTGGAAGCTGGTGCCCAACCCGACGTTCACCATCACCTACTTCCCCTACAACTTCCACAACCCCAAGGACGGGGTGATCTTCAAGCAGCTGTACGTCCGGCAGGCGATCCAGCACCTGGTGAACCAGCCGGCGATCATCAAGGACATCCAGAAGGGCTACGCCGTTCCCGAGTACGGCCCGGTCCCGCAGTCGCCGAACCCCTTCATCGACAGCTTCGAGAAGGACAACCCCTACCCCTACAGCCCGTCGGCGGCCAAGGCCCTGCTCAGCAGCCACGGCTGGAAGGTCACCCCCAATGGCGTCACCACCTGCGTCAAGCCGGGGACCGGCGCCCACGAGTGCGGGGCCGGGATCGCCAAGGGGCGCGGCCTCGAGTTCACTCTCCAGTACTCCAGCGGGCAGGTCGTGACCACCCAGACCGCCGAGGAGCTGCAGTCGGCCGCATCCCTGGCCGGGATCAAGCTCAACCTCACCAGCGCCCCGTTCGGGACCGTGATCACCACCGCCGCCACCCCCTGCAAGAACAATGGAGCGGGCTGCACCTGGGACATGCAGTGGTGGGGCGTGTGGTCGTTCGAGCCCGACTACGAGCCCACCGGCGGTGAGCTCTGGGGCAGCCACGGGGCCGCCAACTACGGCACCTACGCCAACCGCCAGAATGACAAGAACATCTCCGCGACCCACGCCTCGTCGGCGCTGAGCGCGATGCACACCTACGAGGACTTCCTCGCCAAGCAGCTCCCGGTGGTCTGGCTCCCCCAGGGTGACTACCTCTGGTTGATCAGCCCCAAGCTGCACGGGGCGATGTCGACGGCAACCGACCCGTACTTCCAGATGTACGAACAGAATTGGACGCTCTCCGGCTAGGAATCTGATCCCAAGCAGGGGGCCCGGCCAACGGGCCGGGCCCCCTGCATCGTCCGGCCTCCCCACCCAGGGAGCTCCGTTGCGGTGCGGCGCCGGGCGCCGCGGCGACCTGCCACCAGCCGGCGAGCGTGCGCGAGCACAGGCCGCGAACGACTGGAGCTGGGCCCTGGCTCGGCGCCGGGGTGGTCGCCCCGGTCGTGGTCAGCGCCGCAAGGATCATGGTGGTGGCCGGTCCGGCCTGCGGCTGCGCAGCCTCGCCGCCGCCGAGCGAGCGTCGCCGGTGCTCCGCGGTTCCCGATGCGCCCGGGCCGGCCGCTCCGCTCGGTCGGCAACGAAGACAGCGCCACGATGGCGCCCGCCGCCGGCGTCGCGCGTCCGCCCAGTTGCTCCGGCAGCGGCAAGGGCAAGCCCGTCGCCGCCAGCCCTTGCAAGCCCGCATGCGTCGAGGGCCGCGCCGGGACGCTCTCCGCGGCCACCGGTGCCGCCTGAGCGTTATCAAGCAGGGTGGGAAGCCGATCACCGAACCTGACCTGGTCGCGTGCGCTGCCGGCAGGGCCCATCCGCATTCCACGCCCCTCGCCCTCCACACGAACGCACAGCTGGGCGATCCACCCAGCTCGCGCTGAGACGACTGCACCCCCTCCGGGACCGGGCCGGCCCAGCCCCTGCGGGCATGAAACGCGGCGCCCAGCTGGACTCCGGTCCCCAGCATGCTGCCGGCCCGGAGTGAACCTCCTCGGAGACGGCAACGCTCCTGGCGCACCGCGATCGATTCGCCGTCACGACCAAGCGCAGCGAGCCGCCCTCGTCGAGCGTCCGGGCCGTTGCCATCCCCGCCATCCGAGGGGCGGGACGGCAGAAGGTGGGAATCGGGGCCTGACGTGGCGCGTGGGGCTTCGATGGCGGACATGGGCTCGCATGAGGTGAGCCATTCGCGACCGGGGTCGGCGCCGACTCGGAAGAGCAGCGCGTCCCGGTCAGCCACGAACCCAACCGGCTGACCAACGCCAGGGCGATTGGCGCCCACACGGTCACGCGGCCCGCCCGCTCGGCCCGGCAGAGGCCGGGATCTGGCCCCGGCACCGACCTCGCGCTCAGCGAGGCGCGCAGCACCATCGGGGGGAAACCCCAGCCTCTCACGGCGTGATGCGTACGCGGAACTGGGGGATCCGGGACCGGGGCTTGGGCCCGAACCTGCGTTCGCATGGTGCGGCCGGCGGCCGGCCGGGATCCCGGCTATGATTCAGGGTCAGGGGTGGGGGGGTCTTCCCCATTCCCGGACGGCCGCAGGGGGCGGCCGGCCCTCAGTGACCGCCGGAGGAGGCCAGTGAACGAGCCATGACGGGGTACCTGATCCGCCGCGTCCTCCAGGCGCTGGTGGTGGTGGTGGGCGTGACCATCATCGTCTTCATCCTGCTCCATCTGCTTCCGGGCGGCCCGGCTCGAGCCGTGCTCGGGCAACGGGCCACCAGGGTCGCGATCGCGGCCTTCAACAAGGAGTACGGGCTGGACAAGCCCCTGCCGGTCCAGTACGTCACCTGGGTGGGGCAGCTCCTTCGAGGCAATCTCGGCTTCTCGTACAAGCTCAACCAGAGCGTGGACTCGCTGCTCTCAGAGAACCTGCCCCGGACCGCGGTCCTGGTCGGGATCTCGACCCTCTTGGCGATCGTGATCGGGGTGGCTTTGGGGATCTGGCAGGCGGTCCGGCGCAACCGGGTCGATGACTATGTCCTCACCGGCGCATCGTTCCTCTTCTACGCCATGCCCACATTCTTCCTGGGCCTGATCCTCATCATCGTGTTCAGCGCCACCCTCCAGTGGCTGCCGCCGACCGGCCCCGACGGGACGGTTCCCCTCTGGGACCAGGCGACCAACCTGATCCTGCCGGTCCTCACCCTGACCCTGGTGTACGTCGCGTTCTTCAGCCGCTACATGCGCTCGGCGATGCTAGAGAACCTGGTCCAGGACTACGTCCGGACCGCCCGCTCCAAAGGGGTGGGCTCACGCCGGCTCCTCTTCCGTCACGTGCTTCGCAACGCCCTCATCCCGATCCTCACCCTGCTCGGCCTCAGCCTGCCCGGCATCATCAGCGGGGCGCTGGTGACCGAGGCGCTCTTCAACTACCCCGGGATGGGGCTCCTCTTCTGGAACGCCGCCCAGCAGCAGGACTATCCGATCCTCTTGGGCGTGACCCTCATCACCGGGGTCGCAACCGTCCTGGGCTCACTCTGCGCCGACGTCCTCTACGCGGTGGCCGACCCGCGGATTCGGTACGCGTGATGGCCCACCCGCATTCCGTCCGGTCGCACCGGGGGCCCGAGCCATGCTGACCAATCCCGACATCGCCGACCAGGTGATCGGCCCCGCCGCACTCGGCGGCGGGGCGCCCGAGGGTGGTGAGGCGACCCAGTCCGGGAGCGTCCTTCGGCTGGTGTTCGAGGTCTTCATTGAGAACAAGCTGGCCGTTCTGGGCGTCGGGATCGTCATCTTCATGGTCTTGTTCTGCTTCATCGGCCCGCTCATCTACCACACCGACCAGATTCACGTGAATCTGGCCCAGACCACCCTGGCCCCCAACCTCCACCATCTGCTCGGCACCGACAACGTCGGCTACGACGAGCTGGGGCGGCTGATGCTGGGGGGGCAGACCTCGCTTGAGGTCGGGCTCGCGGCGGCGGTCCTGGCGACGACCTTCGGCGTCCTCTACGGGGCGGTGGCGGCCTTCCTGGGGGGCTGGATCGACAACTTCATGATGCGCATCGTGGACGCCTTCCTCGCCATCCCCTCGCTCTTCCTCCTGCTCTTCCTCGCCACCATCTTCGTGCCCAGCGTTCCCCTGCTCATCGTGGTGATCGCCTTCATCGCCTGGCTGGTGCCCGCCCGACTCATCCGGGGCGAGGCGCTCAGCCTGCGGACCCGGGAGTACGTCCAGGCCGTCCGGGTGATGGGGGGCAACTCGAGGCGGATCGTGCTCCGCCACATCATCCCCAACGCGTTCGGGACGATCGTCGTGAACGCCACCTTCCAGGTGGCCGACGCGATCCTGCTGATCGCCTACCTCAGCTACCTGGGGCTGGGAATCCCGCCGCCCGCGGCCAACTGGGGCCAGATGCTCTCCGACGGTGTGAACTACACCTTCGCCGGCTACTGGTGGCTCATCTGGCCGGTAGGGGCGTTCATCGTCCTCACCGTGGTGGCCTTCAACTTCATCGGCGACGCCATGCGCGACGCCTTGGAGGTCCGGCTCCAGCGGCGCTGACCGGTCGCCACGGCTGCGCGACCACCGGCCGTCCCGCCCGGGGCCGGCCCCGGGCTGGACGGGTCCCCGCGAGCCTGGCCGTGACCCGCCGCCCACAGCCGGCCCCGGGCGGGCGCCGGCGGCCGCCGCGGCTCGAGCCCGCGGCGGTGGTCC
>DAHUZI010000099.1 GCA_027306595.1 Candidatus Dormiibacterota bacterium | reverse complement strand
CGCCGCGACCGTCGCCGCCCGGGCCGCGCGCCAGGCCCACCTGGTGCCGAGGCGGGCGGGAAGCCCCCCGCGGCCGACCCGGCGGTCGCTGCGGGCATCCGGGGCGCCGTTGGCGAGATGAAGGGCGATCGCGGCACACCCGACCAGGGGGAGAAGGCTGCCGCGAACGGGACCAGTGGGATCCACCGACCGGATCCCGACCATGGGGACGGCGCAGAGGCCGACGACGAAGGGTGCCGGCGATCCCCGAGTGCCGCTGAGGCCGAGGTCGTACGCCCAGCCGGCTGCCAGCCCCGCCCCGAGCCAGGCCCGAGCGGGCCCGGGCAGGGGCCGGGCCGCGGCCAGGGCGCACCCGCCCAGCGCGAGCCCGAGCCCAAGCGCCGCCGGCCGGGGGACCCGCCCGCGGGGGATCGGCTTATAGGGCTGGGCGGTGGCGTCACGGGGGGCGTCCGCCCAATCGTTGAGGCAGCCCGTGCTGACCTGGGCCAGGGCCATGGCCAGGGTGGCCCCGAGCTGCGGGCCCAGGGGCGCCCGCTGGGCCTGTCCCTGGGCGGCCGCCCGGCAGCAGGCCCAGGTCACGAAGGTCGTGGCCGCGCTCGGCCCCGGATGGCAGAGCTGCACCCAGCCGCCGAGCCCGGGGCCGGCGGCCGATGCCTGACCTGTCATCCTTGCCGATGATGGCATCGGCGGAGACGCCTGCGCCCCCGGCGGCGGGCCCCGAGCCGATGTCGGGGGCCGACCGGCTGCTGGCCGCCTGCGCCCGCCGCCCCGTCGACGCCACCCCGGTCTGGTTCATGCGCCAGGCCGGACGGGCGCTGCCCGACTACCGGCGCCTGCGCGCCCGCCACGACCTCCTCACGATCGCCAGGACCCCGGAGCTGGCGGTGGCCGCCACCCTCATGCCGGTCGACCAGCTGGGGGTCGACGGCGCCGTGCTCTTCGCCGACATCATGCTCCCGCTCGCGGGCATGGGCATCCCCTTCGCCATCCGGCCGGGCTCCGGCCCGATCGTGCCTGAGCCCATCCGCTCGGCCGCCGACGTCAGGCGGGTCGACATCGCCGACCCCGACCGGGCGACGCCGTTCGTGCTCGAGGCGGTCCGGACCCTGCGGCAGACCCTCGGCGGGCGGGCGGCGGTGATCGGGTTCGCCGGCGGCCCGTTCACGCTCGCCTGCTACTGCGTCGAGGGCCAGGGGGCGCGCGACTTCCCCCGGGCCCGCGCCCTCTTGCACGGCGAGCCCGACACCTTCGGAGACCTCATGGGCCGCCTCACCGAGACGACCATCCGCTACTGCGTCGCCCAGGCGGCCGCCGGCGCCCAGGTCATCCAGCTCTTCGAGAGCTGGGTTGGGGTCCTGGCCCGGCCCGATTTCGAGCGCCACGTCGCCCCCCATCTGGCGCGCATCGTGGACGCCCTGCGGGACCGGGTCCCGCTCATCATATTCGCGACCGGCGCCGCCCACCTCCTGCCCGCCCTGGCCGCGCTCGGGAGCCCGGGGATCGGACTGGACTGGCGCGTCCCGCTCGACGAGGGCTGGGCCCAGGTGGGGTTCGACCGATTCGTCCAGGGCAATCTCGACCCCGCGGTCCTCCTCAATCCCTTCCCGGTCGTCGCCACCGCCACCGCTGCCGTCCTCCGCCGCGCGGGGGGCCGGCCGGGGCACATCTTCAACCTCGGCCACGGGGTCGACCCCGCGACCGACCCGGACATCCTGCACCGGCTGGTCGACCACGTCCACGCGTTCCGGTGGGACGGGGGCCGTTCCGGGTGATCGGGGCTACGGGCGCCTGACATAGCGGGTTCGGCGGCGGACCTTGACGCGGGGCTGGTCCTCGGGAACCACACTGATCGTCCCGTCGGGCTCAAGGACGACGAGCCGCGTGCCCTCGACCCGCTCGACTCCGTGCTCCCGAAGCGCCATCTCGACGTCGGCCTCGTCCAGCCCCTGGCGGCGGAGGGCGGGCTCGACCCAGGCCCCCCCGGCGGCGAGCACCGTCGCCTGGGACTCGAGCAGTCGCCGGACGGTGGGGTTGCGCAGCCGCAGACGCCCGATCGCCCAGTTGGCGCACAGGAGGGTCCCGATGATCAGGAGCCCCCCGAACAGCGAGTTGTCCGGCCCCGTCATCGCCGGCTGGACCGCGTTGGCAACGAGGAGGACGAGGACGAGGTCGAACAGGGTCATCTGCCCGACCTCGCGTTTGCCGAACAGGCGGAGCCCGATGAGCAGGACGAGGTAGATCGCCAGCGACCGAAGGACCAGGTCCCACGGGGCGATGGCGAGGGTGGTGAGGTCCACGCCGGCTCCGGGCCGCGGGGTCAGCCGCCGGAGGCCGGGCGCGTCCCCAGCCACCCCGGCAGTGCCTCGAGGAGCCGGGGGGGGCGCCAGAGGATCTTGGTGAGCACCTCGGTCGCCCCCGCCGCCTTCGCGCCGCGGACAACGGTGGGCGCGTCGTCGTTGCTGAGGATGATGATCGGGACCGTGGCGGTGGCCGGCTCCGCGCGGAGGGCACGGACCACCTCGACCCCGCTCAGATCGGGCAGGTGATAGTCGACGAGGATCAGGTCGGGACGGAGGGCCGGCGCCGCGGCGAGCCCGCTCTTGGCGTCCGGGGCGATCGTCACCCGGTACCCGGCCGCCTCCAGGGCGAGGCGGTAGAGGAGCGCGATCGCCGCCTCATCCTCCAGATACAGAAGGGTGGCCCGCGCAGGCTCCCCCGATCCGGTGCGGGCCCCGGTGGACGGGGCGACGCCAGTCATGGCGAGCATGGTACGGGCCGCTGGCCCCACCTGCTGGAGGTGCCCGAGAGCCCGGGCGGGCTCGCAACCGGCTTGACCCGGGCCGCCTCGATCCCGTACGGTCCCCCCGACCCAGCGCGCCATATGTGGGAGGACGTATGCGCGGGATGCGTCATGGGATCGGAGTGCGCGCTGCGCTCGCAGCCGCCGCCGTCCTCGTGGCCCGCGGTGCCCTGCCGGTGCAGGCGGCGCCCGGTCCTGCCGGCACCCCGGCGGGCACCGCGGCGGTCGCGCACCGTCGCGGCGCCCTGACCCAGCACGCGCTGATCGCGCGCCTCGACCAGCTCCGAGCAGGGGGCGCGGTCCAGGCCGAGCTCCGGGTCCACCGGCTCCTGGTCGTGATCGGGAGCAACCAGAACGCGCTCCAGGGGTTGGACAACCACCTCGCCGCCACGGTCGTGGTGGAGAGCCGTCTCACCCAGCGCCTGACTGCCGACCGCCTTGCGCTCGCGACCGCGACCCGGGCCGCCTATCTCGATGCCAGCGGACCAGGGGGCCTGGCCGCCGCCTTGGCGGCTCCCAACCTCGGGTCCTTCATGCGCCAGAGCAGCCTCCCCGCCGTGGCGGCGGCCAATCTCGGCAATCTCGTGTCGCAGATCCGGGCAGCGGAGCAACGGGCGCGGCGGGCCGCACACATCCTGCAGGTGGACGAGCGGGCCGCCGTCGGAGCCGAGTCGCGGCTCGGCACCCAAGCCCAGCAGCTCCTGGCGGCGACGGCCCAGCGCGATGTCGCCTACGCCAGCGCCCCCGCCGCGGCCCGCGGTGATCTCAGCGCCCTGGCCAACACGCTTCCCCAGGCGGCGGCGACGACGCCGACCACCCCGGCCAGCTGCGGGAACCACTTCGCCTTCGGCGAGTGCACCTACTACGTCGCCACCCAGCGATGCGTCCCGTGGTACGGGAACGCCTGGCAGTGGTGGGGCGCCGCCGCCGCGGCCGGCTATGCCGAGGGAGAGATCGCGACCGTCGGGGCGATCGCCGTGTTCGGCATCAGCGCCACCAGCCCGCTCGGACACGTGGCGTACGTCGAGGCGGTCGGCACTGGGCAGTTCGAGGTGGCGGAGATGAACTTCGCCGGCTGGGATCAGGTCGATTACCGCTGGGTTCCGGACGGCGGGGACGGCCTGCTGGGGTTCATCTACGGACCCGACTGAGGCCCCCAGGCCGCACCGTCGGGTCCGGCGCCTCGCCGGCCGGCTGCGCTGGCTCGCGGGCGGGGCCTTCGCACTGGCGGGCACCCCGGTCGTCGGGCTGCTCGGGGTTGGCGGGGTCCCGGCTGCCCTCGCCGGTCCGTCGCCGGCGGCGCTGGCCCAGCTTTCGTCGGCCGCGCGCAGCCTGGTGCCCAGCGAGGGGCTCCAGATCGCCGTTCCGCCGGGCCCCTCCCCCTCCGCCGCCGCGACCCCAGCTGCGACCAATACCCGCCGACCCTCGCCGAGCCCGACCCGGACCGGGGCGATCGGCCACCCGGCGACCACCACGAGCGGCGCGAGGACCGGGGCGTCCCCGACGCCGACCCCCACCCCGGCGCCGACCCCCACCCCGGTGCCGATCCCGACCGCCACCCCGCCGCCGGCCGCCGCGAAGCCGCGCGCCCAGATCCTCGCCCCCCCGCAGACCGGGACGGTGACCGCGGACATCTACGCCGCGGCCGCCCGATACCGGGTGTCCTACAGCTGGCTCGTGGGCGTCGCGGCCTGCGAGTCCGGGCTCAACCCCAACGCGTACAATGGGTCGTCGGGCGCGACCGGGCTGTTCCAGTTCATGCCGAGCACCTTCTACAGCCACGGTGGCACCGACATCTGGTCCCCGATCCAACAGGCGAACATCGCCGCGGCGATGTTCGCGGCGGGTGAGTCGGGCCAGTGGGCGTGTGCCTGAGCCGCGGCGCTCCGGGACGTTCGCACGGCTCCTGCGCCACCCCGGGTGGCGCCACAGCCAGTTCCGAGCCGAGGCTCGGGCGATGGTTCTGCTGATCGGGCGGATGTTCGGCGTGCCCCCGCCCCACTACGACCCGCTCCCGCCGGTCGTGGCGGCCCCGGCCGCCCCTGGTACGATCGGCGGCGATGGGGGAACGGGATCGCCGGTCCGGCTGGCGGCCGTGAGCAGCGAGCTGCAGGCGCTTGAGGCCTGGATCGGCGAGCGGGAGGCCGACTGGCTGGCGATGCTGGAGGCGCTCGTGCGGGCGGAGTCGCCGAGCGACGATCCCGGTGCCGTCGAGCGCTGCTTGGACCGCGCGGTGGCGCTCCTTGGCCGGGCCGCCGGCCTTGAGGAGCGCCCGGCGCCCCCCACCTGCCGACTCTTGCGCTTCGGGCCGGGATCGGGAGGCGTCCTCCTCCTCGGCCACCTCGACACGGTGTGGGCCGCGGGGAGCTTCGAGCCGCTGTTCGCCCGGGAGGGTGACCGCCTCCTCGGCCCCGGCGTCTTCGACATGAAGGGCGGGGTGGCGCTCGCCGGCGCGGCCCTGGCCGCCCTGCGAGCGGGAGGCCACGAGGGCGGGGCGACCGTCCTGCTCACCGGTGACGAGGAGATCGGCAGCCACCGGTCCCGCGCATGCATCGAGGCGACCGCTCGTGGCCACGACTGCGTGCTGGTCCTGGAACCCCCCGTCGGGCAGGCGGTGAAGGTCGCCCGCAAAGGGGTCGGCGACTTCGAGCTCGCCGTTACCGGCCGCGCGGCGCACGCGGGGCTTGAGCCCGAGCGCGGCGTCAACGCGATTCTCGAGCTGGCCGCCCAGCTCCCGCGGGTGGCGGCGCTCGCCGACCCCGGGGCGGGCACCACCGTCACCGTCGCGGTCATGCACGGTGGCACGCGAACGAACGTGGTGCCGGCGACCGCCGCCGCGTCGATCGACGTTCGGGTGGGGACCGCCGGAGAGGCCCAGCGGGTCGCCAGCGGTCTGCGGGCCCTGCGCCCCGTTCATCCGGAGGCCTCCCTGCAGGTGACCGGTGAGCTGAACCGCCCCCCGCTTGAGCGAGTCGCGACCGCCGGGCTCTTCGAGCGCGCCGCCGGGGTCGCGCAGGCGCTTGGCTGGCCGACCCTGGAGGGGGCGGAGGTCGGCGGCGGCAGCGACGGCAACTTCACCGCGGCGCTCGGGATCCCGACCCTGGACGGCCTCGGCGTCGTCGGCGGGAACGCCCATGCCCCTGGGGAGTGGGCCGCGGCGCCCGAGCTGGCCCGGCGGGCGGCCCTCCTCGCCGGCCTCGTCCTCAGCTGCTGGCGGCGGCCGCCCGGCTCTGCAGGTCGCGCCGATGCCTGAGCCGACCGTCCCGCCTCCCACGCTCAAGCTCGACCGGCTGCCGCCGGTCGGCGTCGACCGCGCGGCGCTGCGGGTGGTGGAGCTCCCGCTCCGATCGCCCTTCACGACCAGCTTCGGCACCCAGACGCTCAGGCGGGCCCTCCTGGTCGAGCTGGAGGGTGAGGGCAACCGGGGCATCGGCGAGTGCGCCGCGGGGATCGAGCCCGCGTACTCGTACGAGACCCTGGGGACCGCGCTCGCGGTGCTGCGGGACCACCTCGTACCGGGGGTGGTCGGCCGGGGACCGGCGACGGTCAGCGAGCACCTGGCGCGGGTGGCCTGGGTCCGGGGTCACCACATGGCGCGGGCGGCCCTCGAAATGGCCCTGCTCGATCTCGCGGGCCGGGCGGCGGGGGTGAGCCTCGCCTCGGTGCTCGGCGCCGCCGCCGACCGCGTGCCGGCGGGGGTCAGCATCGGCATCCAGGCCTCCCTCGACGCCACCTACGCCCTCATCGACGGGTATCTGGCCCAGGGCTACCGGCGGATCAAGCTCAAGTGCCGTCCCGGCTACGACATCGAGCTCGCCCGAGGCGTGCGGAGCCGCTACCCGACCACGCTGGTGATGCTGGACGCCAACAGCGCCTATCGGCTGAGTGATGCGCCGACCCTGCAGGCCCTGGACGCCTTCGATCTCATGATGCTCGAGCAGCCGCTCGCCCACGACGACCTGGTCGACCACGCCGCCCTCCAGGCCCAGCTCCGCACCTCGATCTGCCTGGACGAGAGCGTCGAGTCGGTCACGGACGCCCGCGCCGCGATCGCGCTCAAGGCGGGGCGCATCGTCAACATCAAGGCGGGCCGGGTCGGGGGGCTCATCCCAGCCGTCGGGGTCCACGATGTCTGCCGCGCCGCCGGCTGGCCGGTCTGGTGCGGCGGGATGCTCGAGACCGGGATCGGGCGGGCGGCCAACGTCGCCCTCGCCGCATTGCCGAACTTCACCCTCCCCGGTGACACGTCGGCCAGCGATCGGTACTTCGACCAGGACATCCTCCGGGAGCCCTTCCGCCTCGAGCCCGATGGAACCCTGCGGGTCCCCACCGGCCCCGGGCTCGGGGTCGAGGTCGACCCCGACCGCCTTGCTGCCACGACCCAGCACCACGAGGCGATCGGCTGACCGCTGGCTCCGGCCCGACCGATCGGCCGCCCGGGGCCGGGGCGCCGGCCGGGCGGTCAGCGCGTCGAAGAGTCGCGTCGAGACGTCGGGCGCGCCCCGGGACCGCGAGGCGGCCAGGCGTCGGAGCGCAGGCCCCATCCAGGTGCGGCAGCTCGCCAGGGTGTCGGGGAACCAGGCGCGCAGCTTGGGAACGGCGACCGCCACCGTGAGGTGCTCGGCCAGGGCCTCGATCGGGGTCACGGTCGCGTAAGCGGAGGGGACAGGCTCCAGCCGGGCCAGTGCGCGCCGGAGGTCCGGGGCGCGGTAGGGGCTGCCGACGCGGGCGAGCCGGTGGTCGATCCGGCGGTCGACGCTCCAGCCCCCCCACCCGCGCGACGCCCCGGGTCCAGCGGGGTCGGCTGGCGACGCGGTCGGGCCGTCCCAAACCGCTCGGTACCGGCGCACGGCCGCGGCCAGGGTGGCGAGCGCTCGGGCATCAGGGAACGACGTCCGGGCGGGCAGCCGCACCGGCTGGCCGAGCGCCTCGCCGACGAGGTTGCTCGCGAACAGCCCGAGGCCACCCGGCGCCGCCGGGCGGCCACCGTAGCGTGGCGCACCGGCCACCGCGCCCTCGAAGTCGACCAGGCTCGCCGCCGTGACCCGGTCCACCCGGGCGAGCAGGGGGTTGGTGGCCCGCAGACGCTCGGCGAACAGTCGGACCACACGCTCGGGACCGCCACCGGGACCGAGCATCGCCTCCAGCCACTCGGCGAGATACGGGCTCGTGATCGGATCGGGCAGGTGGGTGCGGGCGAGATAGGGGAGCCAGGCGGTCGTGATCGGCAGGCCGCTGGCGGCGGTGAGCCCGTGGCCGAGGCACTCGTGGACCAGGGTGTGACGAGCGGCCCGGATCCCAAGGATCGGCCCCACCCGGCCGGTCCACAGCTCGGCGGCGAATCCGGCCTCGGCTTGGTCGGGCAGGTAGGTGCCAAGCACCGGGCCGAGCCTCGACCGATGGCCGGGGATCACCGCGATCCGACGAACGAGCGGGGACGCGATGACGGTTCGGGCGGCGACGGGCAGCCGGCCGAGGTCCCGGCCGAAGGCCTCCCAGGCCGCGTCCGGGATCTCCGCCGCCGGGTCGGGGGATTCCGCGCCACCCACGAGCTCGACGGCGTAGACCTCGGCGAGGTAGGCCGCGACCCGGGCCCGCGCGGGCAGACGGCCGGGCGCCCGGGCGATCCAGGGGTCATACGCGGGCAGGGCGCAGGAGCCCCGAGCCCCCCTCCCCGCTCCTGCCACCGGCCTCGCGACCGCCACCGTCGCCCACCCACCGCGCCGGACCGGCCCGGCTGGCCGGGGCCGCCAGACCCCCGGCCAATCCGTCCGTCGGCGAGGGCCGACCGGGACGGCCCGGGCCGCCTCCGGCATGATGGCGCGGTGTCCGCCGCGCCTACCCCCGACGCCGCGCCCTCCGTGGGACGCCGGATCGCCTACCAGGGCGAACCCGGAGCCTTCTCCGAGGAGATGATCGTGGCCATCGATCCGGCAGCATCGCCGGTTCCGTACCCGACCTTCGCGCTCGCGGTGACGGCGCTGGTCGACGGTGAGGTCGCCCTCGCCGTTCTGCCGGTCGAGAACAGCCTGGGCGGGGTCGTCCAGGAGGTCTCGGACCAGCTGACTGAACACCCGGTCCACATCACCGCCGAGCACTGGCTGCCCGTTCGCCACTGCCTATTGGTGGCGGCCGGTGCGGCGAACGTGCCGGTGACGCGCGTTCGGTCGCACCCCCAGGCGCTGGCCCAGTGCCGCCGCTACCTCGAGCGCCTGGGCGCCATGCCGGTGCCCGCCGACGACACCGCGGGCGCCGCCCGAGCGCTCGCCGAACGCCATGAGCCTGGCGTCGCCGTGATCGCCAGCCGGGCGGCAGCCCGCCGGTACGGCCTCGTCATCGCCGCGACCGACATCCAGGATCACCCGGGCAACACCACCCGGTTCGTGACCGTCGCGCGGGGTCCAGCCGGGTGGCCCACCGCCGAGAGCTGGGAGTCCGGCAAGGTCTCGCTCACGGTCGAGACCGCGCACCGGCCCGGCAGCCTCCACGCTGCCCTCGGGGTGTTCGCCTCGCGCCAGCTGAACCTCACCCGGCTCGACGCGCGGCCGATTCCGGATCGCACGTTCGAGTACCGGTACTACCTCGACTTCGAGTACGACGTGGCGACCAAGGCAGTGGCCGCGCTCGAGGAGCTGCGCCGCACCGTCCACGCGGTCCGCGTCCTCGGCGTCTACCGACCAGTCGCCCCGGCCGGGATGGGGCCGGCCTGAGGGGGGGCCCCGGCGGCGGGCCCGCCCGCCGAGCGGGCGGCGTAGGATCGGTCGGGTCCGCATGGAGCTTGGGGCTGTGTCCGTCGTCGTCGTGGGCGAGCGCCAGTTCGCGCGCGCCGTCGCCCGCCTCGTGCCGGGGGCGTCGATCCTCGACGGGGACACGGAGCCGGACCTGCGTGAGCCCGCGACGGCGGTGCCGCTTCTCCGGGTGCGGCTCGAGGCAGGAGCGACGCCGGCCGCCGTGGTCGCCGAGGGACACCCCGGCTTCTCCGTCCTCGCAGGCCTGGCCGGCTTTCCAGCCCAGCGCTGCGTGATCGTCGGGTCGGAGAGCCCGTTCCCGCGGGGGACGCTTCGTTACCTGGTCGAGGCGAGCGGGATGACCTACCTTCCCGATCTCGACGGGCTGGCTGCGCTCCTGAGCGGGCGCGGAGCCGCAGCGGCACCGCCGGAGCGCCTTCGGGCTCGCGCCAACGGCCTCAGCCGCGACGGAACCGGCGCCGGGAGCGCTAGCGCTAAGGTCTTCGGGGACGCGGGCATCCCTTCGAACCACGGGGCGCCGTTCGGCGCTGAGCCGGGACCGCCGCCCGAGACGTTCAGCTGGGCGGCGATCGCGCCCGTGCAGGTTCCGCCGGCGCCGGCTGGCCAGGCGCTCGACCCCGACCAGGGCTCGCGCGCGCCTGCGATCGTCGTCGAGGCGGGCGGACGTCTGGAGGCGGCGACGGGATCGGGCGAACGGGCGGATGAGCCCGGGCTCCCCGCGTACCAACCGGCGGACCCCCTGCGGCCCCTCCGGCCGCGGAGGCCCTGATCCGTGCGCTGGCGGCCGAGCAGGCCCAGACCCCCGGAGCTCGGGCGCTGCCGGGGCGAGGTGCGACGGATCCTGGAGATCCTCGACGAGGCGACGGGGAGTGGCAGTGACCACCGCTTGGCGGAGGGCTTCGGTGGCGACGCCCTCCGCGAGATCGGGACGCGGCTCCGGGCCTATCGGACCGCGGGGATCAGTGTCAGCCCCTTCCGTGAATCGCTTCACATTCATGTCGACGAGGACGGCGCGGAGGGAGGGACCCGGGTCCACCTGCGCTACCGAGATCGCACGAGCTTCCTACCGAACGGGGGGCGGCCGGTGACGGCCGACCAAGCCGTGCAGCTCACCCTCTGGCTGGACACGCGCCGGGACCCGTGGATCGTCCGGGCGCTGCGCGAGGAGGTGCCCGGACCAATCGGGTGAGCCAGGCCGTGGGCGAGCGGCCGCGTGCTAGGCTGGGCGTTCGTGGGGAGGTGGCGAGCTCCCCACAGGGGCCCGTGGGCCGGGAGGGACCGATCGAGATGTCGGAAAAGCGGCGGCCCACCACCGAACCTGCGCCCGCGGCCCGTCGCGCGGGGTGCGCGGGCGGGCACCCCGCAGCGACCGGGTCCGACGTCGACGCCGCGGCCCCCGAGGTCGAGCCAGATGCGGCGCTCCTTGACGACGACGAGGGTGAGGCGGGCTCCGGCCTCCTCGAAGACCTCGAGACCACTGGAGGCGCCGAGGCCGCCGTGCCCGCCGAGCCCGAGGTGGAGGTGGTCACTCCCCCCTCTCGGCCCGCCCCGCCGCGGCCACGGCCCGATCCGCGCAGCGGCTCGACCGATGTGGCCGACATCCCGCTGGAGGAGCAGACGGCCGAGATGCGATGGCCGCCGGGGAGTTGGGTGCGGGTCACGAACATCGTCCGGCACAGCACCGGTGAGCCCATCGAAGGCATAGCCGTCGGAGACGTCGCCCAGGTGACGGCGGCCCTGTCCCAGACTCTCGTTCTGATCTTCCCGACCCGCGACAACCGCCGCGAGGTGCTCCACATCGAGTCGATCGAGTCGGTCGAGGCCCCCCAACCGGCGGCGGGCCGCGGGCGCCGCCGCTGACCGACTCCTGCTTAGTCGGCGCCGGCGGCCAGCTCCGGGTCGGGGCGGAACGCTCGCTCGCTCCGTGTCCGCGGATCGACCATCACGACCTCGAACAGCTCCTCGAAGTCGCACCCGAAGAGGGTGAGGAGGGCAGAGCGCAGGCGCGGCCCCGGGTTGCGGGTCCCCGCCTCCAGCGCCGGGATGTAGTTCTGGGTGACGCCAAGCCGACGAGCAAGCTCCCGCTGCGTCAGACGATGTCGCTGGCGCATCGACCGGAGGCCCACCGCTCGGACCACCACCTCCACGGGCCAACGCTAGGACGACCCCGCATCGCTGTCAAGGCGGCCGCCCCCACTCCGGTCCCAGCGAACCGCGCCGAGGGCCAGGGGCGCTGCCGATGACCGGCCGGCTCCTCCTGCCCGGCCTTCGGTTCTTCGGCCACCACGGCGCGAGCGCGGCGGAGGCGACGCTGGGCGGGCCGATCGAGGTCGACCTGGAGGTCGAGATCGACCTCGACTCGGCCACGGCGAGCGACCGCGTTGAGGACACAGTGGATTACCGGCTCCTTCACGCGGTCGTCCGCGAGCTCGTTGAGGGCGAGCGCTTCAGTCTGCTGGAGACGCTGGCCTCCGCCATCGCGACCCGCCTCCTCCAGCTCCGTGGCGTCCGACGGGTCGACCTGCGCGTCGCCAAGGAGCCGCGGCTGCCCGGGCAGACGAAGGGCTTCGCCGTCGCGATCAGCCGCTCCCGTTCGGGCCCGGCGGGCGACTGAGCCCGGGCACGAGTCCTGGACGGGACGGCCCGAGCCTGGCGCCCGCGGCCCGTCGCGCCGTCCTCGGGGGACTGGGGCGTGGGGTGGCCGCGGAGGGACCGGGATGGCTGGGATTCGGATCGTGGAGGGCGTGGAGCCCGAGGACCGGGTGGCATTCGGGCTGCCAGCTCCCCGGCTCCTGGTCGCGGCCTCGGGGCTGATCATGGCGATGGGCCTGTGGGGCAGCCCGCTGCCCGCCGGCCTGCGAATGCTGGGGGCAGGGCTCGTGGCCGCGTGCGCCGCGGTGGCCGCGTGGGGCCGAGCCGCGGGACGGCCCGTCCTGGATTGGTGCCCGCTGGTCGTCGCGTATACCGGCCGGCGCTGGCACGCGGGCCGGGCGGGTGCCGTGCCGGCTTCCGCCCACGAACGGCGCAGCGGCCGGCGGGCCGCCCCGAGTCGTGCCCTCGGGCGTCGTGCGACTCCGGATGCGGGTTGTGCCCGTCGGTCGCGGGGACGCCGGGTTGCCGTCTTCAGCCTTGAGCCCGCGGTCGGGCGGACGACGCTAGCGACCGAGCTTGCGGTCCTCCTGGCGCATCCGCCGCCCGGCCGGGTCGCGAGTCGGACTGAGGGCGAGCCGGTCGTGCTCGTGGACTTCGACGTGGACGCCGGAGGGGTGGCCGACCGCCTGGGGCTCGACGGCCCGTCGATGACCGGCCTGCTAGGCCCGGGGCCGGTGGACCAAGAGAGCGTGCGTCGGCTGCTCGTCCCCCATCCCCCCTCTGGCTTCGTCGCACTCCTGGCTCCGACGACCCCGCCACGCCTCCGGGGCGCGGCGCTTGCGGCTCGGGCGGTGACCGTGCTCGATCACCTCGACGGCGCCGGGTGCTCGAGCTCGGTGATCGACCTCGGTCCCGGCGTCACCCCGCTGTCCCGGGCGGTGCTAGGAACCGCGGCGGATGTGGTGGTGGTGCTCGGGCCCGGCGCGTCCGTCGCCGACGATGCGGCCCGCCTCGCCCGCGCGCTCGCAGGGGTTCGCCCATGCGGGCGACTCCACCTCGTGTGCAATCGGGCGCGACCGGGAACCGACCCCACGCTCGACCCGTACCGCCAGGCGGCCAAGACCCTCGGAATCGCCACAGCCATCGCCGTCCCCTGGGACGGGCGGCTCGCCCTCGCCGAGCGCACCCATGTTCCCGCGGCGCTGACCTCGGGTGCGCCCCCGCCGGCCCTGGCAGCGTTGGCGGCCGCGGTGGCGGCCACGCCGGGCACCCGGGTCGGCGGGTTCGCCCGCGGGGGCGCCAGCTGATCGTCTGGTGCTGCGCCCGTGGCCGGGGGCGGCGGTCTGGCTCGTCGACGGGCCTGACGCGCTCGAGCTCGAGCCGGCCGATCGCGAGCGTCGGCGGCGCGCGTTCAGCGCCTGGCTCGATTCGCTCGTTGTCCCGATCCAGCTGCTGGTCAGATGCCGGCATCTTCGCGTGGCCACTGGGCCCGAGCCCGCCGCCGGCTCGCCGCTGGCCGACCGCCTTCGGCACGATCGGCGGGCGCACCTCGCGCGGACGCTCGCCGAACGTCCCGCCTTCGACCGCCAGGTCCATCTCGTGGTCGCCACCCCCGACCGGCCCGCCGCGGTCGGCGCCCGGGCGGCCGCCGAGGGGCTATCCCGGATCGGGCTCGCCGTCCGACCCGCCAGCGCCGAGGTGCTGACGTCCACTCATCCTTTCCCGGATGAGGCTGTGCACTACTGCTCGACGGGGTCGGGGGTCGCCGCCTCGCTGCGCGTGACCCGCCTCCCCGGCCGTCTGGTGGAGCCGGGATGGCTGTGGGACCTGGTCGGACTGGAGGCGGAGCAGGACCTGAGCGTTTTCGTGCGCCCGCGCGCGTCCGGCCCGGCCCTGCGACGGCTCGAGCGAGCGCGGCGGATCGTGGACACGGCCCGGTTGGTCGGCACCGACGCCGGGGACGACGAGGACCCAAGGCTCCAGGTCGGCGCTCGGGCGATCCAGACGCTCCAGCGCCGCTTGGCCGCGGACGAGGTGCGAGCCTTCGAGCTCGGCCTGACGGTCACCCTCCTGGCGCCGTCGCCCGAAGCGGTCGGGCGACTGGTCGATGCCCAGCTGGCCCGGATCCGCGGCCTCCTCGGCGACGCGCGCCGGTGCACCTTTGAGCAGGCGCGGGCCCGGCGCGACACGCTCCCGAGTGGCCTCGCGCCCGCGGAGGGGCTCCGGCTCGTCGATACTGAGGCCCTCAGCACGCTCTGGCCCTGGGTCGACGCCGGACGTCCCCCGGAAGCCGGCGCACTCCTGGGCCGGCACCGGAGAACGCGTGCCCTCTGCCAGGTCGATCTCTTCGACACCGATCGCCGGCCGAATGCCAACTGCGGGATCGTCGCCGCCTCCGGGGGCGGCAAGTCGTATCTCGCCGGCCTCCTTGCCCTCGAGGACGCGAGCCGTGGGATCGGCAGCATCATCGTGGATCCGGAAGGTGAGCACGGCGGGCTGTGCCGCGCCGCCGGCGGCGCCTACCTGGTGCTGGGCGGCCCGCATACGGCCGCGCTGAACGTGTTCGAGCTCGGCGAGCCCGAGGACGGGACGGCCGCGGCGGTGGATTGCGTCGCCGCGATGTGCGGCGGGCTCAGCGACCTCGAGCGCGCTCGGGTTGAGGCTGCGGCCGACGCGGTGCAAGCGGGCGGACGGACGCCGCCCCCAACCCTCGGTGACGTCCACCGCGTCCTCCTCGACCGCTGGCCAGGCGACCGACTCACCGTCCTCCTCGAGCGATGGGTGAGCGGTCGAGCGGGCCGATGCTTCAGCCGGGCCGCTCCGTGGCCGCCGACCGGGCCGATCACCGGGGTGAGCCTCGCCGAGTGCCCGCCCGAGTGGGTCGCCCCCGCGACCGTGCTGCTCGCGGCCTGGCTGTGGGCTGTGGTCCGGCGCGACCCGCGTCCGCGCCATGTGGTTCTCGATGAGGCCGGGCTGCTCCTCGAGCACCAGGTGCTGCGTCGGCTGCTGGTCCAGCTGGCACGGCGGATCCGCAAGCATCAGGGCTCGCTCGTGTTCGTGACCCAGAACGTGGGGGACCTGTTCGGATCCGTGGTCGGGGAGGTCCTGGCCGGCAACGCGGCCACGCTTCTCCTCGGCAGCCAACACGGGCACGATGCCGCCCGTCTCCAGTCGGCGCTCTCGCTCACCGACGCCCAGCGGGCCGCCATCGAGGAGTGCCGCCGGGGGGAGTTCCTGGTTGTGAGCGGCGATGAGCGCACGCCCGTGGTGGTGCAGGCCCCGCCCCTGCACCACGCGATCCTGGCCGCGGGCCGCCCGGGAGCGGCGTGAGTGGGCCCGGACCTCGTCTAGCGTCCCGCTTACAATGCGGCCCATGCTCAGGGTCGCCTTCTACCGGGTGCTGGACCCCGGGACGGCCAGCCCCGAGGCGTGGGGCCACGCCGTCTCCGAGCGAGCGGCGGCTCGGAGTTGGCGCCGTGAACCGATGTGGCTCGCCACCGATGCGACCCGGGGGCTCTTCGAGATGGAGTACCTTCGCCATCTCCGCCTGGAATCCGATGGGGACGTGGCGGGGGCTGGCTTCGTCCGACCGGGCGGCGACGAGACCGACGCCCTCGCCGCCCTCTTCATCCTGGTCGAGCTGAGTCGCGTCTATCAGGGTCGTGCCGAGTGGCGGGACGACGGCAACCCGATCCGAAAGCAGCGCTGGCTGGTGTTCGACCGGGGCCGCCCCGACACCGGGCAGACCCTGGACCAGCTGATGGTGGCGCGTCCGGTGCAGAAGCGGCTGCCGGGTGCGACGATCACCTTCTACCCCCCTCGCTACCGGGACGTGACCCTGCCGGGCCCGAGCGGCCAGCCGGGGCGCTGGCGCTTCAGCCTCGAGGGGATGCGGGCCGAGGCCAGCGGCTTCCTGGAGGCTGAGGCCGAGGCCATGCGCATGTACCGAAGCCTGCGCGCCATCGCCTGACGGGTCCGCGAGGTGCGGGCCGTCGTTCAGCGGGTGTCACGTGCGCGGGTCGTGGTCGGGGATGAGCTCGCAGGCTCGATCGGTCCGGGGCTGCTTGTGTTCCTGGGCGTGGCGCCGACCGACACGGCCGAGCTCGCACGCGCCCTCGCGGCCCGCGTCGCCCAGCTGAGGGTGTTCCCCGGGGCGCGCGGACGGATGGACCGCTCGCTGCTCGACCGCGGCGGCGCGGCCCTGGTCGTGAGCCAGTTCACCCTCTTCGCCGATTGCCGCCGCGGCCACCGGCCAAGCTTCACCGGCGCGGCGCCGGCGTCCCTCGCCGAACCCCTCTGCGCGACCTTCGCCACCGCCCTCGAGACGCTCGGGGTGACCCCGGTCGGCCGTGGACGCTTCGGGGCCCACATGGAGGTTGAGGCGGTGGGCGATGGCCCCGTGACGCTGGCGCTGTCGCTGGGGGAATCCGGCTGGGACACCGCCTGCTGAAGGGGCACGGCGCCCCATTGCACCGAGCTCGCAGGACGAGAGCGACACGTCTGTCGTTCTGCGAGGGCATAGTCATGGCGACGCTGACCACCCTGTTGGACTCCTGGATCTCGCTCGGCCAGGGAGTCATCGGCAGCCTGGGCACCTTGGCCTTCGTGTGCGCCTTCATCTGGCGCGTCGTCGCCGCCCACCCTCACAGCGCGTCGGAGGCACAGCGCTGGCTGGGTCGCATCGCGATCGGGACCCTCGGCGTGGAGCTCGCTGGGGTCTTCAGTCACATCCTTCTCGGGCTCGTCCCCCACGGACTGTCGTGAACGCCACGGCGGTCGGGATCCCCCGGGTGATCCCACCGAACAGCTCCCTCTTCAGCCTGGACCCGGTGACCTTCCTCATGCACCTGGTGGAGGGCAGCCTGGTGCAGTTCGTCGCGGGGGCGCGGGCGACGGTCGACCGGGTGCTCGACACCTACCTCTTCGGCACCTACGACGTGACCAGATCGGGCGCCGCTCCGCTCACCGCCAATCCCGCAATCGTCGGGCTCAGCACGATGCTCACCCAGGCCGGGACCGCCCTCCTCGTCGTAGTGTTCCTGTACAGCTGTCTGCGCACCGTCAGCGATCGACGGCAGGATCCCCAGCACGCCCTCCAGACCGTGCTGCCGCGGGTGTTGGTGGCGGTCCTCCTCATGCACCTGTCCTTGCCGCTCATCCAGATGGCCGTCGATCTGGAGAACGCGCTCTGCCGCGTGGTCACCGGCGGCGGGGCGGTGGGGCCCGCCGATCTCCCCTGGGCCACTCCCCTCGCCGGGGCGGCGCTGCAAACGGCCGCCACCAACCTCTTCCTCCTCGTCCTCACCGCGGTCATGGTGATTGCGCTCGTCGTCCTCGTGCTGGCCTACGTCGTGCGCGCGACGGTGCTGACGGTCCTCTGCGTGACCGCGCCCCTGGCTGCCCTTCTCGGCGTCTTGCCGGAGACGCGTGTGCACGCGCGCCTCTGGGTTCGGCTCTTCACAGTCACGCTCTTCATGCAATTCGTCCAGCTGGTCGTGCTCCGGGTGGCGATCGCGATCGCAGTCACAGGGGGCGCCAGCCTCGTCTCCATCCTCTACGCCCTGGCCGCGCTCTACGTGATGCTCCGTGTGCCCGGGGCCCTCAACAGCGCGGCGCACTGGGAGCGCCGAGTGGCGGCGGCGGGCCGGCGGCTCGAGCGGTCGGCCCGGCGCGTTGTGGTGGCGCGCCTGGAACAGCTCGCCTGAGCGGCGTCCCGGGGCGCCGAGCCAGGCCGCTGTATCGTGGAGGTGTGTGGTTCCGGCGGTGCATCCTCGGGGGGCCGCCGTGGACGGCGGATCGTCCTCAACGCGCTCATCCTGCTCGTCGGCTGCGCGACCGTGGCCGCGGCCGGGGTCTGACCCCCGGGATCGGTCCCGAGGACGAGCGCACGATCCGTGGCTCGCTCCGTCTCGTGTGACGCGCTGGTGGTCGGCGCCGGACCGAGCGGGGCCGCGACGGCGCTCCATCTGGCACGGGCCGGGCTGCGCGTGACGATCGTCGATGGCGCTCGATTCCCGAGGGACAAGGCGTGCGGCGAGGGGTTGTTGCCAGCCGGGGTCGCGGCGCTCGCACGGCTTCAGCTGCTCGAGGCCGGCGCCCGCGCCGGGGCCCGACCGCTGGCGGGGGTGACCTATACCCACCCGGGCAGAGGCCCGACCGCCTTCGTGGCCTTCCCGCCCCCGCCAGCTGGTGGAGCGGGCCACGGGCTCGGAGTCCGCCGAATTCGGTTCGACGGCATGCTCGCGGAGGCGCTCCGGCGCGAGCCCGGCGTGACTGTGATCGAGGGGGTTCGGGCGCTGGGTCTGCTCCGCGCCGACAGCGGCCGGGTGGCCGGGGTGGCGACGGGGGCCGGACCGCTGGAGGCACGCATGACGGTGGCCGCCGACGGGCTCCACTCGCGACTTCGGGCGGCGGCCGGGTGGACGGCCGGGGGCCCAGCGCGCCGCTCGCGGCGGTACGGCGTCGCCGGCCACTGGGCGGTGGCCACCCGATCGGCGCCGGGAATCAGGGTCACCCTATGCGGGGACCACGAGTGGTACGAGGCACCCGTCGGAGACGATGAGCTCCTCGTCTCCTGCCTCGGACCGGGTCCGCTGATCGGCCGGGTCGCCCGCGACTACCCCGGGTGGGCCCGGGCCGCACTTCCCAATCTGGGCGAGGCGACCCTGCTGGGCCGCCCGCTCGCCGCCGGCGCCTTCGCACAGCACGCGCGGCGGATCACGGGCCCGGGGCTGGCCTTGGTGGGCGACGCCGCCGGCTACGACGATCCCGCGACCGGCGAGGGCCTGGCGATGGGGCTCCTCCTCGCAGAGGCGCTCGCCACGGAGCTCGCCGCGCTGCTCCACGAACGCGCGTCCCCGGCCACGGCCCTCGCCCGCTACACGGGCGCGCACCGGCGGCTCTGGCGTGATCGGCGCCGGGTCCTGCGACTCGCGCTCGGCCTCAGCCGGCATCCGCGGCTGAGCCGTCGGACGGTGGCGCGGGCCGCCGACGACCCCAGCGGCCTGGCGGCGCTCCTCGCCGTCAACTCGGGCTACCGTCCGCTGGCTGGCGTGCGCCTTCGGGAGTGGCGGGCGCTGGCGGGGCTGTGATCTCCGGCGGGCGTTGCCGGCGACGGATCGTGCCCCCGCCGCCCCCGGGCCGGCGGGGCGCTCCCGGCCACCCCTCGGATCCAGCGGAAATGGACAAGAACGCGGCCAAAGTTGCGGGAGTCCTTCTCGATGCGGTGATACCGGACGCGGACCTCCGGCTGTTCGAGGAAGCGCAGCACGTGCTTCTTCAGCTGCCCCGACCCCTTGCCAGGGATGATCTCGAGGACCGAGGCGCGGCTGCGCTCCGCCTCCTCCAGCGTCGTCCGCAGGGCCCGATCGATCTCCCAGCCGCGGTTGTACACGTCGTGAAGGTCGAGCGTGAGCCTCACCCGGCTGTCCCCGGAACCCAGCGGAGGGCCGCCTGGCGCCGCACGGGACGGAGCCGCCCCACCCCGGTCCGGTCCCCGGCCGGGTGCGCCATGATCACCGGGGCTCCGGGCATCGCCCTCCAGGGTCGCACGCCCCGAGTCACAGCGTCACGTGGATCTCGCGCAGCTCGGTCCCAGCGGCCGCCCCCAGGCGACGGAGGACCCCGTGCCCGGCCAGGGTGGCGCGCCGGTCCAGGCCCCCGAAGGTGATCTCGAAGCGCGCGGCCGGGAGCGGGGGCGACCAGGCGAGGTCGGCGACCGGCACGGGCGCGCCACAGGCGGGGCAGGTTCCCAGGAGCGGGTCGGGCCCAGGGAACTTGAGCCGATAGAGATCGACGGCGGCCCGGCACGCTGGGCAGGCCGCCCGATACCGCCGGGGCTCCGGGCCAACCGGTCCTGGGTCCGGGTACACGCGCAGGATGCCGGCCTCCACGTGAACGACCCCGGCGGGGCGCGCCGCCGGCCCTGCGGCAACCGGCAGCGGCACCCACAGCGGCCGCGGGGCCGGGACCGGCGCGATGGGCTCGGCGGTGAGCAGCCAACGGGCGAAGGCCGGCCCCGGCTCGAGCCCCTCCCCCTCCCGCACCGCCAGGCCGATCGCGCAGAGCTCGGCCTCGACTCGGGCCACGCGCGCGGGAGAAGGGACCACCGCCGGCCCAGGGGGGACCAGGTGGAGCCAGGTGGTGGGGCCGCGGACGCCGGATTCGGCCATCGGTCGCCGGCTACGGCCTCTCGGCCCGCACCGCCGTCCCGTACGCGCAGATCTCGGTCCAGACGCCGCCCATCTCCGAGGTGTCGAAGCGCATGGCGACTACCGCGTTGCCGCCCTTGGCCTCCGCCTCGGCCACCATTCGGCTGATGACCTCCTCGCGGCTGGCGATGAGGTTCTTGGTCATGCCCTTCAGCTCGCCGCCGACCAAGGACTTGAGTCCGGCGCCCCACTGGGATCCGAGGTTGCGCGAGCGCACCGTAAGGCCAAAGACCTCGCCGTACACCTCGGTGATGCGGTAGCCAGGCAGATCATTCGCGGTCGTGATCAGCATGAGAGCTCCTTCTGGTCCGGGGCCCGCGCCACCCCGGCGGGCGCTGCCTCGCCGGTCATTATCCGGGCCGATCGCGCCGGGCAGCCCCGCCCGGGGCCTACGATGGAGCGCGCCGGGCCGGATCGTCGACCCGTGCCCGGGGAGGGAGCCGTGGTTGAGGTGCGCGCGGAGCTGATCGGCAATCTCTGGAAGGTCCAGGTGAAGGAGGGCGACCAGGTCTCCGCGGAGGACATCCTGGTCATCCTCGAGTCAATGAAGATGGAGATCCCGATCACCGCCCCGGTGGCGGGGACGGTCCACTCCGTGCTCGCCCGGGAGGGCGAGGTCGTGGAGGAGGGTCAGGTGGTGGTCCTCTTGGAGCCGTCCGCCGGCACCGAGCCGAGCTGACGGCGACCCGGTCGCCGGCGCGCCGGCGGCAACCGGGCTCCCGAATCGTCAGGCACGGCCCAGATCGCACAGGGGTACGGGGCGGCTCGTGGGCGCAGGTGGGCTGCCGCTCCCAGGCCGCCGGTCCCGATGAGGCGCCGATCGCCACCGGCGGGCCCGGATCGTCCGTGAGGCGGGCCACCACCCGACCGGGCTGGGATGGGCCGGGGGATCCGCCACGCCCCGGACCGGCCCCCCGGCCGGACTCTCCCCGCGATGCCCCTTCGGCGTCCGCTCCGCACCCTTCTCGCCACCGTCGGTGGCTGCATCGTGGTTGCGGCGATCGTGCCCCCCCTCGCCGGTCCTCTGAACGCTGCGGCCTCGCTCGCCGTGCTTGGCCTGGTGGGGCTTGCCGCCGTCCGAGCCGTGATCTGGGTCGACCGACT
>DAHUZI010000096.1 GCA_027306595.1 Candidatus Dormiibacterota bacterium | reverse complement strand
CCAGGAGGTCCACTCCCTGGTCGATAACGCGTACCTCACTGCCAAGAAGGTCCTGACCCAGCGCCGCCACATCCTCCGGGCGCTCGCCGAGCAGCTGGTCCAGGTCGAGACCATGGACGGCCACGAGATGGACGCGTTGATCCGGCGGACCGAGGAGGAGACCCCGGCCGCCAGCTGAGCGAGCCCCCGGGATCGGGGACGGCGCGCCGACCGGCCGGGCCGGCGGCGACAGATGCGAGACGGAGGCGGACGCGCCGCTTGGATCACGAGGTGACCGAGACGGAACAGCAGATCGGGGTGCGCGGGGGGCGGCGGGCCGCGGGGCCGCCGACCGTCGGGGTGATCGGGGCGGGACGCGCCGGCACCGCGCTGGGCCTGGCGCTGGCCCACGCAGGGGTGGCGGTCACGGCCGTGTCCTCGCGCAGCCCACTGGGGGCGGCGCGGCTGGCGAGCCGGCTCGACCCGCCCGCCCGGGTGGCGACCCCGGAGGCGGTCTTCGCCGCCGCCTCGGTCGTGTGGCTGGCGGTCCCCGACGACGCGCTCGCCCCACTGGCCCGGCACCTGGGGGCGGCGCTCGCCGGGGCGGGGGCTGGCCCGCGCGGCGGGCCCGGGCGGCCGGTGCCCATCGCCGTCCACTGCGCCGGGCGGTACGACCGCGAGGTCCTCGCCCCCCTGCGCTCGGCCGGGATTCGGGTCGCGGCGCTGCACCCGCTCGCCGCCATGGCCCGCCCCGACCCTCGCCAGCTCGAGGGGGTGGTGGCGGCGCTCGACGCCGACCCCGGTGCGAGCCGGATGGTTCGAGGCCTGGCCCGGCGGATCGGCCTGCGCCCGGTGGCCCTGGCCCCCGGCCAGCGCGCCGCCTACCACGCCGCCGCCGCCCTCGCCGGGAGCCTGCCGCTGGTCCTCCTCGAGGCGTCGGAGCGGGTGGCCCGCGCGGCCAACCTCCCGGCCCCGCTCGTCGAGGGGCTCGGGCCCCTGCTCCGGGGGGCGGTGCGGAACGCCGAGCTCCTGGGCACCCGGGCCGCCCTCACGGGGCCCGCCGTCCGGGGCGACCGCGGCACCCTCGAGGCCCACGCCGTGGCGCTGGCGGCGCTCGATCCCAACGCGGCGCGCCTCTACCGCTCGGTGACCGCCGCCGTCGAGCGGCCCCCGACCCTGGGGGCGGCGTGACCGCGCCCGATCCGGCCACGGTGCGCGTCGGGGACCTCGCCGTCTGGAAGCGGGAGGGCCGGCGCTTCATCATGCTCACCGCCTACGACCATCCGACGGCGCGGCTGCTGGACGCCGCCGGGGTGCCGGTCCTGCTGGTCGGCGACTCGCTGGGGATGGCCGTGCTCGGCCACCCGAACACCCTGACGGTCACCCTGCGCGCGATCGTGCACCACGCGGCCGCGGTGGCTCGCGGGGCCGAGCACGCCCTGCTCGTCGGCGATCTGCCGTTCCGCTCCGCCCGCGGGACGCCGGAGCGGGTCACCCGCGATGCCTGCCGCCTCCTGGGCGCAGGCGGGATGCATGCCGTCAAGCTCGAGGGTGGCGGGCCAGCGGTCGAACTCACCAGCCACCTCGTGGCCCGCGGCATCCCGGTCATGGGCCACCTTGGCCTCACGCCGCAGTCCCTGCACGCGCTCGGCGGCTGGCGGGTGCAGGGACGGGGAGCCCAGGCCCGGACCGCGCTGCTCGCGGCGATCCGGGAGCTGGAGGAGGCGGGCGCGTTCGCCGTCGTGCTGGAGGGCGTCCCCGCCGCCCTCGGGGCCGAGCTCACCCGCTCGACCGCCCTGCCCACGATCGGGATCGGGGCCGGCCCTGGCTGCGACGGCCAGGTGCTGGTGCTCCACGACCTGCTGGGGCTCACCCCCGGGGGCGGGCCCCGCTTCGCCCGCGCCTTCGCTGACGTGGCCGGCGCGATCACGCAGGCGGCCCGCGCCTTCCAGGACGAGGTGGCCGCCGGCCGCTTCCCGGACGACGCCCACAGCTACCGCTGACCGGTGGCTGGGGCGGCGCGTTCGGAGACGGTGCCCCGACCGCTGGTGTTCAGCCGCCGGCTCGGCGACTGGCGGGCCGCCGGCCTGTCGGTGGGCCTGGTGCCGACGATGGGGGCGCTCCACGATGGGCACCGGGCGCTGATCGCCCGGGCCCGCCGCGAGAACGACCGGGTGGCGGTGTCGATCTTTGTGAACCCCCTCCAGTTCGAGGACGCCGAGGATCTCGCCGCCTACCCGCGGCGGCTTGCCGCCGACCGGCGGGTGCTCGAGACGGTGGGGGCGGACCTCTGCTTCGCCCCCGCCGCGGCGGCGATGGTCCCCCCGGGGTTCGCGACCCGGGTCGCGGTCCGGGCCGGCACCGGCCGCTGGGAGGGGGCGGGCCGCTCCGGCCACTTCGAGGGGGTGGCCACGATCGTGGCGCGGCTCCTGGGACTGGCGGGACCGGTCCGGGCCTACTTCGGCGAGAAGGACGCCCAGCAGCTGGCCATGGTCCGCCGCCTGGTCCTGGACCTCGGGCTTCCGGTGCGGGTGGTCGGCTGCCCCACCGTGCGCGAGCCCGATGGCCTGCCCGCCAGCAGCCGCAACCGCCGGCTCGGCGCTGACGCGCGCCGGGCCGCGGGCTGCCTGCCCCGGGCGGTGGCCCGCACGCTCACCGCCTTCGCCGCCGGCGAGCGGGTGGCCGAGCGGCTCGCGGCGATCGCCGCCGCGGTCGTGGCCCTGGAGCCCGGCGTGCAGCTCGCCTATACGGCGGTGGTCGACCCCCACACCTTTGAGCCCGCGGCGGCGGTCGGCCCCGACGACCGTCTCGTGCTGGCCGCCCGGGTGGCGTCGGTGCGCCTCATCGACGGGGCTCGGTTGGGCGATCGCGGGCTGCTGGCTCGGTCGGCGCGCTGGCGGGAGTGGGCGGCGGCCCGCTGAAGCCGACCCGGCGCACCCCCTCCGGCTCGCGCACCCGCCGGAGGATGTACCGGAGGCGGCCGTCGAGGGGGACGGCGAGGAACAGCTCGAACCCGTCCTCCAGCGCGAGCCGGTTGACCTCGGCGAGGTCGTTGGTCTCGCGGTACTCGTGGGCGAGCGTGGGGGGGATGGGCAACCTCGTGTCCTTTGCAGGGGACCGGCGGTGAGTCGCCGGTGGCACTGTTATACTCTCGCCCGGCCAGCGCGCCGACGAGGCGCGCAGCGTGGCGCGCGCCTCGCACCGAGCCCCCAGAGGAGATCACGTCCACCCTTGTCCCCAGACGACAACGGCAGCAACGGCCAGCATCCCGAGGTCTACGCCTCGATGGAGGAGTACCTGCGGATCGGCGCGGATGCCATCCGGACCCTCACCTACGGGGACATCGTGGACGGGACGGTGGTCCGGGTCGACCCTGACGAGGTGCTGGTCGACATCGGCGCCAAGTCTGAGGGGGTGATCAGCAACCGAGAGCTCTCCGGACGCGCCGAGGAGCCGGTCGTGCTCCGTCCCGGCGATGAGATCAAGGTGTACGTCCTCCAGTCGGAGAACGACGACGGCAACGTCGTGCTCAGCCTGCGCCGCGCCCGCGCCGAGGGGATCTGGGCCAAGGCGGCCGAGAAGGAGAGCAGCGGCGAGGGCGTCGAGGCCGAGGTGCGGGAGCAGAACAAGGGCGGCCTCATCGTGAACATCATGGGGCTGCGCGGCTTCCTGCCTAGCTCGCAGGTGGCCCGGGCCCACTCCGGCAACCTGATGGAGCTGGTCGGCCAGCGGATCATGGTCAAGATCCTGGAGGTCAACCGCAAGCGCAATCGGCTGATCGTCAGCCAGCGCGCCGCCCAGGACGAGGATCGGGCCCGCCAGCGCGAGGAGCTGTTCGAGCGGCTGCATGTCGGCGATGTGGTCAGCGGTCGGGTCAGCGGGCTCACTTCGTACGGCGCCTTCGTCAACCTCGGTGGCGCCGACGGGCTCATCCACATCAGCGAGCTGGCCTGGGACCGGGTCAGCAACGTGTCCGACATGCTGGCGGTGGGTGACGAGGTCACCGTGAAGGTGATCAAGCTGGACCCCGAGCTGTCGCGGATCTCGCTGTCGCTCCGGCAGATGAGCGCCGACCCCTGGGACACCATCGAGGCCCGCTTCCCGCAGGGGGCGGTCATCGAGGGCACCGTCACGAAGACCAAGAAGTACGGGGCCTTCCTGCAGATCGCTGACGGTGTCGAGGGCCTCCTGCACATCAGCGAGCTGTCCTGGGAGCACGTCGAGCGCACCGAGGACGTGCTCCGGGTGGGCGACGTGGTCAAGGTGCTCGTGCTCCAGGCCGACCGCAGCCGTCGCCGGATCTCGCTGTCGCTGCGCCAGCTCTTCCCCCGACCCGCCGGCCTGCCCGAGGAGGCCGAGGGCGGCGAGTCCGGGTACGACGCGGCCGCCGACTACGTCCCGGCGGCCAACGGGGAGCCGGGCGAGGAGGACGGCCAGCCGATCGCCCGGGTCGCTGCGGTGCCGCCCAGCACGGTGACCGGCGCCCCCGCGGCTGAGCCGCCCGGGGCCGAGCCGTCCGCGGCCGAGCCGTCCGCGGCTGAGCCGTCCGCAGCTGAGCCGCCCGGGGCCGAGCCGTCCGCGGCTGAGCCGTCCGCGGCTGAGCCGTCCGCGGCTGAGCCGTCCGCGGCTGAGCCGTCCGCGGCTG
>DAHUZI010000094.1 GCA_027306595.1 Candidatus Dormiibacterota bacterium | reverse complement strand
CAGCCGGGCCACCACATCCCGGGTGACGTCGTCGACGGCCGCCCACTGCTCGTCGGTCAGGCCGCCGTGGCGGCCGCGCTGGCGGCCGACAGCGGCGCCGCGCAACTCCTCCACCCGGTCGCGCAGGGCCGCCACCGCCGGAGCGGCCCGCCCCTGCGGCCGCGCTCCTGGCCGGGCTGGCCGCGGCTGAGCGCCTGACCCTCACCGGCCCGGGCCGGGCCATCCTCGCCGTGGACGCCCGGCTGGAGGCCCTCGGCCTCGCCGCCATCGGCGACGGCGCGCGGGCGCTCGCGACCTGGGCCGACGGGTTGCTGCGGGTGCGACGGGAGCTGGCGGCGGCGGCGGCGGCGGCCGGCGTCATCCTCACCGTGGCGGCCCTGGCGATCTGGGTTGGGCTCCAGCACGTGGCGGCGGTCCACCCGTGATCGCCTCGACCCTCGCGCCCCTGGCGGCCTCGGCGACCCCGCCCGACATCACGCTGTCGATCATCGTGTTCGCCCCCCTCGTGGGCGCTGGGATCATCGCCGCCCTGCCGGTGGCGACCGACCTCCAGCGCTTCCGGGTCCGGGTCACCGCGCTCGGGGCGGCGCTCGTCTCCGTCCTCGTCGCCGGATTCGACTTCTTCGGGGTCCTGGCCAGCGCCGGGCAGGGGGGGATCGCCCAGCCGGTCGAGCAGACCGGGTGGATCCCCGGGATCCCGGTGCCGATCGGCTACCACCTCGGCGGGGACGGGCTGAACTTTCCCCTCCTGTTCGTGGCCTCAGTTCTCCTGCTGGTCCTGGTGCTCGCCTCCTGGCGGGTGCGGGACCGGGTGCGGCTCCACTTCGGGCTCCTCCTCCTGAGCGGGGTCGGCCTGCTCGGGTGCCTGGCCGCCTACGACCTCGGCCTCCTGCTCCTCTTCTTCCTGTGGCCGGTGGCGCCGGTGGCGTTCCTGGTGCGTCTGGGCGGCGGCCCGCGGGCGGCGGTGGCGGCGCGCCGCCTCCTCGTCAGCTGGCTGGGGAGCAGCGGCCTGCTCGCCATCGCCGCCCTGCTGCTCGCCACCCGGGGCGGCCACACCCTCAACCTCTCGACCCTCACGACCCTGCTCACCCTGCCCCGAGGGGTGCCGACCGGGGTCTTCGCGCTGGTGGTGGCCGCCTGCATCCTGCGGATGGGGCTGGTCCCCGCCCACCTCCCGGTGATCGACGCCGCCAGCACGGGGGGGACGCCCATCGCCATGCTCACGGTCGCGACCGGACTGCTCACCGGCGGCTACACCCTGGTCCGGGTGGCGCTCGACACCGCGCCGGTGGGCGCCGACCATCTCGCCACCCCGCTGCTCGGGCTGGCGATCCTCACCATGCTCTGGGGCGCCGTCGGCGCCTACGCGGTCCAGGAGCTGCGCCGGCTCGTCGCCTATGTCGTCGTGTCGGTGGGCGGCCTGGTCGTCCTCGGGCTGGTCGGCTACTCCGAGACCTCGATCGCCGGCGCCCTCTACCTCCTCCTGGCGGCCAGCCTTGCGCTCCCCCTCCTCCTCCTCGTCGCCGGGGCGCTGGTCCACCGCACCGGAGGTCGGCGGCTCAGCGACCTCGGCGGCTGCGGCGCCCCGGCCCCGCGCCTGAGCCTGCTGTGGATCTTCGGCGCCGCCGGGGTGGTGGGGATCCCGCTTCTGGCCGGGTTCCCGGCGTTGGTCCAGGTGCTGGTCGGGACCTTTCCCGCCCACCGGTTCGGCGCCGCCCTCGGCTGCCTCGCCCTCCTGATCCTCGGCGCTGCCCTCTGGCGGGCCGGGAGCCGGGCCTTCCTCGGCCCGCCCGGCGAGAACGTCGAGCGGCTCCGCGACGCCGAGGGCTCCGAGCTCTATGCGGGGGCGGTCCTGGTCGCCTTCCTCCTCCTCTTCGGGCTGGGCGCCGGCCGCTTCCTCCCCTACATGGTCAACGGCACCGATCTGGTCTCCGGCCGGCTGGCCGCGGAGGCGCCGGCCGCCATCCTGCCCGCGGCCCCCGCGCTGCCCCTGATCGGGGCGCTGGCCACCGCCATCGACCGGGGGGCCGCGCCGTGAACCTCGGCTTCCTCGCCAACCTCGGCCCGGAGGGGATCCTCGTACTCGGGGCGGCCGCCGCGGTGGCCGTCGGCCGCCGGTCGGTCGACCGCCCCGCCTGGACGGTGACCGCGGTCGGGATCGCGACCTGTGTCCTCGCGTTTGCCGACAGCGCGATCTTCTGGCACCCATCGCTGGGGCCGGCGGTCCCTGACATCGAGCACGGCAGCCTGCTGGTCGACCGCTTCGCCCTGTACGGCGGGGCGATCGTGCTGGCTGGCGCCGTCGCCGCCCTCTGCTGCACCGCCGAGTCCGCGGCCGACCTCTGGCCCCTCCAGGGCGAGTACACGGCGCTGGTCCTCCTCCTCGCCCTCGGGGGGGTGGTGGCCACCTCCAGCCAGGACCTGGTCACCATCACCGTCGCCCTCACCGTGATCGCGGTCGCCGCGAGCCTGCTCCTCGGGCTGCGCAAGCTCGACGGGCGGGCGGCCGGAGCCGCGCTCCAGTCGTTCCTCCTCCTCGGCGCCGGGAGCGTCCTCCTCCTCCTCGGCTGCGTCGTGACCTATGGGCTGACCGGCTCGACCCGGCTCACGGTGGTCGCCGACGCCCTCACCACCGCCCGCCCGGCCGCGGCCCTGGCGACGACGGCCCTGATCCTGGGGGGCGGGACGGTGTTGGGCCTCGGCCCGTTCCTCGGCTGGCGGGGGCGCGCCGCCATGCACGCCCCGCTGGCGGCGGTGCTCCCGATCGTGGTGGTGGGGGGCGCGGCCGAGCTGCTCAGCCTGGTGCGCATCCTTGACGCCGGGTTCGCGCACGTCCCCGTGGCCTGGACCGGGCTCGCCGCCGGCGTCGGCAGCCTCACCGCCCTGGTGGCGGCCGCGCTCGCGTGGCGGGCGCCGACCCTGCGCCAGCTGGTGGGGCTCCTCCTCGCCGGCGACGGCGCCCTCGCCCTCATCAGCCTGCCCGCCCTCGCCCAGCACGGGGCGGCGGCTGCGCTCTTCAGCGCCCTCTGCCTCGTCCCGCTCGCGGCCGGCAGCCTGGGCGCGGTGCTGTGGGTCGGGGAGCACCAGACCGCCCGAGAGGACCTGCGGGGGCTGTGGGGGCGCTCGCCCGCCGCCTGCCTGGCGCTGAGCGGCACCCTCGTCGCCCTAGTCGGGCTCCCGCCCCTGGCGGGCTTCTTCGCCGGCTTCGCCGTGCTCGGCGCGGCGGTCTCTGCCGGCTACGGCTGGGTGGCGTGGGTGGTGGTGCTCGCCGGGCTCCTCGCCGCGGTGGCAGCGCTTCGCTGGGCCGCCGTCCTCTTCGATGCCACCGCTGAGGGTGAGGCGGTCGGGTGGCCGGCGCCGCTCGCCCTGGTCGGGCTGGGGCTGTGCGGGCTCGCGGTCGTCCTCGCCGGCCCCGTCGCCGGCCCGCTGATCGGGCTCGCCCAGCGCGCCGCCCGCCCGATCTTCCTCGGGTTCTGACCCCCGCCGGCGCCGGCGCAGCGGGCGCAGGCGGGGCCCGCGGGCTGTCAGACTCCGACCCGATATGCGCGCCGCCCCCCTCGCCTCGGGCGCCCTCGGCTATCTGGTCGGCTCGATCCCCACCGGGGTGGCGATCGGCCGCCTCCTGGCGGGGGTGGACGTCCGCCACTACGGCAGCCACAGCAGCGGGGCGACCAACGTCCTGCGCACCGCCGGGCCGCCGGCCGCGGTCGCGACCCTCCTCCTCGACGCCGCCAAGGGCTATGGGCCGCCGGCGGTCGTCCGGGCTCTGGGTGGCGGGCCCGCGGCCCAGGCGGCGGCCGCGGCCGGGGCGGGCGTGGGCCACAGCTGGCCCTGCTTCGCCGGATTCCGGGGCGGCAGGAGCGTCATGGCGACGGTGGGCTCGCTGGCGGCCCTCGACCCCAGCACAGCCGCCCTGGCCGTGCTGGGTGGGCTGCCGGTGATCGCCGCGACCCGGTACGTCTCGCTGGGGTCCCTGGCCGGGGCGGCGGCGGCGGCCGCTGCCGCCTTCCGCTCGCCGGGCGTCCCCGCGCCGGTGCGCGGCTACACCTGCTTTGCGGTGGGACTGCTGATCTGGCGCCACCGGGGCAACATCGACCGCCTGCTGGACGGCCGCGAGCACCGGCTCGGCGACCCCCCGGCCGCCACCGGCGGCGGGGTCGGCGATCGGGCCGGCCCGGAGCCGCGACCGGGGCCTACAATGACCCCGGTCGCGCTAGACGGGGAGGTAGCGGTGCCCTGTACCCGCAAGCCGCTGTAGCGGGGTCGAATCCCCCCCCGAGGGGCGGCGTTGTCGGGCAGCCACGATGGTTCGAGCGTTGACGGCCGGATCCGACGCAACCTGGTCCCGCCAACCCCGTCAGGTCCGGAAGGAAGCAGCGGTCCGCGGGGCGCCGGGGGTGCCGTCGGGCCTCCCGGCCCGAGCCCGACCATCGGTCACGCGCCGGGGACGACGCCACGACGGGGGGTGCGCGACTGCCCCGCCCGCCCGCCCGCGGCTAGCCGAGGAGCCATGAGCGAGACGCTCTACCTGCGCTACCGGCCGCGAACGTTCGCCGAGCTCATCGGCCAGGAGCCGATCGCCCGCACCCTTCGGGCGGCGGTTCGCGACGGGCGCCTGAGCCACGCCTACCTCTTCACCGGGATCCGGGGGACGGGGAAGACCTCGGCCGCCCGCATCCTCGCCCGGGCGATGAACTGCCTGGCGCCGGACGAGGGCGAGCCCTGCAATCGCTGCGAGGCCTGCCGGGCCTGCCTCGACGGGGCGGCTCTCGACGTCCTCGAGATCGACGCCGCCACCAACCGTGGCATCGACGAGATCCGGGACCTGCGCGAGCGGGTGCGCTTCCTGCCCGCCCAGCTGCGGCGCAAGGTGTACATCGTCGACGAGGCCCACATGCTGACCGACCCCGCGGGCAACGCCTTCCTCAAGACCCTGGAGGAGCCGCCCCCGCACGTCTGCTTCATCCTCGCCACCACCGAGCCCCACCGCCTGGTCGAGACTGTGCTCTCCCGCTGCCAGCGCTACGACTTCCGCCGGATCGACGGGGCCGCCACCAGCCGGTGGCTGGCGACCATCTGTGAGCGGGAGGGGGTCGTGGCGGCGCCCGAGGCCCTGGCCCTGATCGCCGACGCCGGGCAGGGCTCGATGCGGGATGCGGTCTCACTGCTCGACCGGGTGATCGGCCTGGGCGATCGGGGCGTGACGGCGGCGGCCGTCCGCGAGGCGCTCGGGCTCGTCGACCCGGCAGCGGCCGTGCAGGTGGTGGTGGCGGCGGCGGCGGGCGACCCGGCCAGGGTCCTCCGCCAGCTGGAGGCGCTTCACGCGGTGGGCGCCGATCCGCGCCAGCTCCTGCGGGCGATCGCCGACCTGGCGCGGGCCCGGCTCATCGGCGAGGCCCATCCGGGGGACGGCGGGGTCGACATCCCGCCCCGATTCTGGGCCGATGCCCTGGCAGCGTGCGCCCACGGGCTCGCCCTCGTGCGCCGCGCCGACGACCCCCGACTGGCTCTGGAGGTCGTGCTCCTGCGGCTGGCGGCGGGGGAGCCGGCCGAGCCCGCCCGGCCCGCCGCCGGGCCGGTCGGGCGGGCCCCCGCTCCCGGGCCGCGCCCGAGCCGGGGACGGGCC
>DAHUZI010000084.1 GCA_027306595.1 Candidatus Dormiibacterota bacterium | reverse complement strand
GCCCGAGCCGGACGCGCTGCTCGGACCGGCCGCCGAGCTCGAGGGCCACCCGGACAACGCCGCGGCGGCCCTCTACGGGGGGCTGGCCGTCACCGTCCGCCGCGACGACGGGACCCCGCTGGCGCGGCGGGTGCCCGTGCCGGCGGGGCTGGCGGCGGTCCTGTACGTGCCGGACCAGGAGCTGGCGACGGCGGCGGCCCGGGCCGTCCTGCCGGCGACGGTCCCGCTCGCCGACGCGGTCTTCAACGCCGGCCGCTGCGCCCTGCTGGTCCACGCCCTCACGGCGCCCGACCTCGACTGCCTGCGCTGGGCGCTCGAGGACCGCTGGCACCAGCCGGCCCGGGCCCGGCTCCTGCCCTGGCTCCCCGCCCTCCTCGCCGCCGCCCTGGCGGCCGGCGCCTACGGCGCGTGTCTCAGCGGGGCCGGCCCGAGCGTGCTCGCGCTCGGGCCGAGCGAGCCCGCCCGGATGGAGGCGATCGGCGGGGCGCTGGCGGCGGCGGCGGCGGGGCTCGGGCTCGCGGGCGGGGTCCGGGTGCTGCCGCTGGCGGCGCGGGGGTTGACGGTGGAGCCCCTGGCGGTGGGCGGGGCGCGGCCGTGACCCAGCCCCAGGGTGGCGAGCGCCCGGTGGTCCAGAAGTACGGGGGCACGTCGGTGGCGACGCTCGCCCGGATCCGACGGGTCGCCGCCTCGGTCGCCGAGGCCCGCCGGGCGGCGGGTGGCGTCGTCGTCGTCGTCTCCGCGATGGGGGCGACCACCGACCGGCTCCTCGGCCAGGCCCGCCGCCTCCACCCCCGGCCGCCGGCTCGGGAGCTGGACGCGCTCCTCGCCACCGGGGAGACGGTGACCGCTCCGCTCCTGGCGATGGCGCTCGACGCCCTCGGCACCCCGGCCGTCTCCCTCTCCGGCCTCCAGGCCGGCATCCGCACGGCGCCCCACCACCGACGGGCCCGGATCGTCGACGTGGTCCCCCAGCGGATCACCGACGAGCTGGAGCGGGGGCGGGTCGTGGTCGTCGCCGGGTTCCAGGGGGTGATCGCCGACACCTTGGAGACCACCACCCTCGGCCGGGGCGGCTCGGACACCACCGCGGTCGCGCTGGCGGCCGCGCTCGGCGCCGGCGTCTGCGACATCTTCACCGACGTCCGCGGGGTCTACAGCGCGGACCCGCGGGTGGTCGCCGACGCCCGCCGGCTGCCCGAGATCGGCTACGACGAGATGCTAGAGTTGGCGGCCGTGGGGGCGGCGGTGCTGCACCCCCGCGCGGTCGAGATCGCGGCCGCGCACGCGGTCCCGATCCGCGTGCGGAGCACCTTCCATCCCCGCGACCAGGGCACGCTCGTGGTACGGGAGCCGACCGTGGAGCCGCGGCAGAAGGTCAGGGGCATCGCCCACCAGGAGGACTGCGCCAAGGTCACGGTCGTGGGCGTGCCCGACCGGCCGGGGATCGCGGCCGCCATCTTCAGCCCGCTGGCCGCGGCCGGGATCAGCGTCGACGCCATCGTCCAGAACGTGGGCCACGCCGGGCTCACCGACGTGAGCTTCACGGTCGCCGCCGCCGACCTCGACCAGATCCACGACCTGCTGCCCCAGCTGGTGGCCGCGGTCGGGGCCGCGGAGGCGACCGTCGACGCCGCCATCGCCAAGGTCTCGGTGGTCGGGACCGGGGTGCTGGGCAGCCCGGGGGTGGCGGCGCGGATGTTCCGCGCGCTCGCCGACCAGAGGATCAACATCGGGATGATCGTCGCCTCGGAGATCCGCATCACCGCCACCGTGCCCCGCGACCGAGCCCAGGACGCGGTGCGGGCGCTCCACCGCGCCTACGAGCTCGAGCGGCTCTGAGGGGGCCGGAGCGGTTCCCGATCAGGCCGAGGGGTCGGGGCTGCCCAGGAGCATCGTCTGCACGGTGAGGAGGTGGTGGCGCATCGCCGCCTGGGCCCGCTGCGCATCGCGCTCGCGGATCGCGTCGACGATCTCCTCGTGCTCCCGCTGCGAGGTCTCCTGGCGGGCGGGGGTGAGGGTCCGCTCCTTGAGGGAGCCCCAGTAGGGCTGGTCGCGAGCGCCGTTGATCACCCGCAGGATCGCGCCCGCCAGGACGTTGTGGGTCGCCTCGGCGATGGCCTGATGGAGGGCGGTGTCCCAGATCTCGATGTCGTGGAAGCTCACCGCGGAGCGGGCGCGAACCAGGCACTGGCCCATTCGCTCGAGGTCGGCGGGGCGCGCCGCCGCCACCGCCAGGGGCAGGAGCTGGGGCTCGATCGCCAGTCGAACCGCCATGACCTCGGCCGGCGAGGACTCGACCAGGCCCCGGGCCGCGGCCTGGGGGTTGGGCCGGCTGGCGACGAACGTCCCCCGGCCGACGTGGCGGTCGAGCCGGCCCTGGGCCTCGAGGACGCCGAGCGCCTTGCGCAGGGTGTTGCGGGTCACCCCCAGCCGCCGGGCCAACTCCCGCTCCGGCGGCAGCCGGGAGCCTGGCGGCCGCCCCTGGCTGCCGAGCTCGGCCTCCAGCCAGGCGACCAGCTCGAGCCCGCCCCCGCGCCCCGCCGGCGCGCTGGGGCGCGCTCGGCGGTCCAGCGGCGCCGCCCCGGACAGGCCGACCGACTCGACCAATCGCACGCCGACCTCGGCCACGGAACGCATCCCTCGACCTGATTCGACCGGGTGGAAGCCTATCACGGGCCCTGTCGCCGACGGGGGCCGCGGCCGGCGGCCGTCGGCCCGGGGGGCGGGATGGCCCGACCGGCGACCCGTCATCATGGGCGAAGTCCGGCGCCGCACCGCCGGCGGCCGGAGGGATTCGATGCGACTGGTGACGTTTCGTGAGCACGGGGCGGCGGCCTGCGGCGCGGTCGAGGGGGACCGCGTCGTCTCCCTGGCGCACGCCTACCGAGATCGGCTGGAGCGCCGCGGCGAGGGCCGAGCGGCCGAGCGGGCCGCGGCCCTGCTGCCCCCGTCGGTGGGGGGGCTGCTTGAGGGCGGCGCGGCCGCCCTGGACGCGGCCCGCCAGGCGGTCGACCACGCGCTGGCCGGTCCCCAGGCGCCCGGGCCCGCGGGCCAGCCGCTCACCCACCTTCTGGCCGACGTCGCCCTCCTGCCCCCAGTCCCCCGCCCCGCCCGGATCATCTGCGTCGGCGTGAACTACCACGACCACGCCCAGGAGGCCAAGGGGGCCTTCGGGACCGCCCCCTACCCGGTCCTCTTCACCCGCTTCGCCTCCACGCTCGTGGGTCACGGCCAGCCGATCCGCAAGCCCCAGGTCTCCGACGAGCTGGACTGGGAGGGGGAGCTGGCCGTCGTCATCGGGCGATGGGGCTACCGGGTCGCCCGGGCCGAGGCGCTCGCCCTCGTCGGCGGCTACAGCTGCTTCAACGACGCCACCGTGCGCGACTTCCAGCGCCACAGCAGCCAGTGGACGCCGGGCAAGAACTTCCCGGCCACCGGCGGCTTCGGTCCCTGGGTGGTTCTCGCCGGCGCGGCCCCCGATCCCGGCGCCCTCGAGCTGACCGTGACCGTCGGCCGCGAGCGAATGCAGCACGCCTCCACCCGCGACATGACCTTCGACGTCCCCCGCCTCCTCGAGTACATCACCAGCTTCACCCCGCTGGAGCCCGGCGACGTCATCGCCACCGGCACGCCCAGCGGGGTGGGGGCGTTCCGAACCCCGCCCCGCTTCCTGGTCCCCGGCGAACGCGTGACGGTCGAGATCGCCGGGGTGGGGCGGCTGGAGAACGAGGTGGCGGCCGAGGTGGACGCCTGAGCCGGCTCGCCGGGGCGGCCGAGGCCCCAGGGCGATGAGCCTCGCCGTCGGGATCGTCGGGCTGCCCAACTCCGGCAAGTCGACGCTGTTCAACGCCTTGACCGGGGGCCGCGCCCTGGTGGGCGACTACCCGTTCACGACCATCGACCCCAACACCGGAGTGGTTCCGGTGCCCGACGAGCGGCTCCGCCGGCTGGCCGAGCTGTTCCACCCCCCCCGGGTCATCCCCGCCACGGTCACCTTCAGCGACATCGCCGGGCTGGTCCGCGGCGCCAGCCGGAACGAGGGGCTCGGCAACCAGTTCCTCGGTCACATTCGCTCCACCGACGCGATCGCCCTGGTGATCCGCGCCTTCACCGGTCAGGTCGCGCACGTCGAGGGCTCGGTCGACCCGGTCCGGGACATGGACATCCTCGAGCTGGAGCTGGCGCTCGCCGACCTCCAGACCGTGGAGCGCCGCCTGGACCGTGTCGAGGAGCGCGCGCGGCGGCCGAGGGACGTGACCCCGGCCCAGATCCAGGGCCTCCACCGCCTCCGGGAGGCGCTCGACGCCGGGCGGCCGGCCAGGGGGGTGCCGCTTGGCGATGAGGAGCGGGTGGGGCTGTCCCAGCTCCAGCTCCTCACCGCCAAGCCCGGCGTCTACGTCGCCAACGTCGACGAGGACGCCCTCAGCTCGGGGGCGACCGGCGGACCGGCCGCCCAGATCGCGCAGCGGGCGGCGCAGGTGGGCGCTTCGTTCGTCACCGTCAGCGCCAAGCTCGAGGCGGAGCTGGCCGAGCTCGACATCGAGGAGGCGGCCGCGTACCTCCAGAGCCTGGGGGTCGGCGAGGCCGGCCTCGGTCGGCTCAGCCGGGCCGCCTATGCCGCCCTCGGTCTTCTCACCTTCTTCACCGCGGGCGAGAAGGAGGTGCGGGCCTGGACCCTGCCCCAGGGCGGCACCGCGGTGGACGCCGCCGGCGTGATCCACACCGATTTCGCGCGCGGCTTCATCCGGGCCGAGGTCTGCGACGTGGGCGACCTCCTCGCGGCCGGCGGCTACGCCGGGGTCCGCGAACGCGGGCGCCGCCGCCTGGAGGGACGCGACTACGTCGTCCGCGACGGCGACGTCGTCCACTTCCTCTTCAACGTCTGACGGTCGCCGAGCGGCCGGCTCGAGGATCCGGGCCGAACCCTTGCGCTCCACAACATCCTGTGCTTCAATGTCACCCGGGCACCAGATGTGGGACCGCCCCACGGCCCCAGCAGACAGCGGGTGTCGGAGCCTTCCCGTCCCCTCTTCCGATACCGACCCGTCCTTCCTGCCGATGCCCGCTGTCTGCACCGTCGGCGCCTGGTAGCCGACGACCGCGCCCGCCCCGGAACGGCGGCGCGGCGCTCGCCGCCGGCCGTGCCCGCAGCCTCGGGTACACTGGCCCCCGCGCCGCCCCGGTCGCCACCGCCGGGTGCCCGCGACTCCACCATGGCCAAGCGACCGAAGAAGCGAAGCTCCGCCGCGCCCCGCCATCCCAGCCGCGCGCCCGCAGCGCCCCGGGCCCAGCGCCCCGCGGGGCCGGCGACGGCTGTCGCCGA
>DAHUZI010000079.1 GCA_027306595.1 Candidatus Dormiibacterota bacterium | reverse complement strand
GCCCGAGGGGGGCCGGCCGGGACCCGCAGGAGGCTCGACGAGCGCGGCGGCCGCCGCGCCGAGGGCGGCCCGGGCCGCGGCCGCGTCGGGGGTGGGGTCGAGGCCCAAGCGGGCGGGACGGCGCTGGAGGCTGGCGGCGAGCTGGAGGGCGGGCAGCGTGGCCGGCACCCCGTCGAGGAGCGACAGGCGGTCGCCGTGCTCGGCGGCCTTCAGCCGGTCCCAGTTCTGGAGCACGTCAGCGACGCCCGCGACCGCGGCGTCGGCGAAGACGTGGGGGTGGCGCCGGACCATCTTGGCATCGGCCCCGGCGGCCACGTCCGCGAGGTCGAACGTCCCCTGTTCAGCCGCGACCACCGCGTGCATCACGACCTGCACCAGGACGTCGCCGAGCTCCTCGGCCAGCGCGAGCGGCCGGCCGGCCTCGATCGCCGCCACCGCCTCGTGGGCCTCCTCCTCCAGGTAGGGGGCCAGCGACGCGTGCGATTGCTGGCGGTCCCACGGACAGCCCCCCGGGGCGCGGAGCCGCGCGATGGTCCGCACCAGGGCGGCGAGGCTGTGCGTGGTCCGCTCATCCACCGGCCCGGACCTCCGCCCGCCGGGCCCGATCCAGCTCCCGCAGGAGCTCGAGGAGCCGGTCGAGCCAAGCGGCGCCGGCCACGGCCCGGTGGAGCCGCAGCCGGGATGGCCCCCAGCCGACCTGGCGGCCGAACTGGGCCGCCACACCCCGGACCCGCTCGGCGCCACCCGGGCCGAACTGGAGGACCACGTCGTCGCCCTCGGTCTCCACCTGGGCCACGCCGACGGCGGCCGCCAGGAGCCGGACCCTCAGGGTGGCGACGAGGTTGGCGGCCGGGGTCGGGAGGGGGCCGAAGCGCTGCCGAAGGGTGCGGGCGGCGAGCTCGAGCTCGGACTCGCTCGCGCAGGCGGCCAGGTCCTGGTAGGCGCGCAGTCGCACCCGCTCGTCCTCGACGTACCCGTCGGGGAGGAGGGCGGCCAGCGGCAGCCGGACCGACACCTGGGACGGCGACTCCCGGACCGTCTCGCCCTGCAGCTCGCCCACCGCCTGGCGCAGGAGGTGGTTGTAGAGCTCGAGCCCGACGGCGGCGATCTCGCCGTGCTGGGCCTCACCGAGGACGTTGCCGGCGCCCCGGATCTCGAGGTCGCGGAGCGCCAGGGTGAAGCCGGCGCCGAGGTCCTGGAGGTCCTCGATCACGTCCAGGCGCTTGTCGGCCCGCTCGGTGAGGCTGCGGGCGGGGTCGTAGAGGAGGTAGGCGTAGGCGCGCTGCCCGGCCCGCCCCACGCGGCCCCGCAGCTGGTAGAGCTGGGCCAGGCCCAGCCGGCTGGCATCGTCGATGACGATGGTGTTGACGTTGGGGATGTCGAGGCCGCTCTCGATGATCGTGGTGCAGCAGAGGATGTCCACCTCCCCGCTCATGAACTGGACCATGACCTGGGCCAGCTCGCCCTCGCGCATCTGCCCGTGGGCGATCGCGATCTGGGCCTCGGGGAGGAGCTGGCGAAGTAAGGCCGCCTCGCGCGCGATCGTCTGCACCCGGTTGTGCACGTAGTACACCTGGCCGCCCCGGCTCAGCTCCCGCAGGCAGACATCGCGGATCAGCTCGCGGGCCGTGGCGGTGACGTAAGTCTTGATCGGGACCCGGTCCTCTGGCGGGGTCCGGATCACGGACAGGTCGCGGATCCCCGACAGCGCCATGTGGAGGGTGCGGGGAATCGGGGTGGCGCTGAGGGACAGCACGTCGACAGCGGTGCGGAGCTGCTTGAATCGCTCCTTCTGGCGCACCCCGAAGCGCTGCTCCTCGTCGAGGATCACCAGCCCCAGGTTCTTGAAGGCGACGTCGGCCTGGAGCAGGCGGTGGGTTCCGATCACGATGTCGACGCTCCCGCTCCGCAGCCCGAGGAGCACCGCCTGCACCTCCGCCTCGCTCCGCATCCGCGACAGCGCCTCGACCCGAAGCGGGAACGCGCGCAGGCGTTCGGAGAAGGTGAGGTGGTGCTGCTGGGCGAGCACGGTGGTCGGCACCAGCATCGCCGCCTGGAAGCCGTCCTGCACCGCCTTGAACGCGGCCCGCACCGCGATCTCGGTCTTGCCGAACCCGACGTCGCCGCAGAGGAGCCGGTCCATCGGGCGGGGCGACTCCATGTCGCGCTTGATGTCCTCCAGGACCAGGAGCTGGTCCCGGGTCTCCTCGTAGGCGAACGCGGCCTCCAGCTCACCCTGCCAGCGGCTGTCGGGCGCGAAGGCGTGGCCCTGCACCTGGAGCCGGCTCGCGTAGAGCTCGACGAGGTCCTTGGCGATCGCGTCGACCCGGCGCCGGACCCGCTGGCGGGTGCGCTCCCACTCACCGGTGCCCAGCCGGCTCAGCTGGGGGCGGGCGTCACCGCCCCCGACGTAGCGGTCGACCCGGTCGAGGTGCTCGACCGGGACGTAGAGCCGGTGGCCCTCCGCGTACTCCAGCTGCATGTACTCGTGGGCCCCGTCGGCCTCCTCGACCCGCTGCATCGCGAGGAAGCGGCCGATGCCGTGGTCGCGGTGGACGACGAGGTCGCCGGCGCGGAGCTGAAGCTGGAAGGCCCGCTGGGCCGAGGGGGCGCTGGCGGCGGTGCGCATCCGGCCCCCGAGGCTGGACTCCGCCCGCCGGGCGCCGCGGGTGAGCACCGAGGCCCGCCGCTTGAGCCCGCCGAAGAGGTCGGCATCGGCGTGGAGCCACAGACCGGCCTCGGGCAGGCCGAGGCCGCCGCGCAGCTCGCCCGGGGCGACCAGCACGGTCCCGTCGACGAGCGGGGTCGACCGCCCGTCGAGGGCGTCGACGGCCATGGGCTCGAGCCCGGCTTCGGTCGCGAGCTCGACCACGCGGTCCTCCTGGCGGCTGACGACGACGACCGCCTCGCCGGCGGCCACCGCCTCCCGGACGTGGCCGGCGAACGCTCGGAAATCGTCGGTGAAGCTCGGGCTCGTGCGCGGAGCCCACTCCACCGCCTGCGCCACCCCAGCCGCGGTCCCGGTCTCCCGCCGGCAGTCGATCGTCCCCGGCCCGGCGCAGCGCGCGAGCACCTGGTCCAGGTCCGCGAGTCCGGGGGGGATGGCGTCCGGGAGCTCGCCCCGTTCGACCTCCCCGGTGTGGACCTCGAGGATCTCCTCGCGCCACCGCTCGCCGGCGCGGGCGAGGCGCCCCCAGTCGTCGACGACGACCACCGCGCCCTGGGGCAGGTGGTCGAGGAGGGTGACCGTGGGGGCGAGGAGGAGGGGCCCGAGGCCGTCGGCACCCTCACCGATGTTGCCGGCGGCGAGGAGCTCGAGGTCGCGGGCCCAGCGTTCGGCGACGTCCGCCCGCAGATGCAGGGGCGGGGCCGCGGCGAGCCGGGCCCGGGCCCCCAGGATCGACTCGGAGTCGAGCGGCAGCTCCCGTGCCGGGGACAGCTCCACGGCATCGATCCGGCCAGCGGACGCCTGCGACTCGCCGTCGATGCGCCACAGCCCCTCCACCTGCTCCCCGAACCATTCCACCCTCAGGGCGCGGCGTTCGAGGAGAGGGAAGAGGTCGAGGATCCCGCCGCGGCGGGCAAAGGCTCCAGGTGAGCTCGCCACCGCCTCGCGCCGGTATCCGAGCGCCACCAGCTCGGCCACCACCGCCTCCAGCCCGACGCGGTCCCCGACCGCCAGGCGGCGGGTGCGCTCGCGCAGCCACCGAGGCGCCAGGGTCGGGCGCAGGAGCGCCGGCACCGAGGTGACGACCACCCGGGGGACGGGGCTCCGGAGGGCGAGGAGGGTCTGGAGCCGCAGGCGCAGGGCCTCGTCGCCCGGCGGGACCCGATCGAACGGGAGGGTGTCCGGCGCGGGGAACAGGAGCGGCGGCGGCTGGGACTCGCCCGGCCAGGGCTGGCTCTCGCTCCAGGCGAGCTCGGGGTCGCCGGTCACGAGCAGGACGGTCGTGCCCAGTTCGGCGGCGCACCACCAGGCCACGAGCGCGACCGCCCCGTGGGGAACGCCGTCGAGCGCGAGGGGGTCGCGACGGCCGGCCGCCCACGCACCCACCGCCCGCAGGGCGGCGGTGCGGCCCAGGCGGTCGTGGAGGGAGGGCGCCGGGCGGGCCCCAAGGCTGGCTCCGGCCGCGTCCGGCGTCGCCGTCCGGGACACGCTCACCCGAGGGCCCGATCGGCCGGCGGCCGGCCCGCCTCGCCGGCGGGCCCGGGGGTGGCCGCGTTGAAGCGGTCCATGGCGGCCGTGAGGCCGCCCTCGACGACGGCGACGACGGCATCGGCCGCTCGTCCCATCACCTCGTCCCACCCCCCCCGCTCCGGCTCGGGGGGGCGGGTGAGAACGTAGTCGACCGGGTCCTCTCCCGCTGGCGGGCGGCCGATCCCGATCCGAACCCTGACGAAGTCGCGGCTCCGCCAGGCCGCCTCCAGCGAGCGCAGCCCGTTGTGGCCACCGGTGCCGCCGCCCTGGCGGAGCCGGAGCCGCCCGAAGGGCAGGTCGAGGTCGTCGTGGACGACGATCGTGCGCGCGGGCTCGACCCGCTCCGACCGGGCGAGCTGGGCCCCCGCCCGACCCGACTCGTTCATGTAGGTGAGCGGCTTGGCGAGGATCCATCGCCGCCCCCCCCGGTCCGTGCGTCCCACCAGGGCCGCCCGCTCCCGACGGTCGACTCGGGTCCCCAGGCGTCGGGCGACCACGTCGACGGCATCCCAGCCTGCGTTGTGGCGGGTGTGGGCGTACTCGGTCCCGGGGTTGCCGAGCCCAAGGACCAGGACTCGCTCGCGGCCCTCATCCGACCCCGCCGCCGGGCCGCGTCGCCACGTCACCTCGCGGCGCTCGCCCGAGGGGTGCCCGCCGGCGCCGGCGCCCCGTCGTCCGCGCCGGCCAGCTCCGGGACCGCCGGGGCCGGCTCTCCCCGTTCGGCCGCGGCGGCCGCGAGGAGGTGCCGGGTGGCCCTCGTCATCGCCCCCGCCCGCTCCGGCGTGTCGTGATCGTGGCCGCACAGGTGCAAGAGGCCATGAACGGCGAGGAGCCGAAGCTCGGCCTCGGGCGGCCCGCCGGAGGCCGCCGCCTGCCGGGCGGCCCGCTCGACGGAGATCGCGAGATCGCCGAGCACCCAGCCCCCCGCCGGGTCACCCGCGGCGGGGACGGCCAGGACGTCAGTGGGCCGGTCCTCCTGCCGGAAGCGGTGGGAGAGCTCCTGGAGCTCTCGATCGTCGGTGCAGCGGCAGCTCACCTCCCAGCCTCCGCGGCCGAGGGCCGCAAGGCAGCCCTCAAGGAGCTCGGCGAGCGCGGACCCCTCCACCTGGGCGCGCGCCCACCCGTTCAGGGACGGAGCCAGCTGGATCACCGCCCCCCCTTCCCGGGCCCGCCGATCAGCCCTGCTTGGCGCGTCGCTTGCGGGCCGCGAGGAGCTTCTTCTTGCGGCGGACGCTCGGCTTCTCGTAGTACTCGCGCCGCCGCACCTCGGAGAGGATGCCGTTCTGCTTGATCTTCTTGTTGAAACGGCGGAGCGCGCTTTCGAACGTCTCACCGTCCCGGAGCTTGACCTCCGACAGGGAACCTCACCTCCTTTCGCGCCGCCGATGCGGCCTCCGTCCCCCAGCCGCCGGCCCGACGCCGCCGGCCTTGGGGCAGATCGCTGATTCTACCGTCCGCCGCGCGCCCGCGGCGACGCCCACCTGCCGCGCCCCCCCGGTCACCGGCTCACGCCTGCGGGTCGCACGCCGCCAGCCACTCGCGCAGGACGCGGTCGGTCGCCACCGGATCCTCCTGGAAGAAGAGGTGCCCGAGACCGGCGAACTGGGTCAGCGTCGCCCGGGGGATGCGGGCCGCCAGCCGCTCGCCGTTGGCGATCGGGACGACCCGGTCCTCGCTCCCGTGCAGGACCAGGGTCGGCGCCGCGATCGCGGCGAGCTCCCCGTCAGTGGCGTGGTGGCGGATCGCCTCCTGCTGCACGCGGAAGGTCCGGCCCGAAACGAGATGACGGGCCCGCCAGGCGATCGCCGCCTCCACGACCTCGGGGTGGTGCCGCTGGAATGCCGCCCCATACATCACCCGGCAGGCGTTTCGGTAGGCGGAGACCGGATCCCGAGCGCCCCCGCCGAGAAGGTCGCGGGTCACGGCCGGATCCGGGAGGACCGCCGCCGCCCCGCCCGGATGGGTACACCCGAGCACCAGGGTCCGCACCCGGTCGGGATGGCGCAGGGCGAGGTGCTGGGCGACCATCCCCCCCATCGACACGCCGAGGACGTGAGCCGGCCCGCTCGCGCGGGCGGCGATGACGGCGGCCGCGTCGTCGGCGAAGACCGCCATCGAGCCGGGACCCACCAGGGGATCGCTCGCTCCGATCCCCCGGGGGTCCACGACCAGGCAGAGATGCCGCTCGGCCAGGGCGCGCACGTTGCGGGCGAAGGCGATGTGGTCGGCTCCCAGGCCGGGGAGCAGGAGGAGCGGGCTGCCCGCCCCGAGCTCGTGGACCACCACCTGGATCCCCGGTTCGACGGTGACGCGCACAGGCTGGTCGTCGTCGGGCCAGTCCACCGCCGCCATCGTACCGACCCGGCGACGCCCGATCGACCGGGCGGCGCCGGGTCGGGCCGCCCGGGGTCCCGGCCAGCCCGCGGTACACTCGCGGCGGTGCCCGTGTTCTTCGTCCCGTCGGCGCAGATCGCGGCCAACGGCGCGGTCGAGCTCGTCGACCAGGACGCCTGGCACCTGGCGCGCGTCCTCCGCTGCCGGCCGGGCGAGGTCATCACCGTCGTCGCCGAGCCCGGGGTGGAGCACGAGGTCCGGCTGGAGGTGCTCGACCCCGGCCGGGTGCTGGGCACCATCGTTGCGAGCCGACGCGCCCGGCGCGAGCCCCGCAGCCAGGTTCACGTCGTCCAGGCGCTGCCGAAGGGCACCGGCATGGCCCAGGTGGTCGAGCAGCTGGCTCAGCTCGGGGTGTCAGCGGTTTGGCCGGTCGTGACCCGCCGGACCATCGCCCGGCCGGCGCCCGGCGACGCGGTCGAGCGGGTCCATCGCTGGCAGGCGATCGCCCGCGAGTCGGCCCAGCTCGCCGGCCGGCATCGGGTCCCGGCGGTGGCGCCGATCGCGCCGGTGCTGCCGGCCGTCGCCGAGCTCCGCCGAGGCGAACCCGGCCTCCAGGTCTTCGTGTGCCACGAGGGCGAGCGCCGCCAGGCGCTGCCCTCGATCCAGTGGGAGCCGAGCCGGCCGACCGCCGTCGTGATCGGCCCTGAGGGCGGGCTGGAGCTCGGTGAGGTCCAGGCGCTGGTGGCCGCCGGGGCTCGCCCGGCATCGCTCGGCCCCCGAAACCTGCGCACGACCCTGGCGGGGGTGGTGGCCGCGACCGTCCTATTGGCCCGGGCCCAGGACCTGGAGGCCCCGGCGGGCTGACCGCCCCGGCGGGCTGGTCCTAGAGCCCGATCGCGTCCTTGAGGTTTCCGAGAAAGCCGCGGCGCACCGGGTGGGGCTGGCCGTCGGGTGGGAACAGCTCCCGCAGACCGTTCCGCTGAGCCTCGGTCAGGTGGCTCGGCACCACCACCCGCACGATCACGACCTGGTCGCCGCGCCGGCCGGTGCGGGGGTCGGGGGCGCCCAGCCCGGGGATGCGGATCCGATCGCCGAACTGGGTGCCCGGCCGCACCGTGATCGGACGCGGGCCGTCGACCGTCGGCACCGTGATCGCGTCCCCGAGCGCCGCCTGGGCGATGCTGACCGGACACTCGTAGATCAGGGTGAGGCCCCGGCGCTGGAGCACCGAGTGGGGCCGGACGGTGAGGGCCAGGTAGAGGTCGCCCGGGGGGCCGCCGCGCTCGCCCGCCGCCCCCTCCCCCGGGACCCGCACCTGCATCTCGCTGTCCACCCCGGCCGGGATGTGGACCTCGACGGACCGGGTCTCCTCGACGAGGCCCCGGCCGTGGCAGCCGTTGCAGGGGGTGTCAACGACCTCGCCGCGGCCTCGGCAGCGGCCGCAGGGCTGGACGTTCACCATCTGGCCGAGGAACGTCTGCCGCACCTGCCGGACCTGTCCGGATCCCTCGCACTGGGGGCAGCGGCGGGGGTGGCTGCCGGGGGCGGCGCCGGTACCGTCGCACACAGGGCACTGGGCTGGGCGAGTGACCTCCACCCGCCGGGTGACCCCGCGGATCGCCTCCTCGAAGTCGATCGCGAGCGGCATCCTGAGATCCGCCCCGTGCTGCGGTCCGGTCTGGGGCCGTCGAGCCCCGCCGCCGAAGAACATGTCGAAGAGATCGAAGGCGGACTGGAACCCGAAGTCGGCCCCGAGCGGCTGACCGCCGTCGGCGTGGCCGCAGGTGTCGTAGCGCTGACGGCGCTCGGGGTCGGAGAGGACGGCGTACGCCTCCCCGATCTCCTTGAAGCGCACCTCAGCGCTCGGGTCGTCGGGGTTGCGGTCCGGGTGGTACTGCATTGCCAGCCGGCGGTAGGCGCGCTTCATCTCCTCGGCGGTGGCATTCCGCCCCACCCCGAGCACCTCGTAGTAGTCGCGCCGCGCCTGGGCCATCGGCGGCTCAGCCCGCCTCGGCGTCGGCGCCCACGGCGGGCAGCGGCTCCCCGGCCCGGGCGACCCGGACCTGCGCCGGTCGGACGACCCGATCGTGGTAGCGGTAGCCCGGGCGCAGCTCGGCGACGACCGTGTCCTGCTCGATCGGCCCGCCCGGCTCGGTCGCGACCGCCTCGTGCAGCTGGGGATCGAACGGCACCCCGACGGATGGGACCGGCTCGATCCCCTCGGAGGCGAGCGCGGCCTCGAGCTGGCGGACCGTCAGCCGCAGCCCGGTCGCAAGCTGGTCGTCGTCGCCGGGGGGGAGGTGAGCCACCGCCCGGCTGAGGTTGTCCAGCGCCGGGAGGACGGCGGTGAGCAGGGCGAGGCCGCCGTAGCGACGGCTGTCGGCCAGCTCGCGCGCCGTCCGCTTGCGCAGGTTGTCGAGGTCGGCGGCCAGCCGCACGTAGCTGCGGGCCTGGTCAGCCCGCTCGGCGTTCAGCCGTTCGACCTCGGCTTCGAGCGCGGCCGCCCCATCGGCCGGCCGCGCCTCCTCGAGGCCCGCCTCCTCGGGACCCGGCGCCGCCCCGATCGCGTCCGGTTGCTTGCTCTCCATCTGCCCTCCTGCCGCCGGCGCCGCGACGCCGGCGCGACGGCCGCGTCCGCCGGCGGGGCGCCGGCGGCCACGGTCGACCTCACACGAGATGCCGATCGAGCATCTCGCCGGTTAGGCGCGCGACCAGCTCCATCCGCGCCACCACCCGACCGTACCGGAGCCGCGTCGGCCCCACCACGCCGATCGTCCCGCGCAGGCGATCACCCACCCGGTAGGCCGTGACCAGGATCGCACAGCCCCGGAGCTCGGCCAGCTCGTTCTCGCTCCCGATCACGGCCTGGACCCCCGAGATCGGCATCGCCAGGCTGAGGAGCTCGGCCATCACCCGCTGGGTCTCGAGCACCTCGAGCACGGCCTGGAGCTGGTGCGGGTCGCCGAACTCCGGCTGGCTCACGAGGTTGCGGACGCCGTCGTGGACGATCACCGTCCCGGGGTCATCCAGGCTCCGCAGCGCCGCCCCCACCGCCGCGACCACCAGCCGCCCAGCAATCGGGGCGTCGGGGCCGAGCGTCAGCTGGGCCAGCTCATCCGCCGTCCGCCCGGGGGCCAGGTGGTTGAGCCAGCTCGCCACCGCCGTCAGCCGGTCCTGGTCGAGCCCCTCGTCGACCGCGATCAGTCGCTGGCTGACGCGGTTGTCGGAGACCGCGACGACCAGGAGCGCGTGACCGGGCCGCAGGCCGACCAGGGCCACGTGCTTGAGCCGGCTGCCGAGGCTGGTCGGCCCGGTGAGCACCGCCAGGTTCTCGCTGAGCTGGCTCATGACCCCCGCCGCCACCTCCAGGACCGCCTCCGCCGACGGCGCCGCCGCCTCGAAGGCGTGGCGGACGCTGCGTCGCACCTGGGGCTCCACCGGCTCCACCGGCAGCAGGAAGTCGACGAAGTAGCGGTAGCCGCGATCCGTCGGGATGCGCCCGGCCGAGGTGTGGGGCTGGAGCAGGAAGCCGTCCCCCACCAGCTCCGCCAGCTCGTTGCGGATGGTGGCGGGGCTGATCTCGGAGAGGTAGCGCGCCGCCAGCGTCTGCGACCCGACCGGCACCATGGTTTCGGTGTAGTCGGCCACGACCGCCTGGAGGATGCGCTCCTTGCGTGGATCCATCGGCTGGCGCCCCTGTGCTTAGCACTCAGCCCGCCCGAGTGCTAACCGGAGTCTAGCATGGGCCCGGGTCGGCGCCGCCGTCGGCGTGGGGTGGTCGGCCGGTATGCTGGGCCGCGCATGGGGGCTGTCGACTCGCCGCTCGACGCGACACGGTCCCGCCTGGAGCTGTCGCCTGGGATCGCCGCGGTCGCCCGGGGGGACGAGGCGGAGCGACTCGCGCGCCGCGCCGGCATCCGCGAGGTGGTGTTCGGGGTTCAGGACGGGCTCCTCACCACCTTGGGGCTGGTCACCGGCGTCGCCAGCGCCAGCGCCGGCCGCACGACGATCGTCCTCGCCGGCGTGGTGGTGGCGCTGACCGGCATGGTGTCGATGGGCACGGGGGCCTACCTCGGCGGGATCTCCGAGCGGGACCTCAAGGCGGCGGCGATCCGCAAGGAGCGCCACGAGCTCGCCACCCGACCCGAGGAGGAGCACGGCGAAATGGCGGCGATCCTCCACCGGTCGGGGGTGCCGCTGGAGAAGGCCCACGACCTGGCGGCGATGCTGGCCGAGTACCCCCAGCTGTGGGAGGAGACCCACATCGAGAAGGAGCTCGGGATCCCCCCCGCGCTCCCCGACGCCCCGATCGGCGACGGCCTGCGCATGGGCGTCACGTTCCTCCTCGGGGCGATCCCCCCCATCGTCCCGTACGCGGTCCTCCACGGCCTGGCGGCGCTCGGGGTGTCGCTGGCGGTGTCGGCGATCGTCCTGCTTGTGCTGGGCGTCGCCAAGGGTCGGATCACGAGCTCGAGCGCTATGGCCTCGGGGCTCCAGGTCCTGGGGATCGGAGCCGCCGCGGCGCTGACCGGGTACGTCTTGGGGGTGATCCTGCCCCGCCTGTTCGGCCTCCACCTCCCGCCGGGAGCGGCCTGAGGGCCCGACCCCTGGCCCCGCGGCGGATCGGGCTCAGCCCGCCAGCCGCAGGGCGACGGCGTCGAGGAGCTCCTGCCCACGGCGGGTGAGCCGCACCCGCTCGCCGCCCCCGATGAGCAGCCCCCCCGCGAGCAGCGGTCGCGCCCGCCGCCGGGCCGGCGCCGAGCGCAGCCGAACGCCGCCGGAAAGGCGGAGCCCGATCAGGAGCCGCTCCATCGCCCGCTGGCGAGGGTCCACCGACTCCTGCCCGGCTCGCCCCAGCCCGTCGCGGGCCACCGCCCGCAGGTAGGGGGCGAGTGCGCGGTGGGTCCAGGTGCGCACCGCCACCGCCCCAGGGGCGGGGGTCAGCCCGAGGGCGGTCGCGACCGCGACCGGCAGGTGCGCGTGGGCGCCCGGACCCACCGCCCAGTACCACCCCCCCTGCCAGTACACGAGGTTGTGGCGGCACCGCGCCCCGCGGCGGGCGAAGTTGCTGACCTCGTACTGGCGGTAGCCCGCCGCCCCCAGGCGGTCGACCGCCCACCAGTGCTGCCGGAGGGCGGCCTGCGCGACCAGGGGCCGCACCAGCCCGCCCGCCACCTGACGGTGGAGGCGGGTCCCGGTCTCCACGGTGAGCTCGTAGCACGAGACATGGTCCGGGCCGGCCTCGAGCAGGCGCTCGAGGCTGCGGCGGAAGGTCGCCGCCGGCCGGCCGGGCACGGCATAAAGCAGATCGCAGCTCAGCTGGCGGACCCCCGCCCCTTGGCAGGTGGCGATGGCCGCGAGCGCGCGCGCGGCGTCATGGGTCCGGCCCAGCTGGCGAAGGACGTCGTCGTCGAGGCTCTGGACCCCGAGGCTGACCCGGGTCACCCCCGCCTCCAGCCACGCCGCCACCCGCCGCGCCGTCAGGTCCGACGGGTTCGCCTCGATCGTCACCTCCGCTGCGGGCGCGAGCCCGAACGCCTCGCGGACGGCGCCGAGGAGCCGGCGGATCGCGGCCGGAGCCAGGCGGCTCGGCGTGCCCCCGCCGAGGAACACCGTTGCCAGCGGCGGCGGGGGGCCGCCGGCGACGCGGCGGGCGGCCGCGGCCAGCGCCGTCAGCTCGGTCAGCGCCGCGGCCAGGAAGCGCTCGGGCGCGATATCGCTGCCGACATGGACGGCGAAGTCGCAGTAGGGGCAGAGCCGCTCGCAGAACGGCACGTGCAGGTAGAGCGAGCGGGGCAGCCGCAACCCCGCCTCGCCGCGCCCGCCGGGACCTGCCGAGCCGGTGGGCACGCCCGACCCCGGCCCGGCCCGGCCGCCACCCGGGATCCCGCGCGCGCCGTCCTGCGAGGCGGGACCCCGTACGCGGGGCCTCAGCGCGGCTCCAGCCGCAGCACCGCCATGAACGCCTCCTGGGGGATCTCGACGTTGCCCACCCGCTTCATCCGCTTCTTGCCCTCGCGCTGCTTCTCCAAGAGCTTGCGCTTGCGGGTGATGTCGCCCCCATAGCACTTGGCCAACACGTCCTTGCGCAGGGCGGGCACCGTCTCCCGGGCGACGATCCGGCCGCCGATGGCGGCCTGGATCGCGACCTCGAAGAGCTGGCGCGGGATCAGGGTTCGCAGGCGCTCGACGAGCCGGCGCCCCTGCTGCTGGGCCCGGTCGCGGTGGATGATGGCGCTGAGGGCATCGACCCGACTCCCGCCCACCAGCACGTCGAGCTTCACCAGCTGGGCGGGCCGGTACTCGCGGAGCTCGTAGTCGAGTGAGGCATACCCGCGGGAGCGCGACTTCAGCTGGTCGTAGAAGTCGCTGATGATCTCGCCCAGCGGGAGGTCGTAGCGGAGCAGGGCGCGATCGCCGCGCTGGTACTCGAGGTGGAGCATCTCCCCCCGCCGCTCCTGACACAGCTCCATGACCTGGCCGAGCGCATCGCGCGGGGCCAGGAGCTCGGCAGTGACGCGCGGCTCGGCGATGCTGGCGATGGCGGCCGAATCGGGCAGCTGGGCGGGGTTGTCGACGAGCAGCTCCTCGCCGCCGTGGGTGGTGACCCGGTAGGCGACCGATGGGGCGGTCGTGATCAGCTCGAGGTCGAACTCCCGCTCCAGCCGCTCCTGAACGATGTCGAGGTGGAGAAGGCCGAGGAATCCGCAGCGGAAGCCGAAGCCGAGCGCGACCGAGGTCTCCGGCTCGTAGACGAGGGCGGCGTCGTTGAGCTGGAGGCGGCCGAGCGCCTCCCGCAGCTCGGGATAGCGGTCCCCCTCGACCGGATAGACGCCCGCCCACACCATCGGGGTCACGCGCCGGTAGCCGGGCAGCGGCCGAGGCGCCGGCCGCTCCGCGCTGGTGACGGTGTCGCCGACTCTGGCGTCGCGGACGTCGCGGATGGAGGCCACCAGGTAGCCCACCTCGCCGGCGGCCAGCTCGTCGACCGGCTCCATCTGGGGGCGGAAGATGCCGGCCTCGTCGACGACGAAGGTGGCGCCGCCCGCCATCATCCGGATCGGGATGCCAGCCGCGATCCGACCGGCCATCACGCGCACGTAGATGATGACGCCGCGATAGGCGTCGTACTTGCTGTCGAAGATCAGGGCCTGGAGGGGGGCGCTGCGGTCGCCGCTCGGCGCCGGGATGCGCTCGACCACCGCCGCCAGCACCGCGTCGATGCCCTCGCCGGTGCGGGCGCTGGCGAACAGGGTTCCGGCGCGGGGCAGCCCCAGGACCTCGGCGATGTCGCCCGCCACCCGCTCCGGCTCGGCAGCCGGCAGGTCGATCTTGTTGATGACCGGGACCAGGACCAGCCCCAGGTCGAGCGCCTTGTAGACGTTGGCCAGCGTCTGGGCCTCGATCCCCTGGGTCGCGTCCACCACCAGGATCGCGCCCTCGCACGCCGCCAGGGCGCGCGAGACCTCGTAGCCGAAGTCGACATGGCCGGGGGTGTCGATGAGGTTCAGCTCATAGGCGGTCCCGTCGTCCAGGGTGTGCACGAGCCGCACGGCCTGCGCCTTGATGGTGATCCCCCGCTCCCGTTCCAGATCCATGGTGTCCAGCAGCTGCGCGGTCATGTCGCGCGCGGCGACGGTGCCGGTTCGCTCCAGAAGCCGATCGGCGAGGGTCGACTTGCCGTGGTCGATGTGGGCAATGATCGAGAAGTTGCGAACGCGCTCGATTGGCGTAGCGGGCATCGCCCGCCATTATCCGGGCCGCTCCCCCGGGACGCCGCCCGGTACCATCGGCCAGGTGTCAGCGTTGCGCATCCGACCGGCGAGGACCCTGAGGGAGCTCGACCAGGTGAGCCGTCTCCAGGCCGCGATCTGGCAGAGCGAGCAGATGGCGGCCCCGGCCACCCTCCTGCGCGCGATCAGCGATAGCGGCGGGATCGTGCTCCTGGCCACGCAGGACGGGGAGCCGGTCGGCTTCTGCTTCGGCTTCACCGGCCGGACCGCCGACGGGCGCGCCTACCACCGCTCGCACGCCGCCGGGGTGGTTCCCGCGGCGCAGGGGCTCGGGGTTGGCCGGCGGCTCAAGCTGGCCCAGCGGCGCGCGGCCCTCGCCCAGGGGCTCGACCGGATGGTGTGGACGTTCGACCCGGTCCAGGTCCGCAACGCCCACTTCAACCTGCATCGCCTGGGGGCGGTGGCCCGGGGCTATCACGTCAACTACTACGGCCCCCGAGTGGACGCCTTCACCGGCGGCCTGCCCAGCGACCGGCTCGTGGTCGAGTGGTTCCTCAGCGGGCCTGCGCGGCGGGCCGCCGCGCAGGCCCGCCGCCGCCCCGCTGTGTGGGTGCCGGTGCCGGCCGACCTTCGCCGGCTCGCCCTCAGCGACCCCACCCGGGCGGCCCGCGCCCACAGCAGGCTCCGTCGCGCCCTGTGCCGCCACCTCGCCGCCGGCGCCGTGGTGGTCGACTTCGCCGCCGACAGCGGGCGCTATCGGCTCGCCGGCGCAGCCGACGGGCTCCCGCCGCGGCTCGGCGGCCCCCCTGCTCAGGCCGCCGGGCCGAGGGAGGCGAAGTAGCCCCGCACGGCCTGGTCGAGGGTCGCGGGGCTGAGGACCGGGGCCTCGCCGCGGTAGCGCGCACTGTGGACGACGTAGTCGGCGAGATCGCGGGGGTGACAGCCGTGGAGGCTGCGGCCGCCGGCCCGGTAGTGGCGCTCGAGACAGTCCTCCACCACCCGCTCGTCATACACGAGCCCCCGATCGGGGCAGATCCGGCGGAAGATCTCCTTGAACTGGGCCTCGGTCGGGTTGGGGACCGCGACCTTGTAGCGGACCCGGCGGAGGAAGGCCTCGTCCACCAGCTGCTCGGGGTCAATGTTGGTCGCCAGCAGGAGGATCTCCGTGAAGGGGACGGCGACGGTGGTGCCGGCGCGTGCGATGTTGAGGAAGTCGTAGCCGGCCTCAAGGGGGACGATCAGCCGGTTGAGGAGCTCCCGAGGGGGCATCGTCTGGCGGCCGAAGTCGTCGATGAGGAAGAGGCCGCCGTTGGCCTTCAGCTGGAGCGGCGCCTCGTAGAAGCCCAGGTCGCGGTCGAAGCCCAGGTAGAGCTCCCGCCCGCTGAGCTCCCCGCCGACCCGGACCACCGGCCGGTGGCAGAGGACCCATCGGGGGTCGTGGGCCGGCAGCCGCCGGCTGACCGGGCGGTGGTGCATGGGGTCGAACAGCCGGATCACCTCACCGTGGACGATGAGGGCGTGGGGCACGAAGATCGGGTGCCCGAGGAGCGCGGCGCAGGCGCCGGCGATCGAGCTCTTCCCGTTGCCCGGGGGCCCGTAGAGGAACACCGCCTGCCGGGAGATCAGCCCCGGCCCCAGCTGCTCCAGGACCGTCTCGGGCAGGACCAGTGACTGGAGCACACCCCGAAGTGACGCCTCGGTGATCGGCGGGGACTCCTTGGCCTGCGCCCGGGCCAGCTCCACGTAGCGTTCGAGCGGGACCGGGGCCGGACCGGCGTACTGGTTGATGTCGAGGATCTCCCGAGTGCGCTCCCGCCCGGCGCTGCTGATGAGGTACTGGAGCCCCTCGGCGAAGGTCTCGTTCGCGCCCACCGCGCCGCGCAGCCCGGTGGTGCCGCAGTACCCCTCCTGGCTCAGGAACTTGAGGACCTCGGCCACCATCGGCCACGGCAGGCAGACCCGGCGGGCGACGTCGCGCCCGAACATGCTCCCGCCGAAGTAGAGGATCTTGAGGATGAGGTCGCACACGAAGGAGAACGGCAGTCCGGTCTCCTCCGGGCTCGCGGGGACCGGGGGGAAGGCGGGCCCGCGGTCCGAGCCGGCCTGGCTCCGCGCCGACCCGGAGCTCGGAATGGGCTCGGCGTCGGGGACGGGGGTCACGGGCCCACCGCCCGCAGGGCGAGCCAGGCCTCGTCGGGCAGGGCGTAGGTGCCGCTCGGCAGCCGCTCCAGCCAAGCCAGCTCGAGTGGACGCCCCCGCAGCTCGGCCTTGGCCGTCTCCACCAGCCGGTCGCGCTCGCAGGGGTACTCCAGCCCGCCAAGGGCGCGGCGGATGGCGAGCTCGCCGGCCGGACGGGGCCGGCCCCGCTGGTCACGCCAGCCCTCACCGATGAGCCCGACCTCGAGGGGCCCGCCACCGGGCAGCCCGGCGGCCCGCCGCTCGAGGCCCTGAATCTGGCGCTCGGCGATGAGGAGGTCGTCGTGATCGGCCACGGGGCCCGAGTCTACCCCGACACCGAGGGCCACCTCTGGCGCGGCCCCGGCCGCCTCACTGCCCTCCCGGCTCAGTCGGGTCCCACCAGCTGGCGCACGGTCTGGGCGATGTCACGGGGCCGCTGGCCGGGGCCCTGGCGCACCCGGTGGGCCAGCACCATCGGCGCCACGGCCGCGACCTCGCCGGCG
>DAHUZI010000068.1 GCA_027306595.1 Candidatus Dormiibacterota bacterium | reverse complement strand
GTGGGGGCCGCCGGCTCGGCGGGAGGGGTGTAGGGGAGGGTGAAGCTGACGATCGCCCCCCCGCCCGGACGGTTGGCGGCGTCGGCCGTCCCCCCGTGGCCCTCGGCGATTGCGCGAACGATCGAGAGCCCCAGGCCGGAGCCTCCCTGGTCGCGGTCGCGGGCATGGTCGGGCCGGCTGAACCGCTCGAACGCGCGGGGCAGGAACGCCTCGGGGAAGCCCGGTCCTCGGTCCCGGACCTCGACCCGGACCCGGTCCGTCACCACCTGGGCGTTGAGCTCGACGGCCGAGCCCGCGGGCGCCATGCGCAGGGCGTTGCCGAGGAGGTTATCGATCGCCTGACGGACCCGGGGGGCGTCCATCGCGACCTGGAGCGGGCTCGGCGCCTCGACCACGAGGCGGACCCCGACGGCCGCGGCCTGGGGCTCGAGCCCCTCGGCGGCGTGGCGCAGGAGCTCGTCGAGCCGGCCCGACTCCAGGGGGCCGACCAGCCGCCCCTCGTCGCTTCGGGCGAGGAGGAGGAGATGCTCGGCGAGCCGCGTCACCCGCTGAGTCTCGTCGGCAGCGCTGCCGACGGCATGAGCGAGCTCGTCCCGGCTCCGGCCGGGCCGCCCCGCCAGCTCGAGCTCGGTCCGCAGGATCGCCAGCGGGGTGCGCAGCTCATGACCGGCGTCGGCGAGGAACGCGCGCTGGCGGGCGAGCGCCGCCTGGAGCCGGGCGAGCAGGTCGTTCATGGTCCGGGCCAGGGCGGCGACCTCGTCGTGGGTGGCCGGCACCCTAAGTCGGGCGGCTGGGTCGCTGGCGGAGATCGCGTCGGCCTCCCGGCGGAGCCGGTCCATCGGCCGGAGCGCGGCACCGGCCAGGACGAAGGCGCCGACGCCGGCGAGGGCCACGACCAGCAGGCCGCCGAAGACGGCCGCGCCCCGGATCCGGGCGACGGCGGCGTCGACGGGCTGGAGGGGCGCGGCGGCGACGATCGCCCAGCCCGGCTGGCCGGGGAGGGGGGCGGCTCGGATCCGCAGGGGCTCCTGGGTCCCGGGAATGGTCGCGTCGAGGAGGACGGTGCTTCGGGTCGCGGCCCGCACCAGCCGGCCGGAGAGGAGCGGGCGGGCGGGGGTGAAGTCCGAGAACGTGGGCCCGCCGGGGGTCGCGAGCTGGGCGAGGTTGCCCTGGTTCGCCTGCCCGCTCAGGATCAGGCTGGCGAGGGCGGGATCGAGCGGGCCCTCGAGGGCGCCGACCCGGTTGGCGATCGAGCTGATCCGGTTGGCGAGGGTGGCGTCGATGGAGCCCACGAGACCGGAGGCGGTCTGGCGCACGAGGACGAGACCGCCCAGGGCTGCGAGCAGCGCGGCCGCCCCCACGAAGAGGAGGGTGAGGCGCAGCCGGATCGGCACGGACGCCCCGGGCTAGGGGGCCTCCGGCTGGCGGAGCCGGTAGCCGGCGCCGCGCACCGTCTCCAGGTCGGACCGGCCGAAGGGGCGGTCGAGCTTGCGCCGCAGGTAGGCCACGTACTGGTCGACGACGTTGGAGCCCCCCTCGTAGGCAAGGTCCCAGACCTGCTCCAGGATGCGGGTGCGTGTCAGGACCACCCCGACGTGACGCATGAACAGCTCGAGGAGGGCGAACTCGCGGGCCGAGAGCTGGAGCTCGGTGGGCCCACGCCAGGCCCGCCGCGCGGCGGGGTCGAGCCGCAGGTCCCCGGCCTCGAGGACCGGCGGCCGCACCTCGCTGCCCCGGCGGTCCAGAGCGCGCAGCCGCGCCGCCAGCTCGGCGAAGCTGAAGGGCTTGGCGAGGTAGTCGTCGGCCCCGACATCCAGCCCGCGGACCCGGTCCTGCACGTCGTCGCGGGCGGTGAGCATCAGGACCGGCACCCAGTGCTGCGTCGCCCGCAGCTGGCGGCAGACCTCGAAGCCGTCGAAGCCCGGGAGCATGACGTCGAGGACGATGGCGTTGAAGTCGGTCTCGGTCGCCATCCACACCGCGTCGGGCCCATTGGCGGCGATCTCGACCACGTGGCCCTCCTCCTCCAGCCCGCGCTTGAGGAGCGCCGCCATCCGCACCTCATCCTCGACGACCAGGATGTGCATGCGCGCACCCTACCCCGATCACATGTGAGCCGCGTGTGAGAACGGCCCCGTCGGCCTCGGCGGGCTGGGCCCCGGGGGGGGTGGGTGGGGACGGCCGGGCCGGTCAGCCGCCGGCAGGCCGGGCGGCGGCCGGCGCCACCAGCCCGCGCAGGCCGAACGCGCTCACCGCGCGCGCCGCCGCCCGCAGGCCGACGGCGAGGGCGTCGGGGTATGCGTCGAGCGCCACCGTCCCCCTCAGGGCCAGGGCCCCGCAGAAGCCGCCCGCCAGCGCGTCCCCGGCGCCGGTGGGATCCGCGACCACCCCAACCGGCGCCGCCGGGAGCTCGAGGTCGCCCTGCGCGGTCAGCAGACGGACCCCGTCCGCCCCGCCCTTGACGACGACGGCGCGGGTGCGTCCGATCCCGAGCAGCGAGCGCGCGGTGGCCTCGGTCGCCGGGCCGCCGAGGCGGCGGAGCTCGCGGAGGTTGAGGCAGATCACGTCGGCCGCCGCCAAGCAGCGGCGCACGAGGGCGGGCTCGGTGGCGATGAAGTCCTCCATCGTGTCGACGACGACGAGACGGGCTGTGGTCTGGGCGAGCACCGCCAGCTGGCAGGCGGGGGCCATCGAGCCGACCAGGCACACCGGCGCGGCCCGGCTGGCGGGGGACAGGTGGGGAATCCAGCCCGCATAGACGCCGAGCTGCTGCCGCTCGTCGGCCACCCCCCCGGTGGAAGGGTCGTGGCGCGCCTGCCAGCGGTAGGTGGAGCCGGGCCGGACGACGACGTCGGTCCCGTCGATGCCGGGCCCGTCGAGCACCGCCCGAGCGCGGGCACCGTCGGCGCCAACCGCCGCCACCACCCGGACCGGCGCCAGCGGCGCGACCGCCAGGGCGCTGTAGGCGGCCGAACCGCCGGGCTCCTCGAGGGCGCGCCCGCTCGGGGTCGTGAGGTCGTCGAGGCTGAGCGTGCCGGCCACCACGACGGTCCAGGGGCGGGGTGGGGCGGGGTGAGCCCGGGCGGTCGGCTCCGGGCGGCCGCGGCCCATCGAGGCGATCAGCCCGGGAAGAGTTGGATGATCTCCGCCGGCCGTTGGGGGCGGGCGGTGCGCGCGGCCCGCATCAGCCGGGCCTGGGTCTCGAACAGCACCGCCGCGACGTGATCGGGCCGCCGGTTCGTCCCGAGCTGCCGAGGGAGGACGGGGTCCACGGAGGCGACCAGCTGCACCACCTCGGCGAAGAGCGAGCCGGGGATCAGGGGCTCGGCAGCCAGCCGACAGCGCTCGACCCGCTCCAGGAGCGAGTCCGACACCGCGAGCCGGTGACGGGGCGCGCGCCGCGGCCGGCGGCGGAAGAACGCCACCCGGCGGGCGGCGGCGATCGCCACCACGGCGCGCTCGATCGGTCCCGGCGGTGCGCAGGTCGATCCCGGCGGCATGGCGGCATGATACCCGCGACCGCCGACGCTCTCATCCGGAGGGATAGCAGAGCGAGCGCCAGCCCCCGTCGACGGCAAGCAGGTGCACGGACCGCCGAACCACGCGCCGCCGACCGCCGTGGACGACCACGTAGTCGACCGCGAGCTCGGCGACGTCCCGGTGGGCGCGCTGGGTCTCGGGGTCACTCCACCGGGGCAGGATGTGGACCTCGCGCACCTGGATCGACGCCAGCCGCGCGCCGTCGTCCCGCTCGCGCATGACCTGGGAGAAGGTGGCGACCTCACCCCAGGCCGCCTGGCAGTCGGGGGCCAAGAGGCGGTACGCCTGCTCGTAACGGCGCCAGCGCAGGCAGTCCACCAGCTGGCGCTCGACGATCGCCGGATCGTTGACCGGGATCGCGTCGGGCTGGGATCGGCCCGCGGGCGATGGCCGGCGCGAACCCCGGTGCTCGACCCGGACCGCCCTCGGCTCGAGCCCGCCCGCGCCGCTCGACCAGGCCGCGGCCGCGGTCATGGCGACGGGCGCACCCAGCCAGAGGCGGGTCCAGCGCGCCCAGAGACGATCGAACCAGTCGACAAGGTCCGTGACCGGCATGGCGGCCCCCCGTGGTCAGACGTGTGCGGGAATGGAGAAGCAGCGGGCTGGGCCCTCGACGACAGCGTCACCACGGCGCACGCCGCGCCAGGGTTCGGACCCGCAGCGAGTATCGGTGGCGCGCGCGAACGTGTCAATCGGGGGTGGAGGCGGACCCGGCCCCGGCGCCGCCGCCAACGGTTGCGGCGGAAGGCGCGGCCTCCCGCGCCGCGGGGACGGCACCCTCCATGCCTTCAATGGCGCCCAGCACGTCCTGGGCCCACGAGTTGCGGCCCAGCACGTTCGCGGACATGGCTCAGGCCGCGCCTCGCTCGGCACCGCCACCGACGACGCGGCGTCGGGCCGCACGCTGGGCACCGGCCGCGCGTGGCTCGGTCGCCAGGCGCCAGGCGCGTTCAGCCCTCCGTCGCCCGGGCGGCGCGGCTCCGGCGGGCGAGCCGGTCCACGGTCACCGCCGCGATCAGGACCAGGGCCGTCACCATGTACTGGATCGCGGTCTGGAGCCCAAGGAGGCCCATGCCGTTGTAGATGGCGGCGATCACGATCCCGCCCAGGAGCGCGTGCACCATCTTGCCCCGGCCGCCGAGGAGGCTGGTGCCGCCGATGACCGCGGTGGCGACCGCGTAGAGGACGAGCGTCCCGCCGTCGATTCCGATCGAGATCGACCCCAGCCGGGATTCGTAGACCACGCCCGCCATCCCGGCGGTCAGCCCGGACATGGCGAAGGCGGCGGTGCGGATGCGGGTGAGGTTGATGCCGGCCCGGCGGGCGGCCTCGGCGTTACCGCCGATCGCGTAGATGTAGCGCCCGAAGCGAGTCGACCCGAGCAGGAACGTCCACGCGACGAGGATCACGAGTAGGACGGGGATCACCGGCGGCATGCCACTCAGCGGCACGGTGACCCCCCGGTTGCTGTTGAAGAGCAGCACCAGCACCACCCCGGCCGCCGCCACCACGCCGATCCGCCCCAGGGTGAGTCCGAGCGGCGGGGCGGTGAGGCCGCTGCGCCGCCGCCTGCCGTCGTGGAACAGAGAGAAGAGGGCGTAGCCGCACACCGCCACCAGCATGACGATCCAGCCTGCGGCCTCGGGCATGGTGCCGTTGACGAGATTGAAGATCACCGGGTCGGTCACGCTGATGACGCCGCCGCTGTTGGGGTTGGTCGTGTTGACGATCTCGATCATCAGCCCCTCCCAGCCCAGCAAGCCCGCCAGGGTCACGACGAAGGAGGGCAGCCGCAGCCGCGTCACCAGCGTCCCCTGGAGCGCCCCGATGGCGGTGGTCGCCACGAGCCCCGCGAGCAGAGCGACGAACCAGGGCAGGCTGACTGGCGGGTTCATCAGCAGCGCGACGATCACGGCCCCCAGACCGGCGACGTATCCGATCGAGAGGTCGATCTCCCCGAGGAGAAGGACGAACACCTCGGCCATCCCCAGCAGGATGAAGACCAGCCCCTGGACCAGAAGGTTCGTGACGTTGCCGGCCGACAGGAAGACCGAGTTGAGCGCCTGGAAGATGATGACGATCCCCACTAGCCCGATGAGGACCGGCAGCACCCCGGCGTCGCCGCCACGGACCCGCTTCCACCAGGCCCGGGTGTACTCGCCGATCGACGTCGCGACCAGCTCGGGGGCGGCGGTCAGCGCGACGTCGGCGGCCTGGGCGCCCGGGGACCCCTCGGCGGCCGCGGCCCCGGTCGGGCGGGGCTCCGCTCCCGCCTCGGGCGAGGGCTCCACACCCTGCACCGGCCCGCCCGAGATCGCCATCGTCACGCCTCCCGGGGCGCCGCGATCCCGGGACGCGCGCGCGCTGAACGGCCGGTCGTCATGAAGTCCACCGCCACCTGGGGGTCGAACTCGGACGCCGGGCCGGTCGCGACCAGGTGCCCGAGGTGGAGGATGGCCAGGCGGTCGGCCACGGCGAAGACGTCGTTGAGGTTGTGGGAGACCATGAGGACGCTCACGCCCTGGCCAACCAGCCGTCGGATGAGGTCGAGGACCACCCGGGTCTGAGCCACCCCGAGCGCGGCGGTGGGCTCGTCCATGATCACGAGCTTGGACTCGATCATCACCGCCCGGGCCACCGCCACGCTCTGCCGCTGGCCGCCCGAGAGCGAGGAGACCGGCTGACGGATCGACCGCACCGTGGTGACCGCCAGGGACTCCAGGGTGCGCCGCGCCGCCCGCTCCATCGTCACCTCGTCGAGCGACCCCAGACGGAGCGCCTCCCGCCCCAGGAACATGTTCTGGACGATGTCGAGGTTGTCGCAGAGCGCCAGGTCCTGATACACGGTCGTGATGCCCAGGGCGGCCGCGTCGCGGGGGGTGTGAATGTGGATGGGCCGACCGTTCCACAAGATCTCCCCGGAGTCCGGCGGCCACATGCCGGAGACGGTCTTGATCATCACCGTCTTGCCGGCGCCGTTGTCGCCGAGGAGCCCTGTGGCCTGGCCCCGCGCCACCTGCAGGCTGACCTGGGAGAGGGCCTGGACGGGCCCAAAGCTCTTGTCCACGTGGCGCAGTTCCAGGATCGGCTTCTCGCCGGCGTCGGCCCCCGGGGAGCACAGCTCCCCGGGGGCCCCAGAGGCCCGGTCCGCCGCAGCGGACCGGGGGGCTCCATCACTGGATTCGGTCACCGGTCGACCCCACGACTCTCGTCGGAAACACCTCGCGCGTCAGGACTTGATCCCGGCCGCCCGGCAGGCGGAGGCATACTGACCCGCGCACAAGAGGAACGCCGGCACGAACGAGTCGGCGATCACGGTCTTGTTCATGTTCTTGGTGGTCACCCACTCCGGGGTGAGAAGCACCGAGGGCACCTGCTTGTGCAGCTTGGAGTCGAGCGTCCGGCCGTTGATGAGGGCTGCGGGCGGGGTCTTGTGAGCGCGCAGGTAGAGCGCCACCGCCACGGCCGCCTGGGCCTCCTCATAGATCGGCTTGTACACGGTGCCGCACTGGTACCCGGTGAGGACGTTGTCGAGCCCCACCAGGGTGGCGTCCTGCCCGGTGGTGGGGAAGGTCCGGGGCTTGATGTGCAGGGTCTGCAGGTACGTGATGATCGGCGCGCCGGTCTCGTCGTTGGGGATCACGGCGGAGTTGATGTTGGGGTGGGCCCGGAAGGCCTGCTGGAACTCGGTGAGCGCCGTGGGCGCGTCCCAGGTCCCGGCCGTGTTCACCACGTCCACGTACTTGCCCGATTTGAAGTAGGGCTGGAGCACCGACATGTAGCCCTGGGCGAACAGGGTCGCGTTGTTGTCCGTGACCGCACCGTGCATGACCGCGACCTGCGGCTTCTTCACGTGCCACGCGTTCACGCAAGCGACGAAGCCCTGGCCGATCAGCTTGCCCACCTGAACGTTGTTGAAGCTGACGTAGTAGGCACGCGAACCGCCGAGCGTCAGCCGATCGTAGTCGACGACCGGCACACCGTGGGCCTTGGCATAGCGTTCGATTTGCGCCCCGACGCCCGAATCCAGGGGGTCCATGATCAGGACCCTGGCGCCCGAGCTGATGTCCGACTGGGCCAGCGTCAACTCTGTGGAGTCACTCCCGAGCGCGTTCTGGACCACGATCTGGGAGGCGGACAGCCCAGCCACCTGCATCGCGGTGATCAGGAACGGCTGGTCGAACGCGGTGTACCGCGCCGAGGTGGTGGTGTCGGGGAGGATCGCCGCCACGCTGCCGGTCCCCGCCTTGGTGATCGATCGTAGCTGCTGCATCGCCGCGAAATTCCGGGTGAACGAGTTCACCGTTATCGCATTGGGCTGCCGGCTGGCGCTGACCGGGGCCGCAACGATACCGGCGAGCACGGCCACGACCGCGACCGCGACTGCCGTCGCCGAGCGGGCACGGTGCCCGTGGGTACTCATTGTTCGTCGCATCTGCCTTGCTTCCCTCCGTGATCCTGCCTCGACCAGCCGTGCCGGCGTGGACCGGCGGTAATCCAGCGTCACCCACATGGCTGGGATCGCCAACTCCGGAGTTGCGCAGGCCTGCGACCCTTGACGCCCTGCGGGCACACCAGCCGGTGCGGCGCCACGGGGCCGCCGCCCGCCACGGGTCGCCTCGGCTGGGCGTGCCGGCACCGGGCCCGGTCCCGGCCGGCGCGACCGGGCACGGCGCGGGGCCCGGTGCCGCCATGGGAAGGCGGATATCCTCGGGGGATGACCGCCAAGCCCGGTCCCGAGACGCTGGTCCGCCGTGACGAGCGGTACCGAGGACGGATCGTCGCCCTCAGCGTGGACACCGTTCGGCTCCAGGACGGCCAGGCGGCGGTTCGTGAGGTCGTCCACCACCCCGGGGGGGTCGCGATCGTCGCCGTCGACGCGGGCGGGGCGGTCTGGTTGGTCCGCCAGTACCGCCACGCCGCCGGGGCCCTCCTCTGGGAGATCCCGGCGGGAACGCGCGAGCCGGGCGAGGCTCCGGAGGCGACCGCGCGCCGGGAGCTCGCCGAGGAGACCGGCCAGGTTGCGTGCAGCTGGGACGCGCTCGGCGCCGTCTATCTCGCCCCCGGCTACAGCTCGGAGCTCCTCCATCTCTATCGGGCGACTGGCCTCGGGCCGGCGGGCGGCTCGCACCCGGACGCCGACGAGCTCCTCGAGGCCCGGGCCTTCAGTCGGCCCGAGCTGGCGGCGCTGCACGCCGCCGGCGAGCTGCGGGACGCCAAGACGGTCGCCGGACTGGCCCTGGCCGGGCTCCTGGCCGGTTCCGCCGACGCGCCCGGGGGCGGCCCCGAGCCTGCGGGCTGACGGCGGCGTGCCCCCGGGGTCGGACGGACGCAACCCCGACGCCTTCGGCGGCGCCGACCGGTGGCCGGTCGGCGCCGGATCGGTGTGCCTCCGGCTGGGCGACATCACCAAGCTGCGCGCCGACGCGATCTTCAACGCCGCCAGCCGTCAGCTCGCCGCCGGGGGCGGCGTCGATGGCGCCATCCACCGCGCGGCCGGCCCCAAGCTGCAGACCGAGCTGCGCCGGAACCGCCCCCGCGGCTGTGCGACCGGATCGGCGGTCGTCACCGCCGGGTGTCGGCTCGCGGCCCGGTACGTGATCCACGCGGTCGGGCCCCGCTGGCAGGGGGGGCGACCGGGGTGAGCCCGCTGCGCTGGCCAGCGCCTGGCGGCGCGCGCTCGGGGGGTCGTCGCCGGGAGTGGCCGAGGCCGCCTGACCCGCGAACCCCGCCCGGGAGCCGACGCGGGGCCGCCGCGCGCGGGGGGAGGCCGGAGCCGCCCGCCGCTATGATCGCCCAATCGTGGAGCCTGTCGAGCGCGCCCTGCCCGACCCGGCGCCGGAGGCCACCTCGCTCACGCCGACCGACTTTCGCCGCACCGCGACCGCCATCGAGGCGGCGGTGGCCGAGCACGTGGTGGGACAGCTCGATGCGGTTCGGGGCGCCCTGATCTGTCTCATCGCCGGCGGTCACGCCCTGCTCGAGGGCGTGCCGGGGCTGGGCAAGACCACGATGGTGCGCGCCTTCGCCGGCGCGCTCGACCTCCGCCACAGCCGCATCCAGTTCACGCCCGACCTCATGCCGGCGGACATCACCGGCACGACCGTCCTCGTCGAGGACACCACCGGGACGCCACGGCTCAACTTCCAGCGCGGTCCCGTCTTCGCGGGCCTGGTCCTCGCCGACGAGATCAACCGGGCCTCGCCCCGCACCCAGAGCGCCCTCCTCGAGGCGATGCAGGAAGGCGCGGTGACGATCGCCGGCACCACGCATCGCCTGCCGCGTCCGTTCTGCGTGATGGCGACGCAGAACCCGGTCGAGATGCATGGGACCTATCCGCTCCCGGAGGCGGAGCTGGACCGCTTCTTCCTCCAGCTGCGGTTCGCCTACCCGTCGGCGGCCGAGCTGGCCGCGATCGTGACCCACCACGACGGCGCCGACCCCTCGGCCTCGGTGCCGGTCGCCGACGCCGGCCAGCTGCTGCGGATGACCGCGCTCGCCCATCGGGTCCCCGCCGCCAGCCATGTGCTCGACTTCGTCACCCGCCTCGTGCTGGGCCTGCAGCCGGGTCCGGAGGCCGCGCCCCTGGTCGGCGACTTCGTTCGGCTCGGTCCCAGCCCACGTGGGGCGCAGGCGCTGACCCTGGCCGGCCGGATCACCGCCCTGATCGCCGGTCGCCCCAACCTCGCCTTCGAGGATGTGCGCGCGGTCGCCATGCCCGCGCTCCGGCACCGTCTCGTGCTGACCTTCGACGCCGAGCGACACGGCGTCGCCGCCGAGACGATCATCGCCGACGCCCTCGAGCGCATCCCAGACGAGCGGACGTGATCGCCCGGCGGCTGCGCCGGCCGGGGCGCGGGCGGGTCACCCCCGACGGCGCCCCGCCGCCCCTGCTCGACACCGAGACGATGCGGCAGCTGGAGCGACTCAGCCTCACGTTCCTGGACGCCATCGTCACCGGGGTCAGCGGTCAGCGGGCCGGACCGGCGGCCGCCGCCGGCAGCGAGTTCGCCGACTATCGCCACTACGCACCGGGCGACGATCTGCGCCGGATCGACTGGCACCTCTACGGTCGGCTGCGCGAGCTCATGATCAAGGTGGCGCCAGAGGAGGGGCACGTCGACCTCGCCATCCTCATCGACGGCAGCGGCTCGATGGACTCAGGTCACCCCTCCAAGCTGTGGCACGCCCGGCGGCTCGGCGCGGTGCTGGGCGCGGTGGCGCTCCTGCGCGCCGACTCGGTGCGGGTGCACAGCTGCAGCGACGGGCGGATCGTGTCGAGCGACCGCCTCGACGCGCCCCGACTGCTGGTGGCGCTGGCCCGGGAGATCGAGCGCCTCCCGGCGGGAACCGCGACCGACCTCCTGGGCAGCGTGCGCGGCTTCCGCCGCCTGGGGGAACGGCCGGATCTGGCGGTCCTGATCAGCGACGGGCTTGCCGGCCCGGACGGGCTCGGGGCCGCGCTCGCCGAGCTGGCGGCGTCAGCCCGCTCGGCCAGCCTGCTCCACGTCACCGATCCGCTCGAGGCGGCCCCCCGTTTCCGCGGCGCGGTGCGGGTCCGGGACCGGGAGACGGGCGAGACCCTCGAGATCGATGTCGGCTCCAAGCTGGCCGACGCCTACGCGGAGCGCGCGCGGGCGTTTCCCCGTCAGGTGGCAACGCGCTGCGCGGCCGCAGCGGTCCGCTATCTCGAAGCCCCCACCGCAGTCGCGCCCCTCGACCTCCTCGCCGGCGGCCGGGCACGGCCGGGCCAGGCGGCCGGGCTGGTCCGCAGCTGACCGGTTCGCGGCCGGCCCCGGCCGCATCGCACCGGCCGGAGCGCCGGCGCATGAGGTGCTATCGTCAGCCCTCGCCGCGTGAACAGGGGGGCCTCCGCCACGATGAGGACCGCCGCGATCGCCCGCTGGCTCGGAGCCGACGCCCGCGACGTCGTGCGCGTGGTCCCGCGGCGCCGGCGCGGTCCGGTGGAGGCGGCGGGGCTCCGCCCTGCGGTGTCGTGCTGGCAGGGTCGCCTCGCCCGGCGACGCCTGCTGCCCCTGGTGCGCCGGCAGCTGCTGGCGGCGTGCGCGGTCGCGGCCGTGGTCGAGGCGGGCGGCTGGCTCGCCGCCGGACCGCTGCGGGGCGTGCTCCTCGGTGTGCCGGCCGCGTGCCTGGTCATCGGGGTGGGCCGAGGGATCCGGCGCCGGCCGGGCCCCGCCGTCACGGCACGGCTCCTCGACCGTGACCTCGGCCTCTCGGCGCGGGCCGCCACCGCGATCGAGCTGGCGACCACCGGCCGGGTCCGCGGGGTGCTGCCCGCCCGGGTCGTGAGCGAGGCGGCCAGCGAGGTCACCCAGAGCCTCGGCCGTGCTCGGGCGGTCGCCCGGCGCGCGCCCCTCGAATGGGCGGGGCTGGTTGGTGCCGCCGCGGTGGTCGCGGTGCTGGCGGGTCTGCCGGGCGGTCTGGCGCGCGCGAACGCCCCGGGGCCGGACGGGGGTCGGCCCGCCGCGGGGACAGGGGCTGGCGGTGCCATCCGGCTGACGGCCGTCGCCGCGGCTCGCCCCGGCCCCGCCTCCGGCCGGGAGCCGGGCACGGCCCGGATCACCGCCCGGCTCCGGCCGCAGGCCGTGAGCCCGGCGCGGACCCGGCGGACCCTCGCCATCGCCGGCGGGCTCCGACGCGCGCCGCTGACTGCGGTCGCCCCGCTGCCGCAGCTACCCGCGGGGACACCGGCGGAGACGACCCGGGGCCAGTCGGACGGGACCGGCCGAACCACCCAGGGAGCGGCCGCCGGTCGCCAGGGTGCGGGACCGGCCGGGGCCTCCCGGGGCCGCGCGGTCGCCGAACCGGCGGCCGGGACCGCCCACGGCGCCACCCGGATCCAACGCCGACCGGCTGGGTC
>DAHUZI010000066.1 GCA_027306595.1 Candidatus Dormiibacterota bacterium | reverse complement strand
GTGGGGGTGCCGGCCGCCGGGGGGGGCGCGGCGCCGCGCCCCCCCCGGCGGGGTCACAGGACCCCGGGGACTCCGGGATCAGGGTGCGGCCGGTGGCGGTGGGCGATCGCGGGCCCGGAATCGAGGCGAGACCGGTCCAGCACCCCGTCGCCGCGCCCGCACGGGTGGGGCTGGGCCCAGCGGGCCGGCCCGGACCCGGCCCCGGATCGTATCGCCGCCGGCGACCCCGTCGCCCCGCCCCCGAGGCTCCGGCCACGGCGCGGGGGCGAGCCGCCGCCCGGCCGATTCCCGGAGTTCGGCGGGAAGCCGGCGGGCGGCCTAGGCGACGTCCGTCGACCAGCCCAGCGAGGCGATCATGGCGCCCGGAGCGATCACGCGCGCCACCGAGCGGAGCATGACCACCGCGGCGGTTGGGCTGGTCACCGTCTCGATGGGGCGGCCGTCGAAGGTGTGGACGGTCGCCAGGGCGTCACCCTTGGCGACCCGCTGGCCCGCTTGGACCCGGGAGACCATGACCCCGCCGCGGGTGGCCCGCACGATCTCGCTGCCGTCCAGGACGTGGGGGGCGCCGAAGTGGACGGCCGGCTCCGTCGCGAGCACCCCAGCCGCGTGGAGGGCGCCGCGAATCGCCCCAAGGGCCGTCATCCGTTCGCGGCGAGCCCGGCGACCCCTTCCGCCAACCTCCATGGCGACGCCGATGCGTCCATCGCGGGCGACCGCCGAGGTGAGGGTGCCGGTGCCGGCAGTGACCAGGACGTAGGGGAGCTCCATCGCCTGTGCGATCCGCAGGATGGTGGGGTCCACCGTGCCGTCGACACCCCGGTGGGCGAGGGCGAACGGCACACCCTCCTCGACCCATTCGCCGCCGTGCACGTCGATCACGACGTTCGGCGCGTGCAGCACCTCCGCCCACAGCCGGGCCACGGCGCGTGCCGACCACGTCCCACCCTCGGATCCAGGCCAGACACGATTGAAGTTCACGCCGTCCGCGGGGCTCATCGCCGGGCAGGCGGTCTCGGCGGCATGGACGTTGGCCACGAAGACCACCGTCAGCGTCCCGCGGACGTCCTGAGGCTGGGTGTCGCGCCAGAGGGCGAGCGCGGCATCCTGGCCCACCAGTTCGGTGCCGTGGATCCCCGCCACCACGGCCCCGCTGGGGCCGGGCTCGCTGCCGACGATCACTCCGACCGTGACGGCGAGGCCGGACCGCGTGCCGGCGTCCGGAAGCGCCACCTCGAATGTCCGCTTCGCGCCTGCCCCGTCAGCGCCTGACCCCATGTGGATACCCCCTTCTCACGCCGGACCTTGCGATCACTGCCGCCACCGAGTGGGGTCATTATGGGGCCCCATCCGACGCCCCACCGGTCGTGGCGCGCACGCCGAGGCGCCGCGCCACGGTTAGCGTCCACGATCGTGGTGTATGGAGGTCGTCGTCGTGGGGTGAGGGTCCGGGAGAGGGGTTGGGTAGCCCGGCGCTCCTGGGGGAAACCCCGGGCCGCCGCTCGCCGCGACGCTTGCCACGAAGAAGGCCACCGCGCCATCCTGAGGAAGCTCTACCAACCTCGGGAGGGACAACGATGGCCCCCATCAGCATGGACGTTGCGGCCGGGCTGCGCAAGCGGCTGGCGGAGACCGACCCGGACCTGCTGCGCGAGGTGATCGCCACCATGGTGCAGGCGCTGATGGCGGCGGAGGTGGACGGGATCTGCGGCGCTGGCTACGGGGAGATCAGCCCGGAGCGGGTCAACTCCCGCAACGGCTACCGGCTCCGGCCCTGGGACACCCGGGCGGGCAGCATCGCGCTGCCGATCCCCAAGCTGCGGGAGGGCACCGACTTCCCCGCTTGGCTGCTGCAGCCGCGGCGGCGAGCGGAGCGAGCGCTGGTGGCGGTGGTGGCGGTGGTGGCGGTGGCCTATCTTCTGGGGGTGTCGACCCGGCGGGTGGAGGGGCTGGTGCAGGCGATGGGCATCACCGCGATCTCGAAGTCCCAGGTCTCGGCGATGGCCGGCAGTCTCGACCCGCTGGTGCGCGCCTTCCGCGACCGGCCCATGGGCCGGGGCCCCTCCCGCTCCGTGTGGATCGATGCCCTCACCCAGCGCTGCCGGGAGGAGGGCCGGATCGTCTACGTGGCCCCCGCGATCGCCAGCGGGGTCAACGCCGAGGGGCACCGCGAGATCCTGGGGGTGGACGTCTTCACCGCCGAGGACGGGGCCGCCTGGACCGCCTTCTTGCGGGGCCGGACGGCGCGGGGGCTGACCGGGGTCCAGCCGGTCATCGCCGACGCCCAGGAGGGCCTCAAGGCGGCGATCGCGGCGGTCCTGCCCGGGACCACCTGGCAGCGGTGTCGCGTCCATTGGGCCGACCTCCGGATCAGGCCGATGTGGCAGGGAATGCCCCGGCGGGCGGCGGGGAACGGGCTGGCGAGATCGGCCTAATCACAGTCCCTCCAGGAAGGCCAGCAGGGTATCGGGCGGTCGATGCCGCCCGGGCTTCACGGTCGGTGGCCGCGTCGGGGCGAGGGCCCGCTCCGTGATCCCGAGGTGGGCGTGGATGTAGATGGCGGTGGTGTCGACCCGCTCGTATCCGAGCCAGAGCGCGATCACGGTGGTGTCGACGCCGGCCTCGAGCTGACGCATGGCGGCGGTATGTCGGAGCACCTGAGCGGTGACCGTCTTCGCGGCCAGCGACGGGCAGGCGACGGCGGCCCGCCTGGAGGGGTGGGTGAGGCGATGCTCCACGGCGTCGCGGCTGAGGCGCCCCCCCGTGCGCGCCGGGAATACCGGAGCGCCCGAGAGGCCGTCGCGTTCCGCGAGCCAGGCTCGCAGGACCGCGACCGTGGCGGCGGTCAAGGGGGTGACGCGCTCCTTTCGCCCCTTGCCGTGACACGCAACGCGGGCCCCAGGGCCGAGATGGACGTCGCCGCAGCGCAAGCCGATGAGCTCCGAGATGCGGAGCCCCGTCTGGACGGCGACGAGCAGCAGCGTGCGATCCCGCCGCCCCGTCCAGGTTTCGGCGTCGGGGACCGCGAGGAGCGCGGCGACCTCCATCTCGGTGAGGAACGTGACCAGCGACCGCTCGAACCGCTTGGCTGGCATCGCCAGGCCCCGGGCGATGCTGGCGGCGTGCTCCGGATGCTCGAACGCGGCATAGCGGAACAGGGAATGGGTCGCGGCAGGCCGGGCGTTGCGGGTGCTCACCGCATTTCCCCGATCGTGCTCGAAAGGGTCCAGGAACGCCGAGATCAGCGGCGCATCGACGTCCACGAAGTCGAGGGCTGAGGGAGCCTTCCCGAGTCGGCTCGCGGCGAACCCCAGGAGGAGCCGCCAGGTGTCCCGGTATTCGGACACGGTCCGAGGACTGGCGCGCCGTTGCCGGACGAGTCGATCGGTGAAGAAGGCCTGCAGAACGGGGGCGAGTGCACTCATCGCGGCACGCCTCGCGGGTGGTCGAGACGATCGGTCGCCTGAGCGGGCAGTTCGGGCGTGGCCGACAGGTCCCAGTAGGTGGCGGCGGGATTGACGTGGCCGAGATACGTCGACAGCAGCGTCAGGCGCTGCTGGGGGTCCTCTCGCTGTCGGTAGGCGTCGAGGAGGGTACGGATGGCGAAGCTGTGCCGGAGATCGTGGAGGCGGGGCCGGCTCGAGCCAGCGCGCGACGCCAGCCCCACCCGCTGGACTAGCCGCTGGAAGGTCCACTGGACGTTGCAGTACAGGAGCCGCGTCCCGGCAGGCGAGATCAGGAGCGCTGGGCTGCGCGCCGGCGCGGCGCAGCGGTCGGGACGGGCCAGGTAGGCGCGCAGCGCCGCCACCGTCGTGGGATGCAGCGGCCGCTTGCGGGTCTTGTCGAACTTCGCGTGCCGAATGAGCAGAAAACCGTGCGCGACATGGAGATCGTCCGTATCCAGGCCGATCGCTTCGCCCACCCGCATCCCGGTGACCGCGAGCAGTCCGAGCAGGGTTTGGTAGGTCGCGACCCGAAGGGGCCAGCGCAGCTGCGTGGCAGCGTCGATCAGGGCGGCGATGTCCGCGTCGACATACAAGTAAGGGTGCGCCCGGTGCGACCGCCACGGCAGGAGGTCGGCCGCAGGGACCGGGGTGGTGCCATCGAGGCTGTGCAGGTATCGGGCAAACCCACGCACGGCGGAGAGGCGATGGGCCCACCAGCCGGACTCGCCCGCGCCGGGGAGGGAGGCCCAGGCGACCGCGTTCTCGATCGTCACGACCGGCGCCCCGGTCGCCTCGAGGTACCCGGCGGTCGGCTGGAGCAGCTTTTCGGTGCGGGCTAGGCGGTAGCCGAGCGAGCGCCGTAGGTGCAGATAGTCGGTCAGCGCCTGGTGGAGCGGGGTCATGCCCCACCGCTCGGCCACGGCCGCGCCACGAGCCGCAGGCCTTCGGGGTCGACCTTGGCGTAGATCGCGGTGGTGGTCAGCCGCCGATGGCGGAGCACTTGGCTGATGTCGGGAAGCGAGACGCCGGCCCGGACCATCTCGCTGGCCGCCGTGTGCCGGAGCGCATGGGCGCCCAGCCGACCCAACCCCGCCCGGTCGGCAGCGCTCGCGACCACGCGGGTGATCCCGGAGGAGGACAACGGCCGATGCGGAGCCTTCACCCGCACGAACACGGCCCCTCTGAGTCAAGCTCGGGTGAGACAGCTGGCTGATCGATATGGATGAGTGGAGAGGGCGGACCGGAGAAGGTCGGTGATGGCGAGCCCGGGAGCGGGGGGCGGGCGCGGGGTCGAGGAGCCCGATCCGGAGGTTTGCGAGCGCGCGC
>DAHUZI010000063.1 GCA_027306595.1 Candidatus Dormiibacterota bacterium | reverse complement strand
GTGGGGTCATCCGGCCCGCGTGTCGCTGGCTCGGGTGGGGCCGCCGCCGATCCCCACCACCTGGGCCGGTCCGCCCTTGGCCGGGGTGAGGATCGCCACCTCGACCTGGTCGGTGATGACGATCCGGGTGTACTTGCCGGGGGCCACCAACGGTGGGAAGCGGGTCCGGCCCGTGTCCTGGACCAGGGTCACCCCCTTCTTCAGGATCCGGATCGTGGTGTCGAGGTTGATGGTGCCGAAGGTGAGGCTGGCGCCGCCACCGACGACGATCGTGCGCGCCGGCCAGGGGCCGAGCTTGGCCACGTACGACTGGCCGGTCCCCTGCTTGACGACCGCGGTGCTCGCCTGCTCCAGACTCGCCACCAGGCCGCTGGTGTTCGCGCCCGCCGCCAGCGCTGAGGGCAGGCTGGGGTGGCTGGCGTAGGCAGTCCAGTAGGCGGCCAGGGTCCGCATGATCCGGGTGTCGGGGGTGCGCATCTTCGCCGCGGCGCTCGACGCGAGCACGAGGTGCTGGTTCACCGCCAGCCCGGGCTCGTACGTGACCCGCCACGGCTGCTCCCGGGAGTCCTTCTGGAAGAGGAAGACGGTCGTGTACAGCTTGCCCCCCGCGTTGACCGACGCGGTGGCGAGGAAGTTGGCCGGGGTCGACGCCTGCCGGGGGACCTCGACCTGGGCCGTCCACCGCTCCGGCGCCGCCGACGTCCCCTCGTGGGCCTTGCCCTGGAGCCGCAGCATGGCGTAGGTCGCATTGTCGATCTGGGCCGCCGAGCCCTCCTCGTGCTGGTTCTGGAGGGCGGTGTCGAGCGCGTAGTTCGCCTTGCCGTTCGCGACGTTGTAGCCCTGCAGCACCGTCAGCGCCTGGGCGCGGGTGAGGAGCGGGACGCCGGCGGCCAGCGCGGGCCCGGTTGCGGCGGCCACCGCCGCGACGGCGCCGGCAAGCGCCAGCAGCGGGCGGCGCGGGTGGTGGGGGAGGGGGAGCCGGCGCTGGGTCATGGGCGAGCACTCCGGGTGGGTGGGGCGGCCGCGGACCGGCCGGCTGGGGCCGGCGGCGCCCGAGCCGCGGTGGCCACGGGTGCCCCAACGATACGGCCCACGGCCGCGGGCCTTCAGCGCGGCCGCTCCTCAGCGGCCCGGTCCGCCCCTGTCAGCCTGGTAGGCTGGCGCCCGGCATGTCCTCCTCGACGCCGCCCGCGGCGCCCCCGTCCCGGGCCCCCAGATGAGACTGCGCGGGCTCATCCTCAGCGGCGGCTCCGGCACCCGGCTTCGTCCCATCACCCACACCGGGGCCAAGCAGCTGGTCCCGGTCGCCAACAAGCCGGTGCTCTTCTACGGCCTGGAGGCCCTGGTCGCGGCTGGGATCGACGAGATCGGGATCGTGGTGGGCGACACCCACCGGGAGATCCGCCAGGCGGTGGGCGACGGCAGCCGCTTTGGCGCCCGCGTCGAGTACATCCCCCAGACCCAGCCGCTCGGGCTCGCCCACGCGGTCCAGACCGCGCGCGCGTTCCTCGGCACCGACCCCTTCGTCATGTACCTCGGTGACAACTTCATCCCCGGTGGGATCAGCGATGTCGTCGCCGAGTTCCGCAAGGAGCAGCCGGACGTCCTCATCCTGCTCAAGCGCATGCCCCATCCCGAGCGGTTCGGGGTCGCGGTCCTGGAGGAGGGTCGGGTCCGCCAGCTGGTGGAGAAGCCGCTCGAGCCGCCCTCCGATCTCGTCCTGGTCGGCGTCTACCTCTTCCAGCCCTCCATCCTCGAGGCGGTGGACGCCATTCGCCCGTCGCCCCGGGGCGAGCTGGAGATCACCGACGCGATCCAGTGGCAGGTCGACCGCGGCCGCCGGGTCACCCCCCATGTGATCGAGGGGCCCTGGATCGACACCGGCAAGATGGATGACCTGCTGGAATGCAACCGGGTCGTGCTCGACCGCCTCCCCGAGCAGCGGCTGGGCACGGTCGACGCCGGCTCGCGGCTGATCGGCAAGGTCATCCTCGAGGCCGGCTCCCAGGTGAGCGGGAGCACGCTGCGCGGCCCCTGCATCATCGGGGAGCGGACCCGCATCGTCGACGCCTACGTCGGACCCTTCACCGCCATCTACCATGACGTCCTGATCGAGGCCAGCGAGGTCGAGCACGCGATCGTCCTCGAGCACACGGTGATCCGCGGTGCGCGCAAGATCGAGGACTCCCTGATCGGGCGCCACGTCGTGGTCGAGCGCGGGATCGCATTGCCCCAGGCCCACCGGATGATGCTGGGCGACCACTCCCGGGTGGAGCTGCCGTGAGGCCCCATCGATGAGCTGGCAGCCCGCCACCGAGGCGATGGAGCGGGTGCTGGCGCGGATGGCGCCCCGGCCCCTGGCCGAGCGCCTCGGCCCCATCGACCAGGTGATGGTGAAGACCCTGCGCATCCTCCCCGACCAGCGCGGCTACTTCACCGAGCAGCTCCGGCGCGGCGACGTCGACGACGCCGGGCGTCCCTTCATCCCCGAGCAGCCGTTCGCGCAGATGTCGCGCTCGCTGGCCCTCGCCCGCGGCGGCAACCCCCCCGAGCTGATCAAGGCGTTCCACTGGCACCGCCGGCAGTGGGACTACTGGGACTTCGTCCAGGGCAGCGTCCGGGTGGTCCTGGTCGACCTGCGGGAGGGGTCGCCGACCGAGGGCCGGGTGCAGGTGCTGATCTGCGGCACCCACGCCCCCAAGGTCATCGCCATCCCCCCCCTGGTCGCCCACGGCTACCAGGTCCTGGGGCTCACCGACGCGATCCTCTGCTACTACGTCACCGAGCCGTACGACGCCGCCAGCCCCGACGAGGGGCGGATCAGCTGGCGCGACCCCCGGATCGGCTTCGACTGGACCATCGAGAACATCTGACGTGGCGGAGCCGGCTGGATCCCCGGGGCTCGGTGCCGGCGAGAGCTGGGCGCAGGGGCTGCCGCTGCGGATCCTGGTCACCGGTGGCGCGGGATTCATCGGCTCGGCGTTCGTGCGCCTTCTGCTCGGTCTGCCCGACCCGCCTCAGGTCATCGTCCTTGACGCCCTCACCTACGCGGGCAACCTCGCCAACCTCGCCGAGGTGGCGGACCACCCCCGCTACCGCTTCATGCACGGGAACATCTGCGACCCGGCCGCGGTCGAGGCGGCCGTCGCCGAGGTCGACTGCATCGTCAACTTCGCCGCCGAGAGCCACGTCGACCGCTCGATCCTCGACCCCGGCCAGTTCATCCAGACCGACGTCTTCGGCACCTACGTCCTCCTCGAGGCCGCCCGCCGGCACGGCCACGGCCGCTTTCTCCAGGTCTCGACCGACGAGGTGTACGGCGACGTGGAGGCCCCGCGCCTGTCGACCGAGGACGACCCTCTCCGCCCGCGCTCGCCCTATGCCGCCAGCAAGGCGGGGGGCGAGATGCAGTGCCGCGCCTACCACGCCACCTACGGGGTCCCGGTGATCGTCACCCGCGGCTCCAATACCTACGGGCCCTACCAGTACCCCGAGAAGATCATCCCCCTGTTCATCACCAACGCCCTGGAGGGGCGCGCCCTGCCCCTCTACGGCCGGGGCACGGCGGTGCGCGACTACCTCTACGTCGACGACCACGCCCGCGGCATCGCCATGGTCCTCGCCCGGGGCGCGATCGGCGCCGCCTACAACATCGGCCAGGGCGATGCGCCCATCGACGGTCAGACCGTGGCTCGCTCCGTCGTCGAGCTCACCGGCAGCGACCCCGCCCTCGTCACCCATGTGAAGGACCGTCCCGGCCACGACCTCCGGTACGCCCTCGACACCACCCGGATGCGGCAGATGGGCTGGTCGCCGACCCGCACCCTCGCCAGCGGCCTCGAGGAGACCGTTCGCTGGTACCAGGAGCGTCGCGACTGGTGGGAGCCGATCAAGTCGGGGGCCTTCTGGGACTTCTACCGGCGCAACTACCGCCCCCTGGCGGGCGCCGGCCCCGTCCCCTGACGGTGCGGGTCCTCGTCACCGGCGCGCGGGGCCAGCTCGGCCGCGCCCTGCTGCCGGCCCTGGCCGCCCGCGGACACGTCCCGATCGCCAGGCCTCGCGCCGCCCTCGACTGCGCCGACCGCGAGGCGGTTGGGGCCGTCCTGGCGACCGAGCGCCCAGAGGTCGTCGTCAACTGCGCCGCCTACACCCGGGTGGACCAGGCCGAGGCCGAGCCCGACGCCGCCTACAGGGCCAACCAGCTGGCCGTGCGCACCCTCGGCGTCGCCTGCGCCGCGGCCGACGTCGCCCTCTGCCATGTGAGCACCGACTTCGTCTTCGGCGGGACGCCGCCCCGCCCCGACCACCGCTGGCGGGAGTGGGACCGGCCCCAGCCCCGGGGCGTGTACGCCGAGAGCAAGCGGGCGGGCGAGCTCGAGGTCCTCCATGGCCGGGCCCGCGCCTACCTGGTGCGCACCGCCTGGCTGTACGGGGAGCAGGGGCCGAACTTCGTCCTCGCCATGTGCCGGCTGGCGCGCCGGGACGGGCGGCTCACCGTGGTCGAGGACCAGCAGGGGAGCCCGACCTGGACCGGCCACCTCGCCCCGGCGCTCGCCCGCCTCATCGAGACCGGGGCCTTCGGCGTCTACCACCTCACGAACCAGGGCGAGACGAGCTGGTACGACTTCGCCCGCGCCATCGTCGAGGCGGCCGCGCTCGGGGTCCCGGTGGTGCCGACCACGGCCAGCGCCTTCGGCGCCCCCGCCCCCAGGCCGCAGCGATCGGTCCTCGACGACGCGGCCTGGCGCCAGCTGGGCGAGCCGCCGCTGCCGGCCTGGGAGCGGGGGCTTGCCGCCTACCTTGAGGCCGAGCGGCTGGGGGCGGTGGTGGACGCGCTCGCCCGGGGGGGCGCCGAGGCGCCGTGACCCCGTCCGAGGTGGCGGTGGTCATCGTCACCCACCGCTCCAGCCAGGAGGTGGGCGCGGCGCTCCGGTCCTGCCTTGACGAGGGGGTGCCGCCGGCCCGGCTCACGGTCGTGGACAACGCCTCGCAGGACGGGACCCTCGAGGCGGTCCGGGCGGCCGCCCCCGGGGCGACCCGTCTCGAGTGCCGAGTCAATGGCGGCTTCGGGCGCGCCGCCAACCGGGGCGCCGCCGCGGCCCCGGCGGAGGTCTGGGCCCTCCTCTTCCTCAACCCGGACGCCGAGCTGCGCCCGGGCGCGCTGGCGGCGCTCGTCGCCGCCCTCGATGCCGACCCCTCGCGGGGCGCGATCTCCCCCAGGATCGATCGCCCCGGCGGCGGGCTCGACCGCGCCTGCCGACGCACCTTCCCCAGCCCCACCATCGCGTTCTTCCGGCTCAGCGGCCTCAGCCGGCTCTTCCCCCGCCATCCCCGGCTCGCCGCCTACAACCGGACCGACCTGCCGGTCGATCGGGCCGGTCTGATCGACAGCGGCAGCGGCGCCTGCCTTTTGGTCCGGCGGACGGCGTTCGAACGGGTGCAGGGCTTCGACCCCGCCTACTTCATGTACGGGGAGGACCTCGACCTCTGCTGGCGGCTCCGGGCCGCCGGCTACACGGTCTGGTACGAGCCCCGGGCCCGCGTCCTCCACCACAAGGGACGCAGCAGCCGGCAGCGGGTGGCGCCCATGCTCTGGCACTTCCACGGCGCGATGTGGCGCTTCTACCGGCAGCACTACGCCAGCGGCTGGGGGCTGCTCTGGGCCCCGGCCGTCGCCCTGGGGATCGGCGGCCGGCTGGCTGCGCTCCTGGTGTGGAACTGGGTGCGCCGCGACCCCCGGGTGAGTCCATGAGGCGCCCGCCCCTCCCGGCCGGGCCGGGCGTCCCCGGCCTGGTCTCGGTCGTCCTCGCCAACTGGAACGGCGCCGCCCACGCGTCCGCCTGTCTCGCCGCACTGCGGGCCCAGACCCACCTAGCGGTCGAGATCCTCGTCGTGGACAACGGGTCGACGGACGGGTCGGGGGCGTGGTGGGCGAGGCAAGGGGGGGTGCGCTGCCTTCGCAACCGCACCAACTCCGGGTTCGCCCGCGCCGTCAACCAGGGGATCGCGAAGAGCCGGGGCGAGTTCGTCTGCCTCTGCAATGTCGACGCCGAGCTCGACCCCCCCTTCCTCGCCTGGGCGGTGGCCCGGCTCCGGGCCCGCCCCCAGGCGGGCAGCGTGACCGGCCGGATCCGCCGGCCGGCCCCGCCGGGGGCGCCGGCCGTCCTCGACACCTGCGGCCACGGGATCACCCGCTGCGGCTGGGCGTACAACCTCGGGGCCGGGGAGCCCGACGACGGCCGCCGGCCGGTGGCCGCCGAGGTCTTCGGGGTCTCGGCGGCGGCCGCCGTGTACCGGCGGGCGATGCTCCAGGATGCCCAGGTGGGCGGCGAGGTCCTCTGCGCCGCCTTCTTCGCGTACCTGGAGGACGTCGACCTCGACTGGCGCGCCCGCTGGCGGGGCTGGGAGGCCTGGTACGAGCCCCGGGCCACCGCGGTCCATCACCGCGGCGGCAGCGGGGGGTGGCGCTCGGTCGCGATCGAGCGGCGCGTCCTCGCCAACCGGCTCCTCCTCCTCGTCCGCAACGCGGACGGCGCGGCCGTCCTCGGCCGCGACCTCCCCGCCATCTGCGCCTTCACCGCCCTGCGCTGGGCAGCGGGGGCGCGGCGGCCCGCGGTGTGGCTGGCGGTCGGCCTCCTCCTCCGCCACCTCCCGGCGGCGGTGGTGGCCCGGCGCCGGATCCGCGCTCGCCGGGTGGTCCCGGCCGCGCAGGTGGACCGCTGGCTGGAGCCCACCCCCTGGCGGCGCTGGCTTCGGCCCGGAGGCGCGCGCCGCCGCTGAGCTGCGGGGTCTGGGCGACCCACCGGCGGTGTCCGTGGAATCCCGCTGGCCCCGGCCCGGCCCGCGACCTACGGTCGAGGGGCGATGCCCCCCGCCCGTCCCGCCGCCCCCCCGCGGGACCCGGGCGCCAGCCGCCGCCCCCCTGGGCGCGCCGCCG
>DAHUZI010000062.1 GCA_027306595.1 Candidatus Dormiibacterota bacterium | reverse complement strand
GGCCCAGGCGGCCGCGCAGGCGGCCGCGCAGGCGGCCGCCGCCAACACCACCCCCGCCAGCACGGCCGGCACCCCGACGCCGGTCGTCCCAACGGTCGGCGGCAACTTCCCCGACCACTTCCCCTGGGGCCAGTGCACCTGGTACGTGGCGACCCGGCGCTACGTACCCTGGTACGGCAACGCCTACCAGTGGCTGAGCGAGGCGCAGGCGATGGGCTATTCGACCGGATCGGTGCCGCAGGTGGGCGCCATCGTCGTGTGGGGAGCCGCATACCCGTACGACCCCCTGTACGGCCACGTCGCCTACGTGATCGCCGTCCAGGGTCCGTCGTCGTTCACCGTCGAGGAGAGCAACTACTACGACATCCCGGGCCTGGTCGACACCCGCCAGGTGAACACGCTCCAGGATGTCGAGGGCTTCATCTATGGCTGACCCGATCAAACGGCCGTCTGGCGGCGGCGCGGACGGCGGCCGCCCGCTGGTCCTCTACCACGGCGACTGCCCCGACGGGTTCGGCGCCGCCTTCGCCGCCTGGAAACGGTGGGGCGCCGACGCCGACTACCGCCCGGTGAGCCACGGCGACACGCCGCCGGCGGTCATCGGACGCCGGGTCCTCGTCGTCGATTTCGCCTTCCCCCGCGCGGTCACCGAGGCGCTCTGCGACGAGGCCGAGGACCTTCGCGTCCTCGATCACCATCGCAGCGCGGCGGCCGAGCTCGCCGACCTCGCCTGCTGCACCTTCGACATGGACCGAAGCGGGGCCGTCATGGCCTGGGAGCACCTCCACCGGACGGCCGTGCCCCCGCTCCTGGCGTACGTTCAGGACCGTGACCTGTGGCGCAATCGCCTGCCCGGCAGCGCTGAGGTGTCGGCCGCGCTCAGCGCCTACCCGTACGACTTCGCCGGCTGGGACGCGCTGGAGATCGATCGGCTCCAGGCCGAGGGCGCGATCCTCCTACGCTTCCAGCGCCAGCTGGTGGATCGGATCGCCGCGCGCGCCCAGCCCATGGAGATCGCCGGGGTCACGGTGCCGGTCGTGAACAGCCCCATCCTCCAGAGCGAGATCGGCGACCGGCTCGCGCAGGGGAAGCCGTTCGCGGCGGTCTGGTGGCAGGGCGGGGATGGCCTCGGCCGCTGGTCGCTGCGCTCGACCCCAGATGGTCTCGACGTCAGCGCGATCGCGGTCCGGTTCGGCGGCGGCGGGCACCGCAATGCGGCCGGCTTCCGCGGAGCACCCCCGCAGGGCCACCGGGACCGACCCCTCGGTGACCAAGCCCCCCGCCCACCCGCCTCCGCGCCGGCCGACGGCGGCACCCCCGGGCAGCAAGCTGGGCGCGCCGCCCGCTGACGACGCCTGGGGCGGCGGGCCCGGTCACCGTCCGCCGGGACGCCGCCGGTGACCGGGGCGCGGCGCGGTGGGCGGGCCGGGGACCGGCCGCGAGGGCTAGGGAAGGTCGGGCGCGGCGAGTCGGTCGCCAGCCGCGAGCGGCGGCTGGCTCCGCAGGCCGATGCCGTCGTCGGGGTCGAGGTCGAGCAGGAAGGCCCGGCAGCGCTCCGCCTCATCCATCTCCCCCAGCGCCGCGGCCGCGGCCATGAGAAGGTGGAGGGCGCGTAGGAATCCGCGGTTGGACGGGGCCGCCCAGAGCACCTGCCCGGTTCCGCCCCAGCCGTGGCGGCGGAGCCGATCCAGCCCGCGGTGGTATCCGGCACGGGCGCAGGCATAGGCGAGGACGGCGTCCCCCTCGGCGTACAGCGCCTGTCCCAGCCGGGCCCAGGCATCCAGGTGAGCGGGGACGGCGGCGCAGCAGCCGAGAAGGGCGGCCCGGCGACCATCGGGGGCGGTCGTGGCGAGAGCGGCAGCCAGCGCAGCCTCGGCCGCCTCCGGCTCGGGCGGCAGCACCACCTGGTGGCCCTGGATCTGGTGGCCGTGGGCGGCCATCGGCACCAACGGAGCGGGACGGGACGGACGGGATTCGGCCATGGGCCTCCGAGGATTCGCCCGGCCCGGACTGCGCCTGGTACCCCGTAGCGGATTCGAACCGCTGATCTCCGCCTTGAGAGGGCGGTGTCCTGGGCCACTAGACGAACGGGGCGGGGCCCCACCGCGACGCGGAGCCGAGCATACCAACCCGTGGGCGCGATCGCCCCCCTTCCGCTTGCGACCGCGCCGCGCCCTCACCCCGCCGCGGCCGCGCTCCGCTGGATCTCGTCGGCGAGGGCGGCGACGCTCGCCGCCCAGGCCTGGCTGCCCGCGTAGTCGATGCTGACCCCGAGGAGGGTGGGCCCGTGGAAGTCGCCACCGGTCGCGACCGACGGGGCTGCCCCCGGGGGCGCCCCGTAGGGGGGAACCCGCGAGCCGGGGGGCGTGAGGTACTGCACCGCGATCGCCCAGGCGACGTAGGCGATGCAGGCGGCGGCGCTGGGGAAGCTCCATGCGTCGCGGAGGGGGTGCGCGGCGTCGGCCCCCCAGCCATACAGGTTGTGCTTGCGACGGTAGATCGTCGAGGTGCCGAACCCGCTCTCCAGGATCGCCTCGGCGGTGAGGAATAGCGCGCTCACGTGGTCGGAGCGCTCGGCGGCGAGGAAGGCTGGGGCGTCGCTCGCGAGCGGCGTGCCGGACAGGAAGGCCGCCAGCTGCGATCGAGTGATCCCGCTCGGCTGGGTGAGGTCGGTCCGGATCGTGAAGCTCCCGGCGGCGATCGGGGTCGGGATCGGGGTCGGGGCGGCGCCGGGGATGGGAGCGCCCGGTGGCGGGCTGACGGTCGCGCTCGGGGTGGCGGTCGCCCTCGGCGTGGCCGTCGCCCTCGGGCTCGGCTCGGCGGTCGGCATGGGCATCGAGGTCGGAGTCGGAGTCGAGGCCACGGTCGCCGTGGGGGTCGCCAGGGGCACCGCTCGGGGCGATCGGCGGCCGGCTTGGAGCCTGCGCCGCGCCGCGGCGCGGGC
>DAHUZI010000061.1 GCA_027306595.1 Candidatus Dormiibacterota bacterium | reverse complement strand
CACGGCTTCACGGGCCTCCAGCCCACCCACCGCTCCGCGCGTCGCTGTGGTCATCACTGTCATCCTGGGTGTCCTTCGGCTCCGCCCTGCAGTGGGTAATTACCGGGACATGCTTCTCTCACCCAAGGTTGACACATAGGGATTAGAGTCCGAGTCTCCGGCCTCCTGGGCGGCTCTTGGGGTCAGGCCCGTCGCCGCTGCCCAACGGGACTCCGGTATCTCAGCCGACCGCCGGTCGCGGGCACTCCTGACGGTTACGACACCGTCACTGATTACCACTTTCACTACCACTTTCGGGGCGGTATCCGGTGGTACTCAGCGGTCCCCAGCGGTACGGATTTGAGATCAGGAGTGGAGCCGACGAGGGGGCTCGAACCCCTGACCTGCGGTTTACGAAACCGCCAGAGGGCGACTTCGGCTGCTCGACCCAGGGCTTCGGCTGCCTCGGCTGAGATCAATTTCGGGTGACTCGCGCGCACCGCCCCGCACCGGCGTAGACTGGGGCGCAGCCGGGTTGGCGTCAGGGTTGGCGTCAGATGACCCCGGCAGGACCAGCGGTTTGTGTGAGCGCTGCTGACACCAACCGCCGAGGCGGGAGGGCCGATGGCCGGCAAGCGGGCGAACGGGATGGGCTCGGTCGGCCGGCGATCCGACGGCCGCTGGGAGGGCCGGTACTCGATCCGCGACGCTGACGGGCGCCTCGTCCGCCGCCATGTTTATGGCAGGACGCGCCGGGAGGTCGAGGACCGCCTGGTCGAGTTGCTGCAGGACCGGAACCTCGGCCTGGTCGCCACCCGCCGGGGGCGGGGGCCGACGGTCGCCGCCTACGCCGACCGGTGGCTGACGACACGGGCCAGCGGCCTCCGCCCGTGGACCGCCCGCCGCTACGCGGAGCTGCTACGGCTCCACGTGGTGCCGACCCTGGGCCACGTCCCCCTCGCGCGGCTCGACATCGCGGCGGTGAACGACCTCCTGGCCGCGAAGCGAGCCGCGGGCCTGGCCCCCCGGACCGTCCATCACGTTCGCGCGGTCCTGCGGACGATGCTCAATGCGGCCCTGCGCGAGGGCGTGGTTCACCGGAACGTCGCGGCATTGGCGGACCCGCCCCGGGTGCCCCACGTCGAGCGCGTCACGCTCACCCCGGACCAGGCACGAGAACTCGTGGAGGCGGCCGAGGCCGAGCGTGACGGCGCGCTCTGGATCGTCGCGCTCGCGACGGGCGCCCGCCAGGGCGAGCTGCTGGGCTTGTCCTGGGCGGACTACGACGAGGCGACCCGCACGCTCCGCATCCGCCACGCGCTGCACCGCGTCGAGGGACAGCTCACCCTCGTCGAAACGAAGACGGCCCGCTCGCGCCGCGTGGTGGGCGTCCCGCCGGTCGCGGCGGAGGCGTTGGCGCGCCAGCGCGCGGCCCAGGCCGGGGACCAGCTCCGCACCGGCCCGCGGTGGGCGAACGCTCGCGATCTCATCTTCACCACGACGCTGGGCGAGCCGCGAGACGGGACTGTGGTGACGCATAAGCTCCAACTCCGGTGCCGGGAGCTGGGCCTGCCGGGCTTGCGCTTTCACGATCTGCGCCACACGGCCGCGACGTTGCTCAGCGGCGCGGGCGTCCAACCCCGAGACGTACAGGCTGCGCTCGGCCACGCCAACATCACGACGACGCTCGCCGTCTACACGGGAGTCACCCCCGGGGGCGGGGCGCTCGTCGCGTCGGCCATGGAGGCGATCCTCACCGGCACGCCCGCTCGGTCGGGGTGACCGAGTTCGTCGCTAACGCCACGGTACTGGACCGATCCCTGGCGCTCGGCGTGAGCCCCGGCATGCTCCAGCGGTACACCGCGGCCGGCCTCATTGCCCCGTCCACCCGGCACGGCCACGGCCTTCGCCAGGGCGCGACCTTCACCCGGCCGCCGCTCGCGCTGACCCAGGTCGCCGCGCTGGGAGAGGCGCGGCGGGTGACCCGCGACCTGCGGCGCCTGCGGCACTGGCTCTGGTGGGAGGACCTGCTGCCCGACGGGTGGGCACAGTGGCGCGCGGACCGGTTGGTAGAGCTGGGGGGACTCGCCGCGGCCGGCGCGGCGGTCCGCGGGATGACGCTGGCCCAGCGAGAGCGCGCGGAGCCGGGCCTGGCGGCGTTCTGGGGGCAGGCGCACCGGGTCATCGTGGACCCGTTCCGGGGCCGGCGGCTGCCCGATGACACGACGCGGGAGCAGGCCGCCGCCGCGGCCCTCGACAGCTTCGCCACGGGGCGGATGCGAAGTGACGCGGACGGGCGGTTCGACCTGCTGGCGGAGGCGCGCCGCCGCGGCCTGCCCGCGTCCGTCGGCGTCGAGCGCGCGGAGCTGGCCCTGCGCCTGCTGCCCGCACCGGAGGCGTGCGCTGGCCTGTTCGCCCTGCTGACCGAGCCGGACGCCCGCCGGCTGCGCGACGGGGTGAGGGGTCGCGCGGGCACGCCCTACGACCTCACGCCCGCGCCGCTGCGGGAGACCCCCGAGCTGGCCGCGCTGATGCTTGTGGTCGAGGGGCTGATGGCGGTGGCGCGGCAGCGGGGGGTGCTGTAGGCGGGCTCAGGCCCCGCCGCTTACAACTCACCAAATCCGCTGCACGGCCGCGGGATGGGGGCAGCGTACGGTCGGGTGTATGGCCGTCTGTCTCGACCCCGCGGCGTTCCAGCGCCACCTCGCCGAGCGCGGATGGCGGCAGCAAGACCTGGCCGTGGTCGCGGGCCTATCGGAGTCGGTCGTCAGCTCGGCGGCCCGGGGTCGGCCGGTCAGCGGACCGACCTTTCGCCGCCTCGCCGACGCGCTGGCGGCGGCGCCCGTCGTGGCGCTGCGCGATCTCGACCGGCTCATCGCGCCGCCCGGCCCGCCGCCCGGAGACGACAGCACCCCCGCGGCCCGGCCGGCCCAGGGGGTGCCCACGGGAGGCCACCACCATGGCCGCCCCGCCCCTCCACTCTAGCGCCCCGGCGCCCGCCGCCGCGGTCTTCGCCGTCCTCACGTGCGGCCGACCGGGCTGCCCATGCGCCGCCTCGGCGCGGCAGGGGACCGGGCTCGTCCACTGCCCGGTCCTGGCCCACGGTCAGGGGCACGGCGACCGCCGACCGTCCCTCTCCATCCGGCCGGGCGACCGGGCCATCCTCATCACCTGCTTCGTCGGCTGCCCCCGGCCCGCGGTCGTGGCCGCGATCCGCGACCGCCTCGGCGGCGCGTCCTGGACGCCGCCGCCCGCCGCCCCGCCCCGGCCGGCGCCGGACCCGGCGGCGACGCTGGAGCTGGTCGCGCACCTTTGGCGGGAGGCCGAGCCGGACCACCCGCGGCTCCGCGCGTACCTTCGCCATCGCGGGCTGACCGGCGCCGTGCCCCCCGCGCTACGGCTTCATCCTGCCTGCCTCTACGTCGAGCCCGGTGCGCCGCGGCGATTTTGCCCAGCGATGCTGGGCCGGTTCGTGACGCCCAGGGGCGAGGTGACCGGCATTCTCCGGACCTTCCTCGACCCGAACGGACCGGGGAAGGCCCAGTTTGGCTCGCCGAAGAAGATGCTCGGCCGGACCCGCGGCGCGGCGCTGCACCTCGCCCAGCCGACCGATGGGGTGCTCGCGGTGGCGGAAGGTCTGGAGACCGCGCTCGCGGTCATGGAGGGGCGCGGCGTGGCCGCCTGGGCCGCCGGATCGGCCGGCGGGCTGGCGGCGCTGGTGCTGCCGGACGGGCTCGTCCTGCTCCAGGTTTTCGCCGACCCCGACCCCGACCCCGCCGGCCGTGCCGCAGCGGCGGCGCTCGCGGCGCGGGTGCGGGCGCGCGGGGTGCGGGCGCAGGTCTTCGTGCCCTGCACGACGGGTGCGGCATGACCGCCGCGCAGCCGGACTGGGCCGCCGCGGGGGTGGATGCCGTGCGGAACGCGCCGCCGGAGCCCGAACCTGAGTCACGGCCCGCCGCACGCCAATGGCCCGCACCGCTCGGGGACCCGGCCTACTACGGCATCCTCGGTGACCTCACCCACCGGATTGCACCGACCACCGAGGCGGACCCGGCCGGGATCCTGATGCAGCTCGTGGTCGCCGCGGGCAACGCGATCGGCCACGGGCCGCATTTCATGATCGAGGCCACCCCGCAGGCCGCCAACCTCAATGTCATCCTCGTTGGGGACACGAGCCTCGGACGCAAGGGAACCGCGAAGGATCACGCGCTTCGGTGCTTTCGACTCGCCCTGGGTTCCAGCTCCGCGCACGAGGACGCTGGGTGGCTGGATCAATCTCTCGCGTCGGGGCTGTCGAGTGGCGAGGGCGTCATCTGGCAGGTGCGTGACAAGATTGAACGCGAGGAAGAGGACAAGAAAACGGGCAAGTCCCATGTCGTCGTGGTGGACCAGGGGACCGACGAAAAACGGGCGCTATTCGTCGAGACCGAATACGCGCGGGTGCTCCGGGTTGCGCGCCGGGACGGCAACATCCTGCCGTACGTCCTCAGCCAGGCGTTCGACTCGGGCACACTGCGCCTCGCGAACAAGAATACCCCCGCTTTCGCGACCGGTGCGCATATCTCGACGATCGGGCACATCACCCCGGAGAACCTGGTCCGGCACCTCGATGACGACGTGATCGCATCGGGCTTCGCGAACCGCAGCCTCTTCGTCTTGGTCCGCCGGGCGCGACTCCTCCCCGACGGCGAACGGCTGCCGGACGCGGCCATCTGGCCGCTGACCGCCCGTCTCGGGCAGGCGATCGCGATCGCAAAGGGCCGCGGCGAGCTGACACGGGACGTCGAGGCCCGGCGCTTGTGGCATGAGATGTACGGACCGCTCACAACGCCGCCCCCGGGACTCTTGGGCGCCCTCCAGGCTCGCGGCCCGGCGATCGTCATGCGCATCGCTCTGGTCGTCGCTCTTCTCGACGACGGAGCGACCCGGATCGGTTGGCAGCACCTCGCGGCAGCGGGGGAAGTCTGGCGCTACTCCTGCGACTCGACGGTCTACATCTTCGGCGACCGGCTCGGCGATCCTGTCGCGGATCAGCTCCTCCAGGGGCTCCGGTCCGCCCCGGCCGGCCTCACCCGGACCGAGATTCGTGACCTCTTCGGCCGCAACCTTCGGGCTGGCGAGGTCGAGCGGGCCCTGGGACTGCTCCTGGTCACGGGCCTCGCGCAGAAGGTCGAGGGCGCGCCCTCGGGGCCGGGTCGTCCGCCCGAGCGGTGGGTAGCGACCGGCGGCAACGACCGAAACGACCGAACACAGGACTTCCCCCGATTTTGGTCGTGTATGTCGTTTCGGTCGTACCAGGGAGACGAGGCTGACGGTGTCACAACCGACTCTCCCCAGACCTACGACCAAAACGACAGAAACGACCAAACGCTCGGTGAGGCTGATCTCTCTGACGACGGAAACGACCAAACCACAACCGATCCTCCGTCGGCGTACGACCGAAACGACGGAAACGACCAAACGCCCGACGCGGGTGGGGAGTGGTCGGCATGACTAGAGCCACTCCTCTTCTCCGCTCGGCTCGGGACGCTGGCCTGACCCTCCGGCGCGACGGCAACCGGCTGGTGATCCGGGGCCCGTCGTCGGTTGGGGCGCTTGCGCGCCAGCTCCTCAGCGCCAAGGCCGCCGTGCTAGCCGCGCTCGACGCCGAGGCGGCGGCCGGGCCGGCGCTCCCCCCCCTCCCTGCGCCACCTCCCCGCCCGGTGGTGGGCGGCGGCGGCCCAGATCGCCGACCCGGACGCCGACGGCTCATGCCGAGTCTGCCACCGCCGGGACCGCGATCGGCCCATGGGCGAGTGGAGCTGGTGCCTGCCCTGCGCGGTGCTGGGGGAGTGGCGGTGACCCGCGCGGTCGCCCTCCGCGGCGATCCCGGCCCCGACCCCGCCCGGGTGCTGGCGGTCCTCCATCGTCTGCGCGCCCTGGGCGTCGGCCTGCGTCCGGGGCCTGCACCCGACGCGGTGACGCTCGACGGCACGGTGGCGCCGACCCTCGCAGCGGAGGTCGCCGCCGCCGCGCCAGTGCTCCGCCAGCTCGTGGATGCCGAGGCGGCGCTGGCCGCTCGGTGCGCGGCGCTGGTCCGGCTCCCCCACCCCCGCCCGCCGATCCCCGGCCCGAGCTGGCAGGGCTATCTTCCCGAGCTGGCGGCCGGGTGCGCCGCCACCGACCCGCCGAGCTGGCCGGCCGGCGTCGGCGCCTACTGCGCGGCCGTGAGCGCGGAACTGGACCGGGTGGAGCGTGCCGCCCGGTCGGAGACCCGGTGACCACCGCCGCCGACCTCGGCGCCCAGCTCCGCGCCCAGGAGGCTCGCCGCCGGGCGGCGGCGCTTCGGGCCGCGCGGGCAATGCCGCCGGCCCCGCCGCCACCGGACCCCAAGCCGGCCCCGTCCGTCACTCGAAGGCCGGGTGTCCGTCCCGGGAAGCCACCTGCGGTCACCGTGACGAAGGGGTGGCCTCCGCGGGACGGACAGGACACCCTCGCGCCGCCGGTCGCCCCGGCGCCGGCCCGGCCGCGGCTGGCGCGCGCGCCCGCGGCGATCCTCCAGCGGGCCGCCGAGCTGGCCGGTGACCCAA
>DAHUZI010000060.1 GCA_027306595.1 Candidatus Dormiibacterota bacterium | reverse complement strand
CACTCAGGTTCAGTAGGGAGCACTCCGGCCCCAGGACGACGAGAAAGTCGACATCGCTCTCAGGCCCGGCATCGCCGCGTGCCACCGAGCCAAACACGCGGACATCGTCCGCACCCTCCGCCGCCGCGATCGCCACGATCTCGTCGCGGTGGGTACGCACCTCGTCCAGCGTGGGGGCCGATCGCGGCCCTGAACGCGCCTCATGGCCGCCCGTGCCACCAATGGCGAACGTGAGGTCGAGGGCGGCGGCGATCCGGCGCAGGGTCCGCACCGAGGGAAGGAACCGGCCCCTCTCGAGCCGGGTGATAGCCGCCTGGGTGGTCCCGATCCGCGTCGCCAGCTCCGCCTGGGTGAGCCCAGCGCCGCGCCGGGCTCGGGCCAGCGCAGGCCCGATGGAGCCGGCATCAGCCCGGATCACGGCCCGCATCGGCGCCCACTATACCATAAGTGTGTTCCCTACGGACGGGCGCCGCATGTGCACGAGGCGGTCGGCGCCGCCGGCTCAGAGCGGGGTCACGTAGGCGGCGTGGAGCCCCCCGTCAACGAGGAAGGTGGCGGCGGTGATGAACGAGGCATCGTCCGAGGCCAAGAACAGGGCGGCGGCAGCGATCTCCTCGGGCCGCCCGAAGCGGCCCATCGGCACGTGCACCAGCCGGCGTGCGGCCCGCTCCGGGTCAGCCGCGAACAGCCCCTGCAGGAGCGGCGTGTCGACAGGGCCGGGGCAGAGCGCGTTGACCCGGACCCCCTGGCGCGCGAACTGCACCCCCAGCTCCCGGGAGAGGGCGAGCACCCCCCCCTTGGAGGCGGTGTAGGCGGCCTGGCTGGTGGCGGACCCCAGCATCGCGACGAAGGACGCGGTATTGACCACGGCGCCGCCGCCGCGGGCGAGCAGGTGCGGGATCCCGTGCTGGCAGCAGAGGTAGACGCTGGTGAGGTTGGCGTCCTGGACCCGGCGCCAGGTGTCCAGGTCGACCTCCAGGACGGATCCGTCCTCGGGCGGCGAGATCCCGGCGTTGTTGAAGCAGATGTCGATCCCGCCGCAGGCCCGCACGGCCGACTCGTACATCGCGCGCACCTCCTCCGGCCGGGTCACGTCGGCGTGCACGAAGAGCCCGTCGACGGCGGCCGCCAGGTCGCGGCCCTCGTCGTCGGCGATGTCGGCGCAGACCACCCGGGCCCCCTCGGCGGCGAATCGGACGGCGCTGGCACGCCCGATCCCACTGGCGGCGCCGGTGATCACCGCCACCTTGCCGGCCAGCCGGCCCCCCGTGGTCACCCGTCGGTCGCGATGAAGACGTTCTTCACGTCGGTGAACGCCTCCAGCGCGTCCGGGCCGAGCTCGCGGCCGATCCCCGACTGCTTGAAACCGCCGAACGGGGTCCAGTACCGGACCGAGCTGTTGGAGTTCACCGAGAGGTTCCCGCTCTGCACCGCCCGGGCCACCCGGAGGGCGCGCCCGATGTCCCGCGTCCAGATCGAGCCGGACAGGCCGTAGGGGGTGTCGTTGGCGATCCGGACCGCGTCGGCCTCGTCGCGGAACGGGACCACCGTCACCACCGGTCCGAAGATCTCCTCCTGGAACGCGGGGGCGTCGGGGGCCACCGGGGCGAGCACCGTGGGCGGCAGCCAGAACCCCGGACCCTCGGGCGCCGCGCCCCGGAAAGCCACCGGCGTCCCGGCACCGAGGTAGGCGGCGACCCGGGCCCGGTGGGCGGCGCTGATGAGCGGGCCCATCTCGGTCGCCTCCTGGCCCGGGTCCCCCACCCGGATCCGTCGCACCGCCGGCTCCAGGCCGGCCATGAAGCGCTCGAAGACCGACGCCTGCACCAGGATCCGCGACCGTGCGCAGCAGTCCTGACCGGCGTTGTCGAAGACCGCGGACGGGGCCGCCGCCGCGGCCCCCTCGACGTCGGCGTCGGCGAAGACGATGTTGGCGCTCTTGCCGCCCAGCTCCAGGGTCACCCGCTTCACCTGCTCGGCGCAGCCGGCCATCACCCGCTTGCCGACCTCGGTCGACCCCGTGAAGCAGATCTTGCGGACCGCGGGATGCGTGACCAGCCGCCAGCCGGCCTCCGCCCCGGTCCCGACCACCACCTCGAGGGTGCCCGCCGGCAGGCCCGCGACCCGGGCAAGCTCGCCCAGGCGGAGCGCGGTGAGGGGGGTGAGCCCGGCGGGCTTCAGGACCACGGTGTTGCCCGCGGCCAGGGCCGGGGCCATCCCCCACCCGGCGATCGCCATCGGGAAGTTCCAGGGCACGATCACGCCGACCACCCCGAGCGGCTCCCGGAAGGTGAGGTCCACCCCGCCCCCCACCGGGATCTGGTGGCCGAGGAGGCGCTCCGGCGCGGCGCTGTAGTAGAGGAGGACGTCGCGGACGTTTCCGGCCTCGGCCCGGGCGTTGCGGATGGTGTGACCGGCGTTGTCGACCTCCAGCCGGGCCAGCTGGTCACGGTCCTGGTCCACCGCCTCGGCGAACCGCCGCAGCAGGCGGGCGCGGTCGCCGGGCGCCACCTCCCGCCAGGCGGGCCAGGCCGCCGCCGCCCGCCCGATGGCCAGGTCGACCTCCTCCGGGGCGGCGAGCTCGAGCTCGGCGATCACAGCCTCGGAGGCCGGGTTGACGACCTGCAGCCCCCCCCTCACAGCCTCTCGAACCCCCGGGTGCGCTCCCAGTCGGTCACCGCGGCGTCGAAGGCCGCCAGCTCGACCCGGCCCATGTTGACATAGTGGTCGACCACATCGTCGCCGACCGCGGACCGGGCCACCCCGCTCTGCTGGAAGAGATGGACCGAGTCCCGCAGGGTGGCGGGCACGCGCTCCCTTGCGGACGCGTAGGCATTCCCCCGGAACTCCGGCTCCAGCGGCAGCTCCCGCTCCAGCCCGTGCAGGCCGGCCGCCACCAGCGCGGCCAGGGCCAGGTAGGGATTGACGTCACCGCCGGGGACGCGGTGCTCGAAGCGCAGCGAGCGGCCGGTGCCGACGACCCGGAGGGCGCAGGTGCGATTGTCCCGGCCCCAGGCGATCGCGGTGGGGGCGAAGCTGCCGGCGACGAAGCGCTTGTAGGAGTTGATGTTGGGCGCCAGCAGCAGCGTCAGCTCGGGCAGGCACGCCAGCTGGCCGGCGAGGAAATGCTCGAACACCGGCGACCAGGCGCCGGCGTCGTCGCAGAAGACGGGCCGGCCCTCCCGGTCGCGGAGGCTCAGGTGGATGTGGCAGGAGTTGCCCTCCCGCTGGTCGAACTTGGCCATGAAGGTGAGCGCGAACCCCTCCTGGGCGGCGATCTCCTTGGCCCCGGTCTTGTAGACCACGTGGTTGTCGCTGGTGCGGAGCGCCTCGTCGTAGCGGAAGGCGATCTCGTGCTGGCCGCGGTTGCACTCCCCCTTGACCGACTCCACCGCGAGGCCGGCGCCCGCCATCTCCAGCCGGATCCGCCGCAGCAGCGGCTCCAGCCGACCGGTCCCCAGCACCGAGTAGTCGACGTTGTAGAGGTTGGCCGGGGTGAGGTCGCAGTAGCCGCGATGCCAGGCGTCCTCATAGGAGTCGCGGAAGACCAGGAACTCCAGCTCGGTGCCGGCCATCGCGGTCCAGCCCCGCTCCGTCAGTCGGGCCAGCTGGCGGCGGAGGACCTGCCGGGGCGACGGGGCCACGACCGACCCGTCCAGCCAGCCGACGTCCCCCAGGACCAGGGCGGTTCCCGGCTGCCAGGGCAGGGGCCGGAGGGTCTGGAGGTCCGGCCGGATCGCGAAGTCGCCGTAGCCGCCCTCCCAGGAGGCGATCGCATAGCCCGCCGCCGGGGCCATCTCCACATCCACGGCGAGCAGGTAGTTGCAGGCCTCCGTCCCATGCCGGGCGACCTCCTCCAGGAAGAACGGGGCCGCGATCCGCTTGCCCTGGAGCCGGCCCTGCATGTCGGTCATCGCCACCACCACGGTGTCGATCCGCCCGGCCGCGACGTCGGCCTGCAGCCGTTCCAGCGAGGTCCCGGGCCGGTCCGCCGTCACGCCAGGAGCTCCAGCTCCCGCTCGATGTGGGCCAGCTCCTCGGCCGAGCCCTGCACCCTGGGCCCCTTGAACCACCGGCGGGCGGACGCGAACCACCACAGGGTGGCGCCGCCGAGGACGACCGCGAAGACCACCGGCGTGTAGTTGAAGCTGGTCACCGTCACCGGCGAGACCTCGGGCAGCATGAAGAGGAAGAAGATGATGACCCCCCAGACGGTGGCGATCACCCCGATCGGCCGGCTCCACCGCCCCAGATGCCACGGCCCCGGAACGAAGCTCCGGCCCCGGAGCAGCCGCAGGAACACCGGGGAGACGTAGGCGACGTAGAGGCCGATGGTGGCGATCGAGGTGACCGCGAAGTAGGCCACCGAGCTGACCAGGTAGGGGACCGAGAGCACGAACGCTCCCACCGCCCCGAACCAGACCGCATGGGTCGGGATGCGGCTGCGGGGGTTGATGTGGTGCCAGAAGCGCGAGAAGGGCACCGCCCCGTCGCGGGAGAAGGCGTAGAGCATGCGCGAGTTGGCGGTCACCGAGGCCATCCCGCAGTAGAACTGGGCGACGTTGGCGACGATCAGGAGGAACACCGCCAGCTTCACCCCCACCGCGTCGATGAAGATCTGCGCCGGCGGCACCCCGGTCGGCGAGATCAGCTCGCTGTGGTAGTGCTGGATCGCGAAGGTGACGCCGAGGAGGAGGATCCAGCCGGCGATCAGCGAGACCACGATCGAGCGCACGATCCCCCGGGGACCGGCCAGGGCGGCCCCGCGGGTCTCCTCCGACATGTGGGCCGAGGCGTCGTAGCCGGTGAAGGTGTACTGGGCGTTGAGCAGCCCGAGGAAGAAGACGTAGGGGAGGATCCCCCATCCGGTGAAGTTGGCGAGGTGGCCGAAGACGAAGCCCGCCGACTGGTGGTGCTTGGGCACGAACGCCAGCACCGCGACGATCACCAGCACGCCCAGGATGTGCCACCACACGCTCACGTTGCAGAGCAGCCGGACCAGGCGCGCCCCGTAGGCGTTCATCAGCCCGTGAGCGAAGAGGATGCCGGCGAGCAGGAGCATGGTGTGGGCCGGGGTGGCGGCGAAGCCGAACACGATCTCCAGCCAGGCGTTGAGGAAGAGGGCGCAGCCGAAGTCGATCCCGGCGGTGACCGCCACCTGGCCGACCAGGTTGAACCAGCCGGTGAACCAGGACCACGCCGGCCCGTGCTGGGGCGAGAGCTTGGCGGCCCAGTAGTAGAGCCCACCGGCGGTGGGGAAGCTGGAGCAGACCTCGGCCATCCCCAGCCCGACCACGATGACCAGCACCCCGACGATGAGCCAGCCCCAGATCATGGCCACCGGCCCGCCGGTGGCCATGCCGTACCCGTAGAGGGTGAGGCAGCCGGAGAGGATCGAGATGATGGTGAAGGAGACGGCGAAGTTGGAGAACCCCGACCAGCGGCGGCGGAGCTCCTGCGCGTAGCCCAGCTCGTGGAGCCGGCGCTGGTCCTGGTCCATCCCTGCGGCGCCGCCCGCGCCCGGCACCTGCGCAGCCGCCGACGCGATCGGCTGGCTCTCCCCCGACTCCGACATGAGCTGTCCTCCCGCACTAGAGCCCGCGGCCCTCCGCCCGGGGGCCGGGTGGCGATCAATGGGGCAAATTCAGACCATGGGTAGGGTGCACGCCGCCGCCCTGGATGTCAAGCACCGGACCGCGGCGCGGCGGCGGGACGGGCGCCTCCGGCGCGTCCGCTCAGCCGAGGAACCCGCGCAGGAGCGCGGCGGTCCCGTGCAGGTGGGCCTCCAGCACCCGGCGGGCGCGGTCGGCGTCCCCGCCCACGACCGCGTCGACCAGGGCCGCGTGCTGGCGGTTGGCGTGGACCAGGTTGGGCGGCAGCAGCGGGATGGCGTCGAGGAGGTCGTTGACGCGGAGGCGCGCGTCGGCCACCGCGGCCAGCAGGGAGGTCGATCCGGCCAGCTCGGCCACCGCCAGGTGCAGCCGCGAATCGGCCTGCCGATAGCGGGCGAGCGGGGCCCGCTCGACATCCGCCAGCCGTTGCCGCAGGTACGAGGCCTCGCGGGCCGAGAGCCCGGTCCGCGCCGCCGCCACGGCCGCGCCGATCTCCACGGCCTCGCGGAAGACCAGGGCATCCTCGATCGCGGCGCGCGGGATCGGGCGCCGGCGCGGGCTGGCCCGGGCTCCGCGGCGGGGAGGGTAGACCACGAACGCCCCCCCGTAGCGGCCCAGGCGGGACTCGACGAAGCCCAGCTCCTGGAGGGTGCGGATCGCCTCGCGCAGGGTGGCGCGGCTGAGGCCGAGACGGCCGGCCAGCTCCCGCTCGCTGGGGAGGCGGTCGCCACGGACGACGACCCCGAGCTTGATCGCCTGGAGCAGGCGCTCGACCGCCTCCTCGAAGGCGCTGCCGGCGCGCACCGGTCGGAAGAGCGCATCCGAGGCCGCCACCACCCGGCCCGAGACGGGTCGCGACTCACTCATCGGTCGATGCGGTCGCGGCTACCCCCGCGGACGGGCACGCGCCTGCTCCGCGGTGCGGACCCGCTGCATCAGCAGCTCGATCAGGACCTCCAGCTCCCGTCCCTCCCCCGTCCCCCGCTCCACCCCCGCTCGTCGATCCTGGGCGGCGGTGAGCAGGCGCTGCGCCTCGGCGAGGTCGATGTCAAGGGCC
>DAHUZI010000058.1 GCA_027306595.1 Candidatus Dormiibacterota bacterium | reverse complement strand
AGGACCTTCTTGGCAGTGAGGTACGCGTTATCGACCAGGGAGTGGACCTCCTGGTCGATCTCGCCCGCCACCTCCTCGGAGTAGTTCCGCTGCTCGCCGAGATCGCGGCCGAGGAAGACGAGCTCCTCCTTCGTGCCGAAGGCGAGCGGCCCCAGCTTCTCGCTCATCCCCCACTCCGTCACCATCCGCCGGGCCAGCTTGGTGGCCTTGCTGATGTCGTCCGAGGCGCCGGTGGTGATGTTCGTGTCGCCGAGATGGATCTCCTCCGCGACCCGGCCGCCGAGGATCCCGGCCAGCTGGTCAGTGAGCTCGGCCTTGCTGACCAGGTACTTGTCCTCCTCGGGCAGGTTCATCGTCCAGCCCAGCGCCATCCCCCGGCTGATGATGCTGATCTTGTGCACCGGGTCGCAGTTGGGCAGGGAGTACATCACCAGGGCGTGGCCCATCTCGTGGAAGGCGATCGTCAGCTTCTCCTGCTCGGAGATCACGCGCGACTTCCGCTCCGGCCCCGCGATCACCCGCGCGATCGCCTCCTCGAGCTGGTGCATCGCGATCACCTTGCGGTTCTGGCGAGCGGCCAGGATCGCGGCCTCGTTGATGAGGTTGCTGAGGTCGGCGCCGCTGAATCCCGGGGTCTGCCGGGCCAGCACCTCGAGGTCGACCTGCGGGTCGAGGGGCTTGTTGCGCGCGTGCACGTCCAGGATCGCCTTGCGCCCCCGGATGTCGGGGCGGTCGAGGGTGACGTGGCGGTCGAACCGACCCGGCCGCAGGAGGGCGGGGTCGAGGACATCGGGGCGGTTGGTGGCGGCGATGACGATCACGTGGGTGTTGGTCTCGAACCCGTCCATCTCCACCAGGAGCTGGTTGAGGGTCTGCTCGCGCTCGTCATGACCGCCCCCGAGGCCCGCGCCGCGCTGGCGGCCGACGGCGTCGATCTCGTCCACGAACACGATGCAGGGGCTGTTCTTCTTGGCTTGGTCGAAGAGGTCGCGAACCCGGGAGGCCCCCACGCCCACGAACATCTCCACGAACTCGGACCCGGAGATGCTGAAGAAGGGCACCCCGGCCTCCCCCGCCACCGCCTTGCTGAGCAGGGTTTTGCCGGTGCCCGGCGGCCCCACGAGCAGGACCCCCTTGGGGATGCGGGCCCCCAGGGCGGTGAACTTGTCTGGGTACTTGAGGAACTCGACGATCTCGGTCAGCTCCTGCTTGGCCTCCTCGACCCCGGCGACGTCGACGAAGGTGATCGCCGGCTTGTCGCCGGCCAGGAGGCGGGCGCGGCTGCGACCGTAGCTCAAGGCCTGGTTGTTGCCGGTCTGGGCCTGGCGGAACATCCACCACATCACCAGCACGATGACGGCGACGATCGCCAGGTTGGGAAGCACATAGGCCAGGAACACGTTGTCACTCCCCGAGGGCTGGATGTTGTAGTGGCTGTAGCCGTAGCGTGCGAAGAGGGCCGCCACGTCGATGCCCTCGGTCGTCGACTGGAACTCCTTGCCGTTGGTCGCGTACCAGTCGACGGTCGCCCCCGCGTTGAGCCCCTGGGCCTCCTTGGCGGTGCTGATGACGACCTGGCCGGCCGGAACCCGGGCCGGGGTCAGGCGGCCCGCCTGGATCGCCTGGAAGTTGGCGAGCGCCTGCTGGAGCTTGCCGGTGCTGGCGTTGGTCGGGGCCGCCACCGGCACGGAGCGCCAGGCAAGCACCGCCACCGCGAGCAGGGCGACCAAGAGGATGAAGTAGACGGCCGAGCGGCGCTGCGGACGCATGTGCCGCGATTGTACCCCGATCCCCGGCGGCCCCAAGCGGGATCAGCCGGTGGATCCCCGCCGAGCCCGTCCCCCTGGCGGTACCTGGATTCGAACCAGGGACACCTCGGTTATGAGCCGAGTGCTCTAACCCCTGAGCTATACCGCCGGTCCGGAACCCGCGGCCGACCCGACCCCCCGGGGTCGTCCCCGGCGCGGCGGCCTCCGACCGGCTCGGCACCGGGAGGGGGTGTTGCGGCGCCGAGATTCGAACTCGGGACCTTCGGGTTATGAGCCCGACGAGCTGCCACTGCTCCACGCCGCACGCGAGATGGTACGGCGCGGCCGCCGTGGCGTCAAATCGGGTCAGCGCGCCCGCCGCAGCCCGGGGGATCCGGTGACCACGTAGACCTGCTGGCTGGGGCCGGCCAGGCCCTCGGCTCGGGCCTGCTCCACCGCCCACCCCGGGGCCGCAGCCGCCCTGAGCTCCGCGGTCTGGCGGGCGACCACCGCGGCCAGGGCCCGGTCGGCGGCCCCCAACCGCGCCGCCTGGCGCTCGAGCCGGGCGTCCAGCCGCCACCCGCTGAGGAGGGTGACCCCGACCCACAGGCTCGCCACCAGGAGCCCCGCGCCCACCACGTGCAGCCTGCGGACGGGGTGTCGCCGTCGGGCCAGCCGCCACCGCACCCGCAGGTCCCACACGAGCCCGGTCGGCCGTCGGACCGGTCTCTCGGCGGGGAGGGCGGGCAGGTGCAGCATGGGAAGGCGTGGGAGTGACGCGTGCGGCGCGCAGTATAGGGCCCAGGCCCGCGGTCGGGCAACGCCCCCCAGGTGGGCCCGCCCGCCTCAGCCGGGGAGGGGGACGACGGCCCGGGGCAGCACCCGGTAGCCGTCCCAGCCGTCGGCCCAGACGACGTAGTCGCTGCCCGGCTGGGTGCTCACCGCCGCGTGCCCGCCGGCGCGATCGATCGCGATCGCCTGCATCATCGGCTCGCCGCCGGGCACGTCGAGGCCGGCGAGCTCGGCGATCCCCCGCGCCAGCGCGTCCCGGGGCGCCAACCCATCCGCCAGCCCGGCCACGACGGTGCGGGCGGTCGCCCCGCGGATGGCGAGCTCGCCCCACCCGGTGCAGGCGGCCGCGCCGGCGCGGTCGTCGCAGTAGTTCCCGGCCCCGATGAGCGGCGAGTCGCCGAGCCGACCGGGGTACTTCCAGGCCCAGCCGCTTGTGCTCACGGCGGAGGCGAGGTGACCGCGCCCGTCCTGCGCCAGGACGTTGACGGTGCCGGCCACGTGCTCAGGATCGCGGACGAGGTCGGCGACCAGGCGAAGCAGCCGGTGGTGAGGATGACCGGCGTCGATCCGCCCCTCGACCCCGGCCCGCCACGCGGCCGCCGCCTCGGGCGTCAGGAGCTCCGCGGTCTCCAGCCCCAGCTCGGCCGCGAGCCGGCTCGCCCCCTCCCCCACCACCAGGACGTGCGGGAGGCGCTCCATGACCGCCCGGGCCAGGCTGATCGGGTGGCGGACCCCCTGCACGGCCCCGACCGCGCCGGCGCGCCGGGTGGCGCCGTCCATCAGCGAGGCGTCGAGCTCGACGACCCCGAGCAGGTTGGGATAGCCGCCGGTGCCGACGGTGTGGTCCTCGAGGTTGTCCTCCACCGCCCGGGTCGCCACCTCGACGGCGTCGAGCGCCGTGCCGCCTCGGCTGAGGACCGCCCAGCCGGCCTCCATGCCCACCTGCCCGTTGGCGCTCGCGACCAGCAGCACGGCGCGAGTATAGGCGGCGTCCGGGGCGTGGCCGCGCGGGTCCGCTCGCAGCTGGGGACTGTGGCATCCAGGCCCCGGTGCGCACCCGGGACGGCGGCGGGCGCCGCGCCGCCGTCCGCGGCCAGGACAGGGCCGCCTGCTCGGGGCGCTG
>DAHUZI010000057.1 GCA_027306595.1 Candidatus Dormiibacterota bacterium | reverse complement strand
GAGCGCCCGGTCCCGCTCCCCGCCCCGTCCGCGCCACCGAATCGGGCGAGCGTGCGCGACTCGGCGGGCGGGCGCCACCGCACGCGTGGCAGCTCGCCGTACCCCTGGAGGATGACCTCGAACTCCTCGAGGTACGTGGCCAGCGGCCGCTTCTCCTTGGCCGCGTTCGTAGTCCCGCGCTCCTTCTCAGCCCATGGCTGGTAGCGCGGGGACTCGGGGTCGAGCGCGGCCGGCAGCAGCGGCGTCGCCATCGAGCCGGAGTATAGGATCGAAGCTGATGGAGCTCCGGCTGGCCGACGGGCTGTGGCAGCTCGACACCCGGTTGGGCGGCCACGAGGCCGTCAACGCCGTCTTCCTCGTCGAGGGTCCGCGGCCCTGCCTGGTGGAGACCGGTCCCCAGCTGACCGCCCCGGTCGTCCTCGAGGCGTTGGCCGCGCGCGGACTGGGGGCGTCCGACCTGGCCTCCATCGTGCTCACCCACATCCACCTCGATCACGGGGGCGCGGTCGGCGAGCTCGCCCGGGCCTTCCCCCGGGCGGTCGTCGTCTGCCACCCGCGCGGCGCCCGCCACCTCGCCGACCCGGGCCGGCTGGTAGCCGCCGCCGGGCTCGTCTACGGGTCGACCCTCGACACCCTCTACGGTCGGATGACGGCCGTCCCCGCGGCCCGGATCACGGCGGCCGAGGACGGCCACCGGATCGACTGCGGCGGCGGGCGCTGGCTCCGCCTGATCCACTCGCCTGGCCACGCCAAGCACCACCTGGCCGTGCTCGACGAGCGCTCGGGGGTGCTGCTGGTCGGCGACGCGGTCGGGGTCCAGATCCCAGGCGGCGGGCCGCTTCGGCCGTCGACACCCCCGGACGACTTCGACCGCGATCAGGCGATCGACTCGCTCCGCCGCTTCCGGGCGGCGCGCCCCAGCCAGGTGGTGCTGACCCACTTCGGGCCGGCGGGCGACCCTGAGGCGGTCCTCGCCGCGGCCGAGGACCGGCTGCGTGGGTGGTGCGAGGCGGCCGCCCGGGCCTACGCGCGGGACCCGGGCCTCGACCACATCGTGGCGGCCCTGCTCGATCGCGCCCGCGCCGAGGTCGGCCCCCCCCTCGAGCCCGATCGCGACGCGATCGTCCAGCTCATGAGCGGGGTTCGCTCCAATGCCCAGGGGCTCCTGGGCTGGCTCGGCCGGCAGGCCGCCGAGGGGCCCGGGTGATCACGACCGTGCTCACCGTCGAGACGGGCCGTCGCCCGCTCACCGACCTGACCGAGGCCTGCGTCCGATTCAGCCGCCCGGGGGGCGACGGGCTTCTCAACGTCTTCGCGCCCCACGGGACCTGCGGACTGGCGCTCATCGAGCTGGGCGCGGGGTCGGACGACGACCTCCTCGCCTGGCTCGACCAGCTCCTCCCCCGCACGGCGCCTTACCGCCATCGGCACGGGACGCCCGGGCACGGCCGGGACCATCTCGTCCCCGCCCTCCTGCCGCCGACCCTCACGATCCCGGTGGTGGGCGGACGGCCCGAGCTGGGGAGCTGGCAGCACGTCGTTCTGGTCGACACCAACCCCGACAACCCGGTGCGGCGGGTCCGCTTGACCCTGCTCGCTGGCTGATAACCCCCCCGGCCGGGGGCCGTTGACGGTTTGGCCGGGTGCCGAGGCGGGTATACAGGGGAACGCAGAGGGGCGGGGCGCAACCTGGGAGGCCGGATTCCGGCCAAAGGGGACGTCATGGCTCTGCGTCGGATCGCGGTGATCGCGCCGCCCTGGTATCCGGTGCCGCCGATCGGGTACGGCGGGATCGAGCTGGTGGTGGCGCTTCTGGTGCGGGAGCTGCGCAGCCGCGGGCTCGCGGTCACCTTGTTCGCCAGCGAGGCATCGCGGCTCGCTGCCCGGGAGCTGGTGCCGGCGGGGTGGGACCGCCACCTGGGGCGGCCCGAGGAGCGGTGGCGGGAGCTGGCCTATGCCGGCCGCCTGGGCGACGCGCTCCGGCGGGAGCCCCCCTTCGATGTGATCCACGACCATGCCGGGGGGGCGGGGCTCCTCACGGCGGTGGCCGCGGACCGCGGGCCGGTCGTCCACACGGTCCACGGGCCCCTTGGCGAGCCGGCCCGGACCTTCTACCGCGCCGTGCGCGGCGTTGGGCTCCTGGCCATCTCCCAGCACCAGCGCGCGACCGCTCCGGACCTTGCCTGGGCGGAGACTGTCCACAACGCGGTGGACATCGACGGTTTGCTCGAACCCGGCACCGTCCCCCGCCGCCCCTACCTCCTCTGCCTCGCCCGGATCTCCCCGGAGAAGGGGCAGCATCTGGCGATCGCGGTCGCGCGGGCGACCGGCCTGCCCCTGGTGCTGGCGGGAAAGCTCGAGGCGACCCCGACCTCCCGAGCCTACTACGAGCAGATGGTGCTCCCCCATGTCGACGGGACCCGGGTCCGCCACCTCGCCAACGTCGCCGGCCGGGAGAAGGCGGAGCTGCTCGCCGGGGCCGGCGCGCTCCTGGCGCCGGTGCAGTGGCCGGAGCCCTTCGGCCTCGCCGTGGCGGAGGCGATGGTCAGCGGGACCCCGGCCGTGGCGCTCCGGCAGGGGGCGATGCCCGAGCTCATCGAGGAGGGGGTGACCGGCTTCGTGTGCGACGACGTCGAGGGGATGATCGCGGCGGTCCGGCGGGCGGGCGACCTGGACCCGATCGGGGTCGCCGCGGCGGCCCGCCGTCGGTTCAGCCCCACGGTGATGGCGGATCGAACCCTGTCGGTCTACGCGGCGCTGCCCGGCGCCACGCCCGCCCACCGCGCGCCGGCGCGCCCGCTCCCGCCGCCGCCGTGGGACGCGCCGATTGCGGCCGGCGCGCCGGCCGCACTCGGCTGATCAGGGCGCGATCGGAGGGATCCGGCGCCAGGGGGCGGGGCCGCGGACGACCGTCAGCCGAACCCCCTGCATGGCCGTGCGGACGTCGGTGGAGCCGTCCAGCCGCCGCCAGGCGCGGACCCACAGGCGCCCTCCGCCGACCCGGATGTTCTCCATCTCCAGCCGCGGGCACCACGGGGGGAGTGCGGGATCGATGTAGAGGATGCCGCGGGGGACGTCGGGTTCGAGGCCGAGGAGGAGCCGCACCGCGTGGAACACCGAGCCAGCCGCCCAGGCCTGGGGGGCGTTGGCGCGGGGGTAGGGGACGGGGGCGTCCGCGGCCCGCCGGCTGAGCCCGGCGAAGAGCTCGGGAAGCTGGGAGCGCTCGAAGCCGGTCGCCGCGCCCAGGATGCCGTCGATGAGACGCCAGGCGTCGGCGGTGCGGCCGTAGCGGCGCAGGCCGTCGGCGGCGATCAGGGTGTCGTGCGGCCAGACCGACCCCCGCTGGTACTCGTGCGGGTCGTAGGCGGGGTGATCGCTGCTCAGCGTGCGCAGGCCCCAGCCGGTGAACAGGTCGGGCCGGAGCAGCCGCTGGGCCACCCGCTGACCCCGACCCAGGTCGAGGATGCCCATCCACAGGCAGTGGCCGGGGTTGGAGGTTGCGGTCAGGACCGGGCGCTTGGCGCCATCGAGGGCGAACGCCAGCTCCCCCGGCGGGTCGACCCAATAGGCGGTCAGGAAGCGGCGCCGGAGTTCGGCCGCCTCGCGCCACAGCGCGCGGGCGCGGGGCCGGTCGCCCCAGGCGGCGAAGAGCTCGGCCACCTCGCGCTTGGCCCCGAAGACGTACGCCTGCATCTCGCAGGTGCCGATCGGGAGCGGCGGCAGCCCGCCCTGCTCGTCGAGCACCCCGTCGGCGGCGTCGCGCCAGCAATGGTTGCGATAGCCGCCCGGGGTCCCCCGCTCGTACTCCTGCAGGCCGTCACCGTCGCGGTCGCCGTAGCGGTCGATCCACTCCAGGCAGCGCTCGGCCACGGGCCGAAAGGGGCGGAGGACCGAGGCGTCGCCCAGCCAGCGGTGGGTCGCGGCCAGGAGGAGGAGGAAGAGGGGGGTCGCGTCGGCGGTCCCGTAGTAGGGGGTGTGGGGGATCTGCCCGAAATGGGCCCACTCGCCGACCCGGCGCTCATGGCAGATCTTGCCGGGCTCCGCATCCCGGGCCGGGTCGAGGCCGGTGGACTGCCAGTTGGCCAGCTCCTGGAGCGTCCCGATCGCGAACAGCGGGTGGGCGGCCAGCGCCTGGAGCGACGCGACGATCGCGTCGCGCCCGAAGATCGCGACGAACCAGGGGATCCCGGCGGCCGGCAGCCAGACGTCGCTGGAGAAGTCGCGGTCGAAGAGGCGCAGCGCGGCGAAGTCCTCCACCGCCTGGTCGTAGGCGAGGAGCAGCCGGGGGTCGGCCGGATCGATCCGCGCCACGGTCCGCTGCCAGCGCCGCCGGAGACGCTCGGCGCGATCGGCCAGCGGCTGCCGCTGGGGACAGGACGCCCAGCGGGGCCGGCTGCGGGCGCTGGTGAGGCAGTCGACCTGGAGGCAGACGTGCCAGTCGTCGCCCGGCGCCAGCTCGACCGGGAAGCGCAGGCTCCCATTGGCGTAGGAGGCGCGGTGGTCCTGCGGGGCGATGCGCAGCAGGGTGCGGCGGACGAAATCGTCGCGTCGGTAGCGGGTCTCCAGCTGAGCGGGCTCGCGCCAGAGGCTCTCGACCCCGGTGCGCGCCTGCCATTCCTGGGTGCGGACCTCGAACAGATCGGCGAAATCGCTGGACAAGCGCAGATCCAGGACCAGGCTCCGCGTCGCGCCACCGTAGGCGTGGAGGGTGAGATCCTCATGGAGCCGGTGGTCGCTGATGGTGCGCTCGACGGCGAGCGTGACCCGTCCGCCCCCCACGGCCTCGCTGGAGAGGAGCCAGCGAGCTTGACGGAAGGAGAGCTGGGTGTAGCCGAGGCTCTCCATCGGCCGGCCGTTGAGGAGGACCCGGTGGCCGCTCAGGAATCGGGTGTCCTCTGAGAAGAGCCCCTCTGGCCCGGACTCCGGCCCGATCGATCCGTCGGCGCCCGCCACCAGAAAGGTTGCGCCATGGTTGATCGTGACGGACACCGGCCCGTGGGCGACGCTCACCGGCGCCGTCTGCGGCAGCGACCGAGGGGAGGCGGCGGGCGCGACGGCGCGCGGGACCGCGCGCGGCGGCGGGGCGGGGGCGGCTGCCGGCTCAGGGGGGCTCACCCCGAGATGGTGGCAGACCGCTGCCGCTGGCGTTTGGCCCGGCGGTGGGGCGGGTATGACCTGGACAAGGACGAGCCGTCAGAAGGCACGAGGAGATACGGAATGGCGATCATTCGCTGGAACCCGATGTCGGACCTCACGACGCTGCATGGCGAGCTGGATCGACTGTTCGGCGATCTGACCGAGGGGTTGGGGCTCGAGCGCCTCGGGGATGGGGCGCGCGGGGCACGTCAGGCGTTCCTGCCGGTCGACGTTGAGCGCGGGCCGGACGCGGTGGTCATCCACGCGTCGGTGCCGGGTTTCAAGCCGGAGGAGGTCTCGGTGACGGTCGGCGACGGCGTGCTCACCATCGAGGCGGAGCACAAGGAGGAGTCGGAGCGGACCGAGCGGGCGGTCGTGCGTCGGGAGCGCTTCCACGGTCGGCTGTTCCGCCAGGTTCGGCTGAGCGATGAGGTTCGCGGCGATGAGGCCACGGCTCGGTTCGAGCAAGGCGTGCTCACCGTGACGGTTCCGCTGGTCCCGGTCGTCGAGCCCAAGCGCATCCCGGTCGAGGCAGTCGCCGACTGAGCGGTGGCCGCCGGGTCCGGACCCGTGCCGGGCCCGGCGGTGCGCGGATGCCGCTGGGGGGTGGGTAGGCGGATTGCGGCCGCGCTCGGACCCCTGCGGTTGCGGCAGGGGGGACCGCCGACTACAATGCGCCCGTTGTCCGGAGGCCGAATTCGGCCTGAACTGCGTCGGAGGGGTACGAAGGTGGCCGTGACCGGGTACTGCATGAAGTGCAAGCAGACACGAGAGATCGCCGATGCGCAGCCGACCACACTGAAGAACGGCAAGCCGGCGACGACCGGCAAGTGCCCGGTCTGCGGCACCAAGATCTTCAAGATCGGCAAGGCCGCCTGACTCCGCCCGGCAGCGGAGGGGCGCTCCGTAGAGGGCGGCTGCGGGAGAGGCGAGTGGTGACCGGGGGGCGGGCGCTGGGTGCCCGCGCCCCGAGGGTCACGTGACGCGCTCGAACGGTCGCGGTGCGTGCCGATGCTCCGGCCACCGCCCGAATCGGCTCAGGCGGGCTGACGGCCCTGACGCGGCTCCCAGCGGTGGGCCTGTCGTGCCCGAGCCCACGGCAGAAGCTGAGCTGTCGCGGATCCCGGGTTCGAATCGGCGGGCGCTCGCGTCCGTCTCCCGGAGCACCCGGGAGCGAGTGGGTGGAGGTGCACGCCGCCCCGGGGCCCCGGTGCGTGTCAACCCCTTTGAGACAGGTAGATCTCAAATCGCTGTGCTGATGGAGTCCTCCTGAGGCGGGTTGATCCAGGCCGCGGCGGGCAGGGCGAGCGGCCGGGGCGGCTTGCGCACGAAGCGCTCGGAATGGGCGAGGTAAGCCAGGTCGAGGGTGGCAGCCCGCTGGCGCTGGAGCCGGCCGGCCCGTCCGGAGGGAAGGTCGGCGGGGATGTGGGAGGCGATCCCCGAGTGCCGGTGCTCGTGGTTGTACCAGGCGAAGAACCGCTGGCAGAAGGAACGGGCGTCCTCGAAGGACCCGAAGCGGTCGGGGAAGTTGGGCCGGTACTTGAGGGTCGTGAACTGGCTCTCCGAGTAGGGGTGGTCGTTGCTGACGTGGGGCCGGGAGTGGCTCTTGGTCACCCCCAGGTCGGCCAGCAGGAAGGCCACCGGCTTGGAGGCCATGGAGCTGCCCCGGTCGGCGTGGATCACCAGGGTGTGGGGCTCCACCTGCGGCTTCTGGATGGTGTCGGCCAGCAGCCGCTCGGCGAGCAGGGCTCGCTCGGCCCGGGCCAGCAGCCAGCCCACGACGTAGCGGCTGTAGATGTCGATGATCACGTAGACGTAGTAGTAGGTCCACTGCTCGGGGCCCAGCAGCTTGGTGATGTCCCCGCTCCAGACCTGGTTGGGTCTGGTGGCCAGGAGCTCGGGCTTCTTGGCGGCGGGATGGACCGCCTGGCGGCGCCGCTCACGGACCTCGTCGTGCTGACGCAGCAGCCGGTACATGGTCGCCACCGAGCCCAGGGAGGTGCCCTGGTCCAGCAGCTTGGCGTAGACCGTGGCCGGGGCCTCGTCGACATGCTCGGGGGCGTGCAGCACCCCAAGCAGCTGGCCCCGCTCCACCTCCGAGAGCGCCCGCGGCTGGGGCCGCGGCTGCCGCTCTGGACGGGGTGGTGGTGGAGGCGGCTGCCGGTGATGGCGGTACCAAGTGGCCCGAGGCAATCCCAGCGTCCGGCAGGCGGCGGCGGTGGCCACCTGGGGGAGCAGCTCGGCGATCGTGGACTCGATCATCGCGGTGGCTCGCCGCCGGTGCTCGGGGCGCTGTCGGTGGCGAGCGGCTCCAACAGTGCTGAGAGTTTCCCCTGGATCTCGATCACCCGCTGCGCCTTGTCCAGATCTCCCTCGAGCTTAATCACCCGGCGGCGCAGCTGCAGGTTCTCCCGCTCCCCCGGATCCGCCGGGGGCCGCCCGGTGGGCTGGGCCAGCGCCTGCAAGGCCCCTCGGTCCCGCTGCTTGCGCCCCATCGAGATCAGGGAGCTGTACAGCCCCTCCCGGCGGAGCCGGGCTCCCTTGTCCTCCTTGCCCAAGCCCTCGTACTCAGCCAGAACCTCCGCCTTGTACCGCGCGCTGTAGGTCCGCGCTGGCTTGGCCCGGACTGTGAACTCGGGCTCAGCCTGCTCCCCGGACGCCCCCCGTGGCTTCCCTTCCCCCTCCTGCCGACGGTCCGTGGTCGCGTTCATCCTCGTTCGCCCTCGACGCCCTCTCGATGCAGACTTTCACTCCCGCGCCTGACGCATGCAGGGTAGACACAGAGGGATGCGACCGAGGCGCGGGCGCCGTGCTGCGAGTATTTGAGCCCGCTCGCCCCCGGTGAGGCCGGGGGCGTCCTCGTGTTCTACGACCTCGCCGACCGCATCCCCACCACCGACGTCCACCTGCCGTGAATCACTCGAGCTGCAACAGCGGCTTCGGCTCCCTGGCCGCAGGGACGTGGGCGCAGTCCACCCCGTCCGTCGGACGGTCCAAGGTCGTCTGCTGGCGTCGCCGCCACCACCGAAGCCGGCCCCGCCATCCCTGTGCTGGTCCTCCGCCGCAAACTCAGCCGATGCAGCTGGCGCCGGCGCGCTGATTGGAGGTGCCGACGTCGGCCACCCAGGCGTTGCTGCCGCCGGCGGCCCGGCACCCAGGGTTGGCGTCGAGCAGGTCATCGGCGCGGTCGCCGGCGGCGACGTTGCCCCGGAGGGTGTTCCCGAGGTCGCCCACCGCGACCGCGATGCCGTAGTCGCCGCCGCTCGTCACCCGATTGCGCGCAACCGTATTGCCGCCGCTCGCGGCGCAGGACGTGTCAGCCACCCGGCCGCCGTTGCTACAACCGAGGAAGATGCCAGCCACCCCGCTACCGCCCACCCGGTTCCGCTCGATCCGGTCGACCGAGCTGGACTGCAGCCAGATGCCGTAGATGCCGCTCGCACTCACGGTGTCACCGGTGACGGCGGCCATGGCGGCGTCCTGCAGATAGATGCCGAAGCGGCCGTTGCCGGTGAGCTGCAGGCCGCTGACCAGGCTGCCGGCGGCTCCGTCGAGGAAGACACCGATGCCGACATTGTCGTCTACCACGATGCCCGGACCGGCGATCCGGGCGTGGGGCCCACCATCATCCCAGATGCCGGTGCCGAAGCCGCCGATCGTCGCGCCCGGGCGCGAGCTCTCGATGGCGACGCTTGCGGCTCCCGGCTCGATCCAGATCCCGGTCCCCGCGCCCGAGCCCGGTCCGCTGAGGGTGTGGCCGTTGAGGTCGACCGTGACCCCGGTGGCCGTGATAATGAGGCAGTTCTGGACCGCGCGCACGTTCGCCTCGAGCCGGTACGCGCCGCGGTGGCCGAGCGCGGCGCAGCCGGTGATGGGGCCCCAGGCGACGGGCCGTGCACGCCCCCGCGCGGGCGACGGCTGATGCCGGGGCGTAGGTGCCGGGGTCGGCGTGGGAGTCGGTCGCCCCGCGTGCCCCCGGTCCGACCGGGGGGTCGACGCCGGACGCGGTCGCCCCGGCGCCGAGTGCGGCCGCGCGGGCGTGTGCCCCGGGGCGACGACCCCGCGCCCCGGGGCTGCCCCGGGGCCGCCGTGGATGACGACCACCACGATCGCCGCGGCGACCACCGCCGCACCAACCCCACCCGCCGCCAGGGCCGAAGCGAGGTGGGGATTCCCTGGCCGGATGGCGCTGAGCCAGCGCGGCGCCGTCCCCGGCCGTCCGCGCGGTGGCGCGGCCGGGCCGGTGGCGAGTGGGTGCGCGACCCCGGGGTGCTCCAGCAGCCTCGCCACTCCCTCCCGCGCCAGGCGATCGGGCAGGGTGAGCAGCGACAGCCCGCTCAACAACGCCTCGGGTGCGGTCAGCTCCAGGGCGAGCCGGCGGCAGGTCGGGCAGCCGCGCAGGTGCTGGTCGACCCGGGCACGCTGGAGCGGGTCGAGCCGTCGGACCGTCCCGGGGACCAGGGCCTTCAGCTGGGCACAGCGGCCGCTGTTGCGCGCCACCAGCAGGGCCCGAACCGCGTTGCCGAGCGCCGCTCGCGCCCGGTGCACCAGCACCGCCGCATGGCCAGAGTTCACGTGCAGGACCTGGGCCACCTCGGGGGTGGACAGGCCCCGCCGGAGGACGAGGTCGAGGACGGTGTACTGCCGGGGCTCGAGGCTTCCGGCGGCGGCCCACACCATGTCGGCGGCGTCCGCCGAGGCAGCCTGGTCGGCGAGGTCGCGTTCCGCGCTCGCCGGCTCCCGCTCCGGCAGGCGCTCCATTCGTCGTCGCGCGCCGAGATGGTCCATCGCCTTGCGATGGGCGATGGTGAAGAGCCACCCGCGCACCCGCGCCGGGTCACGCAGCTGGGCAAGACTCTCGAACGCAGCGAGGAACGTCGCCTGGGTCAGGTCCTCAGCCGCTGCCGGGTCGTGCACCACCCGGGCGAGGTGATCGAAAACCGCCGGGGCGCGGCGTCGATAGAGCTCGCCGAAGCTGTCACGATCGCCGGCACGGGCACGCGCCACCAGATCCGCATCGCCGATCGCCGGCTCGCTCACGTGCCCCGCCTCGCATGCGCCTGCAGACGCGTCCGTTCGCGGGTTCCCGCTCGCGGACGGGCCGATCCTACTCGCTGGCGAACGCCGATGCCAACCCACCAGCTCCCCAGGGGCGCTTCGCGTCGTCGACCCCTTGACCGCGGGGCAGGCATCGGCCACCATGGGGCCATCGTCGGCTGGGTTCCGCCGCGCCGACGGGGTTGGAGGGGTCGGGTGATGTCCACCGGGCACCGGGCGGGTTTCGCCGCGCCGGGCCAGGTCGCGCACGCCGGCCTCTGGCGCACTGTGGGCCGGCCGCCGCTGGCTGCGAGCCTGGCTCCCGCGGTGGTGGGTCGCGCCCTGGCCGCGGTTCAGTCCCGGGGCAGCGTCACGGGGGAGCGGGTCGGTGACCTCCACTACCGCATCGAGGTCACGCGCTGGCAGGCGGGGACGCTCGAAGCGATGAACCCCTTCCGCGACGCGGTGATCCCGAGGACGCCCCCGGGATCGATCGGGGGGTCGACCGACGGCGCCTTACGGTTCCTCGCGGTGCTGTTCACCATTACGAATGTCGGCATCGTTCACGCCTCCGCGTCCGGCGTGGACTCGGGCGGACTGGGCTTCCCGCTGGTGGCGCTGGCGAACCCGAGGGTCGTGCACCCGGCGGCCGGCCGGACGACGGGACTGCCCTGCGAGGCCCGGGCGGTCTCCTCGCTCTTCTCGGATCACGGCAGCGTCTGCACCGAGCCGTTCTGGGAGCAGCTCGGGCTCTGGTCGTCGGGCGGGGCCCGCCACTGTTGGCTCGCCGCGCGCGCGAGCGAGGGGGTTCCCCCTGCCGGGAACGACCACGGTCGCGGACTTCCACCTCGCGCTGAACACGAGCCCCGCCGAGGACGCGGATTCGTGGACGGCGTCGGTCCCGATCGCGGGGCGGGCACGGACGCTGGTAGCCACGTCGCAAACGTCCCGGGGGGGACCGGGAGGATGCGTCGCGTGAGGACGGACGCCCCCGCTAGGGCGTAATCGACGGGCAGGCTCAGACGTCAAAGGTCCGTGGACCACGACTCTCGACCTCGAGCGACTGCCCGGCCGCGGTGCCCACGGACGGGCTCTGGTTGGAGCCGCCGGCCGTGGCGGCGCCCGTGCTTCGGCTGGTGCCCGTCGGGTGGCGCACCGGTCGGGGCGGTGCTCGCGTCAGCCCTCCTCGCCCTGGCGGGCGCCGGAGCGGTCGGTCCGGTCGTGACCCACCGTGTCGCCATCGGCCCCGCCCACGTGGGTGCCTCGCTCGGCACCACCCGCAACCCCGCCCTGGTGCCCGTGCCACTCCCGGGCAGACCAACCGCCGCGCTGATGGCGACACCCACCCAGGGGTGGCTCGACGCCGGGGATGCGCTGTACCACAGCGCTGATGGCGGGCGCACCTGGAAGCGGGTGTTCGCCCACTGCGCGGCGGCGCAGATGGCGGGCGAGCCCTGCGGCGAGCCGCTCACCGCCATGGCTGAGCTGCCCGACGGCACCGTGCTGATGGCGTCCCGGCAGAGCAGCAGCGTCTGGAGCATCCCTAGCGCGGGCGACTCCGCAGGTCTGCCGCTCGCCACCCTCCCTGGACCCGTGTGGGAGGGACCTTGGGTCGTCGCCGGCAGCGCATTTGCCGCGGTCGAGGCGGCCGGGCCCGCGGCCCGCGTCCCCACCGCACCGGTCACGCTCATGTCGTCGCCCGACGGCCGCCGCTGGACCGCGATCGGGCGCATCCCGGTGACGGACCCGGCGGCCCCACCAGGCGTGGGCTTCCTCGCCTGGGTGTCGGTGCTGGGGCGCGACCGCTGGGCCGTCGCCTATGCGGATGGGGGCTGCAGCACGGCCTGGACGCTCGCGCTGACCCAGGACGGGGGGCGGCGGTGGCAGGCGGTCCGGCCACCGCTGTTCGGGTACGGCACCTGGCTCGCCACCGGTTCGAGCAGCAGGCGCTGGCTGCTGGGCGGCCCCGCCTGCGGCTCGGGCGCCCCTATCTACTCCCAGGGCCTCTTCAGCAGCACCGACGCCGGCCAGCGCTGGCGGCCCGTCTCCCTCCGGAGCGGGACAGGACCGGTCGCTCCCGCCGCTATCCGGATCGCCGCGAGCGGCGGCGTCCCGGCGTTCCGGCCCGTCCGCGGGGACCTGCTGGTGGACCTGGGCGCCGCCGCCGTCGGCGAGATCGGTGCGGTCGCCGTCGGCGGATACACCGCGGCCGCTCGCGGGTCGGGGGTGTCGGCGTCGCCGTCGGGCACGGCCGGTCCGGCCACCCCCGACGGCGCGGACGGCGCGCTGGTCCTCGTCAGCCCGGACGGCGGCGCCACCTGGACCGTGGACTCGCTACCGGGCTTCCCCGCCCTCACCCTCGCGAGCTGTGCCCCGGCCGGGCCCTGCCTGCTCGGCAGTGGCACCGCCAGCACCGGCTGGTTGCTCACACGCTCGTCGCCACTTTCGGAGGGCGCGGGCGCGCTCGCCGGCGCATCCGTCGTCAGTCCTCCGCTCACCGGGATTCCCTCCACCGCGACCCTCACCGGGGTGAGCTGTCCCACGCTTGACGGCTGCGTCGTTGTGGGCAGCGTCGGATCGCCGCTCGCCGCCGGGGCCGCGCCCCTCGTGGCGACCTGGAACGGGTCGGGCTTCGCGCGGGCCGCCGTGCCCCGACCCGGTTCGGGTGGCGCGGGGCTCACCGCCGTGAGCTGCGTCACGTCCGCATCCTGCGTGGCGGTCGGGAGCCAGGACGGTGGTCGCCGTCCGCTGGCGCTCGTCCTCGGCGCGCGCGGCTGGGTTCCGATGACGGTGCCGCTCCCCCACGGAGCGGTCCGGGCCACCCTCACCGCGGTGGCGTGTGCCCCCGGTCATCACTGCCTGGCGGTGGGGGCCTGGTCACGCCTCGCCCGGGTCGATACCGGCGGCACCTTCGCGGCCGGCTTCGACGGGCGGGCGTGGCGGAGCCTCCCACGGCCGTCCCTCAGCCCATCTGGCGCCTCGGGGCTGGCGTGCCCAGGGCTGGACGACTGCCTCGTCGTCGGTTCGACCGGACCGATCGGGCAGGCCCGGGCCGCCGTGAACCGCTGGGACGGCCGCCGCTGGCTCCCCGAGCCGGTCCCGAGCCCGTCCGCTAGCAGCGCGCTGAGCGGCATCGCCTGCCTGTCTCCGGCCCGGTGCTGGGCGGTGGGGGATGCGGCCACCTCAGCCGGCCAGCAGAGCCTCGCACTCACCCTCGCCGCCCGGACGGCCAGCTGGCGAGTCGAGGCGACCCCTGACGTGTCCCTCGGCTATGACCCGCTCTCATCCGTCGGCTGCGTCGCGACCGGCTGTCTGGCGATCGGCCAGACGTGGTTCCGGCCGTCCGGTCCGACGCACATCCTGCTGCTGAGCGGCGGGGCGGGTCGCTGGGCGGTCCTGCCCGCCTACAGCCCTCGCTGGAGCGGGTACCGCAGTGCCATCGCGTGCAGCCGTCACGGCGGGACGGTCGGCTGCCTCGCCGTCGGGTCCCGGCAGGGGCCGCATGCGGCATTCCTTCCCTATGCCGTAGCCGTGAGGGTCCGCGCCGCCGACCCTGCCCGGGCCCACCGGTTCCGCATCGGCCCCTCGGCGGTATGGCCCGACGCCTGGCACGACCAGGTGGCCGCCTTCAGTGCCTGTGCCCACCCGCCCGCCGGGGAGCGTCCCTGCCTCGAAAGCTTCATGCACCGACACGGAGCATCCGCCGCCGCGGTCAGCTTCTTCGCGGCGACCGGACGCTACCTCACCGCCTTCGTCGCGACCGGCCGGGTCGACCTCGGCGGCACCGCGCCCCCGTATCCCGTGAGCGGGGGCGGTGGCGGAATCATGCTCCTCAATGGCCGGCCGCCAGACCTCGTCCCGCCCCTCCCGTCCGTTGCCACCCCCGCATACGCCCGGCTCCGCGCTGCGTACCGCCTGCCCACCGGTGCCAGCGCGCTCGACATCCTCGTCGCGGTTCCCTGGCTCGAGTCGGCGCGGACGCAGCCCGACGGCCGGGAGACGATCGTCGTGCAGTACCCGATCAACGACCAGTGCAGTGCCTGCTCCACCCCCTACCGTGCCCGCGTCGCCTACCGCTTCTCGGCGACGGGTGCGTACGTCGGGCTCCAGGGGCTCGGCCCCTGCAAGCGGCGCCTGCCCGGCCAGCCGGTGGGCCGGGTCACCGAGCCCGCCTGCCCCGCCACCCGGCCCGGCGTGGCCGGGTGAGCCGCTGACGCTGGTCACAGATGCCGGCACCGTCGGCAAGACTGCCAGCGCCACCCGTGATGGACGGCCCCCGGTCCTGGCGCCGCACGCGGGGCACCCAGATCCCTGACCGGCGAGGCCATCACAGGACCCTGGGGCAGAGCGTGTGGATTCTGCAGGACTGCCACCGGCCGCGGGGGCCGTCGGCGCGCGCGTCGCGGGGCTGGTCGCCTTCCTGGCGATCGGCATCGCGTGTTCGCTGGTGGCCACCGGCCGCAGCCTGCCTGACCGTATCGGCCCCGGCGCCGTCTGGTCGGCTGCCCAACATGACGACCTCGCCGCCAGCGCGACCTGCCATCCCAGCTTCACCGACCGGCAGCGGCCCTGCATCGACCGCTACATGCGGGCGCACCGAGCCACACCGGCCGCCGTCGCCTTCTAGACCGCACCGGTCGATACCTCGTGGCCTACATCGACACCGGTCGGGTCGACGTCGGAGACACGCTCCTGCCCTGGCCATCCAACTACATGGCCGGGTACTTCCTGCTCAACGCGACCCCACAGGTCCTCACCCCGACCTTGCCTTCGCTCGCACCGCACGCCTACGTCTCGCTGCGCCGGGCTTACCTCCTCAGGCCGCCCGGGCCGCCACTCACGGTCCCGCCGGACGCGGTCGTCCCCTGGGTGGCAGGTGGGCACGGGGTCCGACACGGAGGCTGGGAGGTCCTGCTGCAGTACCAGCTCCACGCCGGCTGCTCCGCGTGCGCCACGCCCTGCTTCGCGCAGGTGGCCGATCGGTTCTCAGCGGCCGGCCGCTCCGAGGGCGTGCTCAACCTCGGCCCCTGCGAGCGCCGCCACACCGGCCTGCCCCCTGGACCGGTATCCGAGCCGCGCTGCCCGGCGACCCGGGCGCTAGCCGCGTGATCGGCCACGGGACGGTGCCCGGGCGGTGAGGCCGCCTGCGGGAGCCGCTCCTCCGGATGGCCCCGGATCCCAGCCATCCCTGTAATCGACGGGCATCCCGCCGGTCGTAGCTCACAGAACCCGCCGGCACTCGGACCGGCGGCTGCCGGTGGAGGGCTGAGCGTGTCGACGCTGAGGACGTTGGAGTCGCGGTGGACGGGTGAAGCGCAGGCTTACGCTCCATCGCGGTTGGCGGGATCGACGACGCGGGGTACGGTGCGGGCGATGAGGGAGATGCCGTCCAGGCAGGGGCGGCCCAGTGGCTGGCGGCGGCGGCTCCTGGCCTTGGCGGCGGGAGCGGCCGTCGCCGGGACCGGCACCGGGGCCGCGCAGACGGCTCAGCGTGCGATGGCCGCCCGCACGTCGGCCCACGACAGCCGGGCTGCGGCCGCTTCGGGGTGGGCCGTCGAGAGGTCGGGTACCACCGCCTCCCTCGACGCGGTCGCGTGCGGTGGCGACGGTGGCGTCCCATCTGGGTTCGTCTGCTGGGCGGTGGGGGCGGGCGGCACCGTCCTCGTCTCCTTCGACGGCGGCCGGACGTGGGCCGCGAGTCACGCCGGCGGGGCCATGCTCCGCGGAGTGGCGTGCTACCGCGCCGGCACCGCCTACGACTCGTGTCTCGCGGTCGGCGATGGCGGCACGCTGCTGTACAGCCTGAACGCCTTGAGCGGCTGGACCCCGGTCGGGATCGCTCCCGCCACCACCCGGCCCCTCAACGCGATCGCCTGCCTGCCCGGCGGGGGCCGCTGCTTGGCGGTCGGCGATGCGGTCGCGGCGGTCGGGGCCCCGGCGACGTCCCGATCGGTCTGGCATCAGCTAAGCATCCCCGGCCCGACCGGCGGCACCTGCGCCGGCGGAGCCGAGGCCTGCCTCAACGGGGTGGCCCTCGCCTCCGCGGGGCAGCAGTTTGTGGTCGGGGGCGGTGGCGCGATCGAGGCCCAGTTCGATGCACACGGGGGCGGCTGGCGCAGCCAGCTCAACCTCGGGGCCGGGTACTTCACCGCCATCTCCTGCACGCCCGGGGCGGCGCCGGGACGCGGTCACTGCCTGGCGGTGGGGACCGACCCGAGCCTCGCCCATTCCCGTATCCGATTCACCTTCGACAGCGGCGCGACCTGGAGCGCCCCCGTGGCGCCCGCCGACGGCAGCCTGCCCGCGCTCCGCGGCGTGGCGGTGCTGGGCGGCGCCGCGGCCGGGGGACCCGCCTGGGCGGTCGGTGACCACGGGACGATCCTCGCCACCGCCGACGGGGGCCGACACTGGACGCTCGACCAGTCGCCAACCACCCAAGACCTCCTCGCCGTCAGCTGTCCCGACCGGCGTGCTCCGCGCCTCATCTGCATCGCGGTCGGCAGCGGCGGCACGATCGTCACCCTCACGAGTCGTCCTCCAGGCGTGACCACGGTCGGGGCGTGCGGCACCCTCGCCCACCCGGGGCGGTACGAGCTCTCCACCGACCTCTCCTCCTCCGGGACCTGCCTCGTGCTGGACGCGAAGGGCATCAGCCTGGACCTCGCCGGCCACGCCGTGCATGGATCGGGGGAGGGGGTCGGAAGCGGAGTCCAGATCCTCCCGGTCGCCACCCGGGCCCAAGTGACGAGCTCGCTCCCGGGGGCCACCGTGAGTGGGTTCGGCACCGGCATCGAAGACGACGCCGGCGGCGCCGACGTTCGCGGGCCGAATCTGGCCGTGAGCGGGAACGTTGGCATCGGCGTGTTCCTCGACGGAGCTGGCCACCCGGTGACCGGCAGCCAGGTGCAGGACGTCACCCTCAACGCCAACGGGCGCTTCGGGATCTACCTGCAGCGCGCCGACCGCGACGCGGTCGACCGCAACCGCATCCTCGGCACCGGCATCTATGGGATCTGGGTCCAGTCGAGCTCGGCCGACCGACTGGTCCAGAACACCGTCCAGCACAGCGGCACCGCCGGGATCTTCCTCGGGTGCAGCAACGCCGGCATGGTCGAACAGCCGGGCTGCATCCCAAGCGCGCACGACCTGGTCCTGCTGAGCCGCCTGGTCGACGACGGCGAGTTCGGGGTCGCGATCGCCCTCGGGAGCCTCGGCGGCACGGTGGAGGGGAACCTCGCCGCCGGCGCTTCGGTGGACGACCTCGAGGACGCTAATCCCCACTGCGGCACCAACCGCTGGACCGACAACACCGGCTCGCGCAACCTGCGGGTGAGCCCGACCTGCATCGGCTGAGGCCGCGGGCCTGTCGGGGACACGGGCCCGCCCGGGTCCGCGCCCCGGCAGGGTGGCGGTCGCCCCACGGCCCCAGTCCCGGCGTGTCGTGCGCGCCGGACGTCGTCCGCGGGGACGTTCCGCCGCGACCCCACCGGAGTCGGGCTCTCACCAGCTCCCCGGATCAGCGCGGCTCGGGTGCCCTCCGCGCCTCGCGGCGCGCGGGTCCTGCCCATGGAAGTCGCCGAGGGCGGCGCACAAATCCGGCATCGCCGCCCCCGGCGCATTGGGGCGGGAGACGAAGACTTCGGTCACAGACGCGACGAACTCACTGGGGTCTCGCCCGCGTACGGGTCGAGCAGCGCGAGTCCCTCGCCGCCTCGGAGCCGTTCGAAGGCGGCCTGACACCCCACGACCCAGCGCCGCAGGTCCGCTCCCAGACTCCAGGGGTAAGATGCCGTCCACCGCGCCGCTCAGCACGTCGAGCGTGTGGGCAACGTCGTGGCCCACGGCGTTGCAGCCCGCTCCGGGTGTCGGGCGTCGTGGCGGGCGACCTCCAAGGCGATGAGCACCGGCCCGTCGGGCACCGCCCCGCCGAAGATCCACTCGGGCTCGCTGGGGTAGTGACCGCCACCCGCGGGGCGGTCACCCGCGAGGACGACGATGGTCGGCGCCACCACGACCGAGGTGATGACCCCCCTCTCGGTACTACGACAAGGAGAAGGACGGAGATATCACCACCCCATCAATGCTCAGCCTGGATGGCGCTACGCCAGCCCTACGTGCTCATCCAGCGTGGCGCCCCACACCCAGCGGACCCGCTGGCGGGGTCTTGTCCCGCCAGGTGGTACCGCCGTCCGACGTCCAGAGCAGCTGGCCGTGCAGGCTCCACTCCAAGCCGACCCCACGGGCAGGCATCTGGAAGGGCGCGTAGGTCGACCCATTGTGGGAGGACGCGGTGGCCTAGACCGGCCAGCGGGTCGGCGTAGACGCCACCGGTGCGGCCGCAGGCCGTGGCGTGAGCTCGCAGAGCGCGCCGCTGCAGGTGAGCGTCGGCGCAACGGGCGAGACCCGCGCCAGGTGACTCCGCACAGCTGGGGAAGGACGGCCGTGCCGGCCTGGTTACCAGCGCGGACGCCAGCCCGGCCAGCCGCCCCGGGTCGGCGCGTGACCTTGAGGGGGCCCCCGCGGCTCGATCGCAACCGTGACCCCCCGGGGTCCCAGGGCGGCGTGCGGGGCCGTCTGCACATAGCGCGTCCCCACGCCCGGCATGCCGGGGTGGCCGGCCGGCTGGCCGGCGGCGTCCTCGGCGAACCAGACGGTGTTCTTGGTCTCTCGGTCCCGAGTGAAGGGGACCTCCATGCTCCTTCCCACACCCGATCCGCCAGCCAGGGTGCCCCCGGAGTCCCTCCGAAACCGGGGTGGGGCCCTCCCTCAGTTCGGCTGTGCGAGTGGTCGAGATCGGGCCCGCCGGACGGGCTCGGTTTCAGAGGCTCAGCCGCGTGGATCCCGAACGGGGTGCCCTCCAGGCTACGGGCCTTGGGGCCGCACGGCGAGGGTCGGCGGCGGCCAGGTGAGCCGCCGCCGGATGAAGAGGGCCAGGTAGACGAGGCTGAGCAGCACCGGCACCTCGATGAGGGGGCCGACGACGCCGGCCAGGGCCTCGCCGGACGTGGCCCCGAAGACACCGATGGCGACGGCGATCGCCAGCTCGAAGTCGTTGCTGGCGGCCGAGAAGGCGAGCGCCACGGTCCGGGCATAGGACAGGCGAAGCCGCCTGGCGATGGCGAACCCTGCGGACCACATCACCGCGAAGTAGGCCAGGAGCGGGAGGGCGATGCGGGCGACGTTGCCCGGCTCGGCCGTGATCGTCCGGCCCTGGAGCGCGAAGAGCACGACCACGGTGAACAGCAGGCCATAGAGGGCGATGGGGGCCAGCCGCGGGAGCAGCCGGCTCTCGTACCAGGCCTCACCCCGGGCGCGCTCGCCCAACATGCGGGTGAGGACCCCGGCCACCAGCGGGATCCCGAGGAACACCGCGACCGTGGCGGCGATGTCGCCCACCGAAGCGTTGAGGCTCTGGGTCGGGAGGCCGAGCCAGCCCGGCAGGACCTTGAGGTAGAAGATGCCCAGCAGCGCGTACGCGAGCACCTGGAAGAACGCGTTCAGGGCGACCAGCAGCGCCGCCATCTCGCGGTCGCCGCAGGCGAGGTCCGTCCAGATCAGCACCATCGCGATGCAGCGGGCCAGCCCGACCAGGATCACCCCCGTGCGGTAGGCGGGGAGGTCGGGAAGGAGCAGCCACGCCAGGGTGAACATCACCGCAGGCCCCACAAGCCAGTTCAGGGCCAGCGAGGAGGCCAGCATCCTGCGGTCGGCGGTGATCCTCCCGACCTCCCGGTAGCGGACCTTGGCGAGCACCGGGTACATCATCACGAGGAGCCCGATGGCGATCGGCAGGCTGGTGCCGTGGACGGCCACGGCGCTGAGGGCGCGGCCGATCCCGGGTACGAGCCTGCCGAGGGCGATCCCCAGCCCCATCGCCAGCCCGATCCACACCGGCAGGAGCCGGTCCACCCGCCCGAGCCGGACGGCGACCGGGCCGACTGGGTCCGGCTCGGACTCCGGGAGCCGCCGCGCGCTCAGCTGCACGGTCGGCGGCGTCTTGGGGTCAATCCAGCGCGCTCGGCGAGGGCAGCGTAGTGGCGGGCGAGCTCCGCCAGCGCCTCGGGCCGCAGCCGGTAGTACGTGTACCGGCCGGCCGGCTCGGCCTCGACCACCCCCGCCTGCAGCAGCACCCGCAGGTGGTTGGAGATGTTGGTCTGGCGGGCCCCGGTCATCGCGACCAGATGGCAGGGGCACAGCTCCTCGCCCGCCAGCGCCTCGACGATGCGCGCCCGGAGCGGGTCGGCGAGGACCCGTGGCAATTCATCAGTTAGAACTGATGTCAGCATTGGCTGATTGAACCGCGCGGAGCCATCCGCGGTCAAGTCCCGCCTGGGCGACACCGCCAGGTTGGGCGGGTCGCGCCGGCTCCCGGACCCCGGTCGGGCACTCGGCGTCGGCGACAATGCCGGGATGCCGCGCCGACGCCCGGACGCCGAGTCCGCCGCCGCTCAGCTGCGTGAGCTCCTGTTCCTCCAACGGCTCTCGATGGCCGCGGCCACGACGGTCGAGCCCGACGCGCTCTTGGCGCTGGTCATCCGCGAGACCACCGAGGCGATGGGCACGGACGTGTGCTCCCTCTACCTGTACGACGCGGAGCGCGCGGAGCTCGTCCTCACCGCCACCAACGGGCTGACGGTCAGCTCCGTCGGTCGGGCGCGGCTGAAGCTGGGCGAGGGGGTGACCGGCTGGGTCGCCGAGCACCGCCAGCCGCTGGCCGTGCCGAAGGTGGCGGTCGAGCCACGGTTCCGCTGGATCCCCGGGGTCGACGACCCCCGGTTCACCTCGATGCTGTCGGTGCCGATCCTGGCCGGCCCGCGGATGATCGGCGTGCTCAACGTCCAGACCGTGCCCACGCGCGAGTTCGACGGGGCGGACCTCGACTTTCTCGGCGCGATCGCAGCCGGTGTGGCCGGCATCATCGAGCGCAGCGAGCTGCAGCGGCGGCTCGAGACCCAGCTGGACGAGATCCGCTCCTCCCAGGAGATCCACGAGCGGTTCACGGGCCTTGCGCTCGCGGGGGCCGGCCTCGACGCGATCCTGGAGGCGATCGGCGCGCTGGCCCGCGCTCGGGTTGACGTCTACGACCCGCAGGGGTTTCGCCTGCCCCGTCCCGGACGTCCGGGCCTGACCCCGGCCCGCCTCGGGCTGCCGCCGGCGCTGGCGAGTGGCGAGGTGGGGGGACCGATGCTGGCCCACGTCGGCCGGGCCCGACGCCCGCTCTGGCTCACCCCGATCCGGGCGGCGGGCGAGCTGGTGGCCGTCCTCGCTGCCGAGCCGCCCGGGCCGCCTTCAGGGCCGGCTGCGGGCCCGCCCGCCGCCGCGGCTCTCGGCGCCACCCCGCGGCGCGCCCTCGAGCATGGCGCGACCGTGCTGGCCCTCGAGCTGGCCAAGGAGCGGGCCGCCGCGGAGGTGGAGCGGCGCCTGCGGGGCGATCTCCTCGAGGCGCTACTCTCCCACGGGCTGTCGGTCGTCGAGGCCAACCGCCTGGCGGCCCAGGCGGGCCGACTGGGTTCGCGGATCGCCGACACCTGCTTCGTGCTCGTCATCGAGCCCGACGACGCCTCGACGGCCGGCCGACTCGGCAGCCGTCCGTTCCAGGATCGGGTGCACGCCACGATCGACGACCTCTGTGCCCGACGGGTTCCCGGCGCCCTGGTCGTCACCCGTCCGACCTCGATCCTCGCCCTGGTGCCGGCCGGGGGCGGGGATGAGTCGGGCGAGCCCGTCGCCGAGGCCCGCGCCCTCGACCCGGTCCACGAGCTGCGGCGGGTGACCGAGCTGGCGGGCGGCATCCGTGCGGCCCTCCACCGCCTCGCCCCGGGGGCGGCATTCTCGATCGGGATCGGCAACCTCGCCGCCGGGCCGCAGGGTCTGCCGCTCGCCCACGACCAGGCGCGGCAGGCCCTGCGGCTGGTGCGCCGGAGCGGCGGGCGCAATCAGATCGTTTCGTACCACTCGCTGGGCGCGCTTCGGCTCCTCCTCGAGGTCCGCGACCCGATGGCCATCGCGAGGTTCGTTGAGGAGACCCTCGGCCCGCTCCGCCATCCCGCCGCGCGCCGCTCGGCCCCGCTGCTGGCGACCCTCGAGGCGCTCGTCCGCCACCGCTGGAACCGGCGCGCCACCGCCCGGGCGCTCGCCCTCCACATCAACAGCCTCGCCTACCGCATCCGCGGCATCGAGGCGGCCACCGGACTCGAGCTGGACGATCCCGAGGCCCGCGTGCTCCTCACCGTGGCCCTCCAGGCGCGTGCGCTCCTGACCCCGGACGCGCCCTGACCCCGCCGCCTGCGGGCGGCCCCCTAGCCGGCGCGCGTCGGTCCCGGGCGGAACCCGCTGGTCGCCACCGGATCGTTCGCGAGGGCGGCGACGGTGGCATCGCCGGCCCCCGGGCGCCGCAGCCGGCCGACGTACTGGATGACGCGCCGCTCCACGATCCGGCGGTACCGTCCCGGCGCCAGGTCGGCCGGCCAGGGCCTGCGGGGGGCGTTCTGGGCCAGAAGGGCCCCGGCCGGGGGGGCGGCGGCGAGGGTCGCCTCGGCGGCGTTGACGATGATCCAGTAGCGGTTCGGACGGTAGATGACGTCGGGGAGGGCGGGGCGGGCCTGGCTGAAGGCATCGGTGATCCGCGTCTCCTGAGCGCGGCGGAGGTGAGCGACCAAGGCGCGGGTCTGGCGGTTCAGCCCGACGGTGTACCGACCAGCGGCCAGTGACCCGAGCGGGACCTTGGGGTCGGTGGCGGCACTCCAGTCCGCGTCAAGCTCCCGGGTGAGGGCCGTGCACCAGGCGGTGCAGGCGGCGATGCGGGCGTCGGTCGTGAAGCGCGGGATCGCGGTGCGGGTGGCCAGCGGCACCCGGAAGTCCAGGAGCCACCGCCCTGCGCGCGGCGACCGCTGGAGGACGACCAGCATCCAGTCGCCCCGAAGGAGGCCGCGAAGCTCCGCCGCCGCGAAGTCGACCGAGGCAAAGGCGGCGTACGCGTAGGACCGGATCGTCCAATGGCCGGGGATCGTCCGCGCGGGCAGGGAGCGGCCGCTGAGCCGCTCCCTGCGCACCGCGGCGCGGGCCCCGGCCAAGACGGGCCCGGTGGCGATGGCGGTGGCCGCCCCCGCGTTGCCCGCGGCCCGGTCGACGTTGCCGACCGCTAGGGCGCGGTCCATGACCGCGGCGAGCCACGCCGACGAGTCCTGCGGGTTGACGGCTCGGGCGGCGGGGCGGATGGGCCCGGCCGCCGACGAATGGCCACCGGCGGCGAGGATCCCGACCGCGGTGGCCCCCGCCCCCGCCGCGACCAGGACGGCCAGCGCGATCCCCAGCGGCACGCGCCGACGCCGCAACGGGCTCCCTCCCATGGGGGCCGCAATCTACGGGGGGGTGCCGCCGCGGTCGACCGCCGGCACTGGCGCCCCGGAGCCGAGGACGGCGTAGCGGAGGAACAGCGCCGAGCCGTGGCGGCGGGTGCTGAGGAGCTCGACGGCGGCGCCGGCGAGCGGCAGGAGCTCGGCCCCGCCGACGATCCCGGGCCGGTGCTGCCCCGGGCGGCGGCCGGCGAGGACCGGGGCGACCGTGAGGAAGAGCTCGTCGAGCAGGCCCGCGCGCAGGAGGCCGCCCGCCAGGGTTGGACCGCCCTCGCAGAGGAGCGTGGACCACCCGCGCCGCCGGAGCCCGGCGACCAGCGCCGCCAGATCCACGCCGTCGCCGGCCGCGGGATCCAGCACCTCGGCCGACGGCAGCCGCCGGCGCAGCCGGCCGGCGGCCGCGGGGGTGGTCGCGACCACCAGCGGGCCGGCCAGGGCGGGGTGGTCTGCCGGCAGCGCCCCGCGGCGGGTGATCACCACCAGGGTGGGCCGTGGGGCCAGCCCGAGGGCGGCCCGCAGGGCGGCGACGTCGCGGGCGGCCCAGGGCTGGACATGCTCGGCCGTCCACACGTGCCCGGGCGATGCGCGCAGCGTCTCGGCGCCGATCAGGATGGCGTCGGCCAGGGCCCGCAGGAGGGCGAGGACGAAGCGGTCGGCGGGGTCGTGGCCGCTGATCAGCGAGCCGACCGACAGGTGGTCCGGCCCCAGCGCCGTGACACCGTCGACCGAGGCCACGAAGTTGGCGAGCAGCACCGGGGCGCGGAAGCCGATTCCGCCGCCGTAGAGGCGACGGAGCCGGCCGGGCAGCCCGTCGATGCTCGGAAGGCTCGGGCGCTCGAACAGGGTCGTGAGCGGCTCCAGGTCCGGTCCCGGTCCGCTCACGCGAGCGCCCGTCCCCGCGGATCGTCCCTAGCGCCCGTCGCCCGGAGCCGACCCGCCCCCGGCACCGGCACCGGGCGCCACCTACGGGTCAGGGCGCCCCCGCTCGTGGGCCGCGGGCAGGCTGGCCGCGGGCAGCCCGGCCACCATCTCGAGGGCGTGGGGCAGCGCCATCCAGACCGCGTCCAGGCTCTCCTCCACCGCGCGGCGGGCCCCCGGCAGGGCCAGGATGAGCGTCTGCCGCCGCACCACCGCCACCTGGCGGGAGAGGATGGCATGGGGCGTGTGGCGGAGCCCCGCGGCGCGCATCGCCTCCCCGAAACCGGGGACGGCGTACTCCCCGACCCCCAGGACCGCCTCCGGGGTTCGATCCCGGGCGTGGAGGCCGGTCCCCCCCGTGCAGAGCACGAGCGCGGCCTGCCCGGCGTCGGCGACGGCCCGCAGCCAGGCCGCGACCTGCTGGGGCTCGTCGGGGAGGCAGGCGGCGACGACGACCGTGCCGGGGAGGGCCACGGCCCGCTGGGCGAGCCAGCGGCCGCTGGTGTCCTCCGCGTGCCCGGCGGCGCACCGATCGCTGACGGTGAGGACCCCGACCGTCCAGCGGCCGCTGACGGCCGGGGCCTCGCAGCGATCCTCGTCGGCGCCCGCCCCCACCCGTCAGCCCGCCGCCGCCGGGGCGGCGCCGGCGGCGAGGAAGGCCAGCAGCCGTGTCCGATCGACCGTCACCGCCTCGAAGACGGCGAAGCGGGCGCGCAAGCTCGCGTACTGGACCGCCAGCCCCGGATCCTGCTCGCCGGCGGCCGGCTCCCACTCATCGAGGTAGCGGACCGCGACGATCCCGGCCTGGAGCGCCTCCTTGCAGCAGCCGAAGCACGGGCGCAGGGTGGTCGTGAGGGTCCCGCCCAGCGTCGACTGGCCGAACCGGGCGGCGGCCAGGATCGCGTTCTGCTCCGCGTGGACGCAGACGCACAGGTCGTAGGCACCGCCGACCGGGTACGGGCCGGTGTCGCGGCTGGCGCAGCGATGGCAGCCGCCCTCGGAGCAGTTTGGCATGCCGATCGGCGTCCCGTTGTACCCGGTGCTGAGCACCCGGTCCTCGCGGATCACGACCGCGCCCACCCTGCGACCCAGGCAGTCGGCTCGGGTCCGCGCCGCCAGGGCGAGGAGCACCGCGTACTCCAGCTTCGACGGTCGGGCGATCGCGGCGCCGGGCACCCGCCCGCCGACCTCAGCGGTCGACCGCGGCGATCACCGCCGGGTCGAGGCCCGGGAAGCCGCGGAGGAACGCCAGACGCTCGGACTTCAGCCGCGCCACCAGCTGCTGGTAGTCGGTGTCCCGACCGGTGCGCTGGTAGAGCCGGCGGGGCCGGAGCAGCTCCGCGTCGTCGATGCCAGGGACCTCGGTGGCGACCTCGTAGCCGAAGTCGGGGTCGCGCTCCCACTCGATCGTGCCCTCGGCGATGCCGCGCACCACCGCCGAGGAGTCCTGGATCCGCACCTTCTTCCCGCGGGGATCGTCGTCCCCACCACCGACCCGACCGGTGTTGAGGAGGTAGGCCGTGAAGCCCGCGCTCACCTGCAGCTCTCGGAACCGGTTCCCCTGCTGGGCGTGGAGGAGGGGGAAGAAGGGATTCGTGCCCGGCACCCGAAGCGCCCGGCCGGCCTCGGCGGCCCCGCCGGCCGCCGTGCCGCGGGTCTCGCCGAGCATGAAGTAGGCGGCGGCCTGATCGCCGCTGAGGCGGGCGACCGCCGGGATGAGTCCGTCGTTGCGGTTGAGGATGAGCAGCGTGGACACCGGGCCAAGCTCGCGCGCGTCGCGGGACCACCCCAAGGCCTCCATGGGGAAGACCGCCCGCCCATTTTGGGTGTAGTGCTCATCGAAGAAATCGCAGGGGCCGTCGGGTTCCTGCTGGGAGACGTTCTCCAGATACGCCACCCGCGACGTCACCGCCCGATGGATCGTGGGTTCGTCGTTGGGGTCGAGGGCGTAGGTCTTGGCGAAGCAGCCGTTCTCCGAGCCGTAGACCTTCCCCCCGGGCATGAGGGCGATGAAGTCGTCCTGCACCGGGCGGCTGTCGTTCTGGCGGGTGAAGGTCGTTGTGGTCTTGCCGGTTCCGGAGAGGCCGACGATCAGCACCGTCTTCTCGCCGGCGGCGGTCGGAATCGCCTTGCACCCGGCGTGCATCGCCAGTCCGCCACGGTCATAAACGATCCGATTCCACAGCCGGAGCAGGTTCTTCTTCGACTCGCCGAAGTAGTCGGAGTTGCAGACGCGGGTCACGCCGCGCTCAAGGTCGACCGCGATGCAGCGGTCGTCGGGGTAGCCGGGCGCGGCCAGCCCGGGGGTGTAGATGACCGTCACCGCGGGCTCGAAGTCCGACCCGATGCCGGGGCCGTCGAAGAGGAGGTGGTCCTGCATCCCGGCGATGTTGGCGTGCGAGCGCTCCACGACCACGCGGGCCGGCACCCGGAATGCGGGGTCGTTCCCGATGTACCCGTCGATCACGAGCACGTCGCGATCGCGCAGGTAGGCGTCCTGCATGGCGGCGATCCGCTCGCCCTCGACGGTGGGGATGGTGCGGTCGGAGTGGCGCTCGGGAGTGTCGCTGACGATGACGGTCGACGCGTTGCTCCGCGCCTGGACCTTGGTCTGGACGTTGTAGTTGTCGTAGGCGGTCCGCCGGGCCGCGGGCATGGCCGCGGTGAGCTCGCGAAGCCGCTCCTGGGACGGGTTGGCTTCCGCTGACCGAACGGCCGGCAGGACGGTCCTCGCGACCTCACTCATCTCGACCTCCTCGCTCCCCGGACGGGCAATCGCCGTCCCCCCGTTTCTGCCGAGGGTAGCAGACGGCTGTTCGCCCGGGCCCCGCATCCGGTTGCGCTGGTGGCTGCGGGGCGCGACCATGGGTGGCCACTGGGGCGCCCCGGGGACGGCCCGCCGGGCCGCGGCGCCGCCGGAGGAGCGGGGACCGAGGTGCCGATGCCGAACCTGACGCCACGGGTGGGGGCGGTCATGACCCAAAGCGTCCTCACCGTCGGGCCCGGCGCGACGGTGGCCGAGGTCGCCCAGATGCTGCACCGGCACCACATCACGGGCCTGCCCGTCGTCAACGACTACCTGCAGGTGGTCGGGGTGGTGAGCGAGTCCGACCTCATCGCCAAGCGGGGCCGGACGGCGGGCGAGATCATGACCAGCCCCGCCCGGACGATCGGGGAGGACGCGGCCGTGACCGAGGCGGCAACGATCCTCCTGGAGGACCGGATCCGCCGGCTGCCGGTGGTTCACAACGACCGCCTCGTGGGGTTGATCTCCCGGACGGATCTGGTCACGTTCTTCGCCCGCCACCAGTGGGTCTGCGGCGGGTGCGGGACCCCCGCCCGCGGCCTCGAACCTCCGTCGCCGTGCCCTGACTGCGGAGCGGGGGCGGAGCGGTTCCGCCTCGAGGAGTCGGCGCCCGGGCTCTGACGGCCCCGTCCGCGGACGGGCTCAGGGGGGCGGTAGCGCCACCGCCGGGCGCTGGCGGAGGCGGCGGAGGTCGTGGACCGACTCGGTCCACCGGATGGTGCCGCTGTACGAGCGCATGACCACCGAGGAGGTGCGGACCTCGTGGCCCGCGTACCGGACCCCGGTCAGCATCTCGCCGTCGGTGATCCCGGTCGCGGCGAAGAAGATGTCGCGGCCGCTGCAGAGGGCGTCCAGGTCCAGCACCCGGTCGGGGTCGAAGCCCTCCTCCTCCACCATTCGGCGCTCGTCGGGGTCGCGGGGCCAGAACCGGCACTGCATGTCCCCGCCGATGCACTTCACGGCGCAGGCCGTCAGCACCGCCTCGGGCGCTCCCCCGATCCCGGCGAGGACGTCGATGCCGCTGCGATCCGGCAGCGCCGCCATCACCCCGCCGGCGACGTCCCCATCGGTGATGAGCTTGACCCTGGCCCCGGCGGCGCGGATCTCCGCCAGCAGCGCATCGTGGCGGGGCCGGTCCAGGACGACGACGGTGAGGTCGGCCACGTGGCGGCCCTCCGCCTCGGCGATCCGGGTGAGGTTGCGCGCGATCGGCTCACGCAGATCGATGGTGCCCCGGGCGCGGGGTCCGACGACGAGCTTCTCCATGTAGGCGCAGTGGGTCTGGAGCAGGGAGCCCTCCTCCGCGACCGCGACCGTGGCGATCCCGCCGGGAAGGCCGCGGGCCACCAGCCGGGTGCCGTCGATGGGGTCAACGGCAACGTCCACCCGGGGCGGGTTGCCGTTGCCGACCCGCTCGCCGATCGGGAGCATGGGCGCGCGATCCTTCTCCCCCTCGCCGATCCGAACGACCCCGTCCATGTCCACGAAGGACAGCGAGCGGCGCATGGACTCCACCGCGGCCCGATCGGCGGCCACCTTGTCGTCGCGCCCCATCAGGCGAGCGGCCGCCATGGCCGCGCCCTCGGTCACCCGCACGAGCTCGAGGGCCAGGTTACGGTCCATCGGCGTCCCCGGGTCGAGATCCGGAGGGCCGATCGAGCGATCCGGCGGGCGGGCCTTCATGGGCGGGCAGGATACCGCCCGCCGGGCTCGGGGGGCCGGCCGGACCCGGGCGGCTCGCCCCCGCCGTAGACCTGGTCCCAGAAGCGGCGCTCGAGGACCAAGCACTCGGCGAAGGCCCGCTGCATGGCGCGACGCGTCATCGGGTCGGCCCCCGCACCCAGCCGGTCGACGAGCGTGCAGGCCCAGGCGGCCAAGGCGTGGAAGTGGGGGTCCGCGTACGTGGCGGCGACCCGGTGGAGGAGCGGGTCCGCGGGAAGTCCGGCCCGCGCAAGGTCGGCTCCGATCTCAGCGTAGCTCCACAGGCAGGGGAGGAGCCCGGCCACGAGCTCGGCGAACCCTCCGAGGGCGGCCAGGCAGAGCAGATGGTCGGTATAGGCGGCCGTGACCGGCCCGGGCGGCGTGGCGGCCAGCTCTGGCGGGCCGAGCCCAAGCGCGGCGGCGAGACCAGGGTGGAGCGCCATCTCTCCGTCCAGGGTGGCGTGCGCCGCCGCCACCAGCCGGGCGGCCGTCCCCAGGTCGGGGGCGCGCGCGCCGGCCAGCGCCAGGGCGCGGGCGTAGCCCTCGAGGAACCGATAGTCCTGGCGGACCCACGCCTCCAGCGCCCGGTGGGAGAGGGTGCCGTCGCCGAGGGCCCGGACGAACGGGTGCGCCCGGCAGGCGTCCCACACCTCCTGCGAATCGCGGCGGAGCGCTTCGCTGAGCCGGCGTGCTCCCATCGGATGCTCCTCGGGCTGGCGGCACGGGCCGTGGTGGCGCCGCGGGCGGACGGAGACTCGGCGCCCGCGATCGTACCCCGATGACGGTCCGAGCCCGTTGCCGGGTCGTCACCCGTCCGTGGGCGCGATCGGAGGCCATGCATGCCACACATGGGCCATGGCGCTCGGGGACATGGCGCGGCCGGCGGCCGGCCTCTACCGTCGGCGGGGCGGCCTGCCGGCGGCAGCGGGCTGGTACGGCGCGGTGGTCGCGCTGGCCGCGCTTGGCGCCCAGGCCGGGCTG
>DAHUZI010000055.1 GCA_027306595.1 Candidatus Dormiibacterota bacterium | reverse complement strand
CGTCTCGCCGGTCGTCAGCCGGCGCACGATCTCGACCGTGTCCTGGAGGCGGTCGACGCGCCGGCCCACCTCTGGGAAGTCTATGCCGAGCTCCTCGTGCTCCTCGCCGAACCAGGACGCCCCCAGCGCGAGGTCCAGACGGCCGCCGGAGACGTGGTCGACCGTGATCGCCTCCGCGGTCAGCACCGACGGGTGGCGGTAGGTCACGCCGGTCACCAGCAGGCCGAGGCGGACCCGGGTGGTGAGCGCCGCCAGCGCCGCCAGCGTCGTCATCCCCTCGAAGCAGTTCCCGGGCCCCTCACCGTACATCGGCTTGAAGTGGTCGAAGCCCCAGATCCCCTCGAACCCGAGCGCCTCCGCCAGCCGCACCCTTTCCACGATCCGGGACCAGTCGAGACGCTGCTGGGCGACGTCGAGGCCGAAGCGCATGCGGTGATTGTGCGGCTCTCGGGCTCGCCCGGGCGAACCGGCGGCCGCCCCGGCCGATCGAGCTGTCGACGCGGTCCGGCCCAGAGCCCTGCTACCGCGCCGTGGTCACTGGGGTCCCCGGGAACCCCGCCTCGACCCAGGTGAGGCCGGTCGCCAGCGGCAGGGGCCGCCCGTCGGCACACGTGCACTCCATCATCTGGTCCGCGATCAGCCGATGCCGCCTGCCGCCGACGTGGCGGCCGTGGATGAACGCCGGGAACGGCCTCGAGCCGCCGGGATCGCCGTCGGTGCTGGGATTGGCGATGACCTCATCGACGTCGTGGAGGAGGTTGGCCGGCGTCTGGACGATGGTGAGGGTGCGCAGCGGCCCCGGGGCGAAAGCGTCCGGGCGCGACGGGGGAGCGATCACGCCGGCGCCCACGCCACCGGGTCGCGGACCTCGGGGCCGGGGCCGAGATCGCCAGGACCCCCGTCGCCCCCCAGCCAGAGCAGGATGGTGGCGAGGCCGCGCCACGGGCGCCACCGAGCCGCGAGCGCCTCGGCGGCGCGGGCGCTGACCGGGAGCCTGAGCCGCGCCTCGAGGGCGCGACGCACCCCGAGGTCGGTCGCCGGGAACGCGTCGGGCTCCCCGAGCCGGAGGCCGATGTACTGAGCGGTCCAGGGTCCCAGGCCGGGGATGGCCGTCACCGCGCCCACCAGCTGCTCCAACGTCGCGGCGCGGTCGAGGGCGAGGGCTCCGCTGGCCACCGCGCCCGCGAATGCCCGGAGAGCGGCGGCGCGCGAGGTGGTGAGGCCGAGGCCGCCCAGGTCGGCGGCCGCCACGGTCTCCGGCGTGGGGAACACATGGTGGAGCCCGAGCGCGCCGACACCGGGGACCGGCGTCCCCACCCGCGCCACCAGCCGGGTCGTGATCGTGCGAGCGCCCGCGACGCTCACCTGCTGGCCGATGATGGCGCGCACGCCGGCCTCGAACGGGTCCCAGATTCCCGGGGGCCGCAGACCGGGACGGTCGCGAAGCGCGGGGCCGATGATTGGGTCCGGGTCCAGGTGGCGGGACGCTCGATCCAGGTCGAGGTCCAGGTTGAACACGTGGCGGGCCCGCTCCGCCACGTGGATCAGCCCCGTCCAGTGGGGGAGGTGCGCGGTCAGCACGAGATGGTCTGCGCCACCCTGGGACCACTCCAGGACGCCGGGGTCGCCGTCGATCCACACCGTGCGGCGGTACCGCCCGTCGGCCACGTGCTCCACACCCCCGATCGCGCGGGTCGCCAGGAAGCCGAGCATGCCCGGCCAGTCGAGCGGCGGCACGAACGGCAGCCGGAGGGCGAGGCCGCCGTCGGCCGCCACCCGGTCGCTGGAGCGGCGGCGCGCCCGCAGCGCCCGGGGGGTGGCGCGGAAGACGTCGCCGACGACGCGATTCATCTGCCGGACGCTGCCGAAGCCGGCCGCAAAGGCGACGGCGGCAATGGTGAGGTCGGTGTCATCGAGCAGACGGCGCGCAAAGTGGGCGCGCCGGGAGCGGGCGAGCCCGTCGGGGGTGACGCCGAGGTGGAGCCGGAACAGCCGTCGCAGGTGCCGGCCCGACACCCCCAGGCGGGCCCCGAGCGCGGCCTCGGTGCGCTGGTCAAGGGCGCCGTCGACGACCAGCTGGACGGCCCGGCAGACCAGCTCCGGGCCGACCCAGCTCCGCCTGGGCTCGGCGCGGTACGGGCGGCAGCGCAGGCAGGCGCGGTACCCTGCCGCCTCGGCGGCCGCCGCCAGGGGGAAGGTGCGCACGTTCTCCGCGCGCGGACGCCCGCCGCAGCCGGGCCGACAGTAGATGCCGGTGGTGACCACCGCCGCGACACCGTCCATGGGAGCGATTGTGGGCCGCCGCCTCGCTCCGTGCTGGTCACATCCGGACAGATCAGTCCCCTGTCCGGATCCGGCCAGACCGCGGCCCCGGGGACGGTCATCATGAGGGGCGTGCCCCATCCCCTGCACCGGAGCTCCGTCCCCGCGGCCGCGGCAGACCGCGCCACCCCAGCGCCCGGCGCCGCCATCCGATACGGTCACGCTGACACCCCCCTCGGAGCGGTGCGGCTCAGCCGGGACGATGTGGGGCTCACCGGCCTCGCCTTCACGGACCGCAGCCGGGGCGGACGCCCGGGGCCCACCTGGCGGCGGGACGAGGCAAGCCTCGAGCCGGTCCGGCGTCAGCTGCGGGAGTACTTCGAGGGCGAGCGGACCCAATTCGAGCTGGAGCTCCACCTCCTGGGGAGCCCGTTCCAGGTCGCCGTGTGGAGCGCGCTGCGCGCGATCCCGTTCGGGGAGTCGACGTCGTACGGCATGATCGCGACGCGGATCGGACGGCCGACAGCGGTGCGAGCCGTCGGCGCGGCCAACGGCCGCAACCCGGTCGCGATCGTGGTCCCCTGCCATCGAGTCATCGGGGCGGACGGGACCCTCACCGGCTACGGAGGGGGACTCGACCGCAAGGCCTGGCTCCTCGACCACGAGCGCTCCCGCCGGCAGCCGGCGCTCGCGATCTGACGGCCGCACCTGGCGGGCGTGCGGGGCGCGGAGTGCCCGGCGCGACCCCATCACCCGCCCAGCGCGGTGGGCATCGTCGCCGTCGTCCCCTCTCCCGAGGGGGATCAGGGCGAGGGCGGGGACACGGCCGGTGCCGGCGGTCCCGGCGGCGCGGCCGTCCCCGAGGGAAAGCTGACGGTGACATCCAGCCCGCCCGCCGGACGCGATCGGACCGCCAGGGTGGCTCCATGCGCCGTGGCGATCGCGCTGACAATGGAGAGTCCCAGGCCGAGGCCGTCCTGACCGCCGGTCCGCGCCTGGCCCGCCCGACGGAACGGTTCGCCGAGCCGGTCGACCTCGGCGGCGGGGACGATGGGCCCGGTGTTCGCGACCCGGACCAGCGCCCGTCCGCCGGAGGTGCCGGTCTCGACGTGCACCAGGCCGCCGGCCACGTTGTGGCGCACGGCATTGTCGACGAGGTTGGCCACCAGCCGCTCGACGAGGCGGGGATCTCCCGAGGCACGCGCGGGGCCAAGCGCCGTCGCGATGCTGAGGCCCCGCCTCGTCGCCTCGGGCTGCTGGGTCGCGACGATGTCGCCGGCGATCGCCTCGAGGTCGAGTGGCGCGTGACGGTCGAGGCCGCGCTGCCCGCGCGCCAGGGCCAGCAGGGCCTCGATCAGCCGCTCCTGCTCGGCGCCCGCGGCCAGTACCCGCTCGTGAGTCGCCCGCAGCGATTGAGCGGTCGCCCCCGGATCCTCCAGGGCGACCTCGACCAGGGTCCGCTGCCGTGCGAGAGGGGTCCGCAGCTCATGGGAGGCGTTGGCGACGAACTGGCGCTGTGCGTCGAAGGTGTGCTCCAGCCGGCCGAGAAGGGCGTCGAAGGTGTCGCCGAGCTCCTTGAGCTCGTCATCCGGCCCCGGCAGCGCGAGACGGCGATGCAGGCTGGTGGCGGAGATCTCCCGGGCCGTGGTGGTGATCGTCCGGAGAGGGCGGAGCACGCGTCCGGAGACGAACCAGCCGATCGCGACCGACACCAGCGCCAGGATGGCGAGGGCGATCCCGGACAGCACCACGAACTGCTGCAGCTCGGCCGAGTCCTGGCGCACGACCAGGGCGCGCGACTGCCCCGCCTGCGCCGCGATCCGAGTTTGCAGTGCCCGGAGCTGTCGGGGGCCGAGCGGAGGGACTCCGCCAGGCCGTACCACGGTGCGTGTCGATCCGATCCCACCACCCACCACCGAGAACACGCAGGTGTGGGCGATCGTCACGTCGCTGCGGATCGTCGCGCACGCGGCCGGATGCTGGGCCACCAGCACGTAGGTGAACGCCGTCAGGCCGACCCCCGACGCCAGGATCAGGCCTCCGTACAGGAGCGTCAGCTTGAGCCGAACCGTGCGGCGGGGCAATGTCCATCGACGGCGGACGGCGCCGATCGGGCCGGGTGGTGGCCCCACCACATTCAGATCCGATAGCCGGCCTGGGCGACCGTCTCGATCAGCGGGGGCTCACCCAGCTTGCGGCGCAGACGGCTGACGGTGACCTTGACGGTGGTGGTGAAGGGGTCGGCCGCCTCGTCCCAGACGCGCTCGAGCAGCTCCTCGGCCGACACCACCCGCCCCTGGGCGGCGAGCAACAGCTCGAGGACCCCGAACTCCTTTGGGCCGAGATCGAGCTCCCGCTCCCCCCGGCGGGCCCGCCGGCGGGCGGTGTCGAGCGCGACCTCGCCGCAGACGAGGACCGGCGGCAGCGCCACCTCGGCACGGCGGCGGAGCGCCCGCAGCCGGGCGACGAGCTCGCGGAACGCGAACGGCGTGGGCAGGTAGTCGTCAGCGCCGAGCTCGAGGCCGTCGACGCGATCGTCGATCGCGCCGGCGGCGGTCAGCATCAGCACCCGGGTGCGCGCCCCGACTGCCACCAGCTCCCGGCAGATCTCGTCGCCGTGCAGGCCGGGTAGGTCACGGTCGAGCACGATCACATCGTAGGTGGTGGCCGTCGCCAGCTCGAGCCCCGACCGGCCGTCGTAGGCGAGGTCGACCGCCATGTCCTCCCGCCGCAGCCCGGTCCCGATCGCCTGGGCCATCTCCCGGTCGTCCTCGATCACCAGCACGCGCACCGCTAGAGCTCCACTGGAGAGCTGGGATCGGAGCGTCCCCCCGCGCAGGGGAGCAGCGCACGCGCGGGCCGGACCGACGCCCACGACATCCCGACCACCATACCGGGCGGGCGGTGTCACGGCGGTTACAGGAGCGTCGCCGTGACGGGGATCCTCCGCGGGGCGAGCCGGACGGCATCGCCCCGGGGCCACCGCGTCGGGGTGTGGCGAACACCGGAGCCGGTGTAACTGCCGTGTCACCGGTGGGAGCGTACACCGGCCATGGGCGTCCCACCGGCGCCGCCAGGAGGTTTCGTGATGCGAACGGTGTCCATGATCGTGACCCGCCTCACCAGCCGTGGGAGGGGGCGGCTCGGGCGACCGGTGCCCGTCGCCGGCGCGCTGGTCGGAAGCTGCCTGCTCCTCGCCGCATGCGGGGGAGGCGCACCGGGCGCGGGCGTGGCTCACCTCCAGGCGGTGCCGACCCACGCCGCGTCAGGGTCCCACGCCGACACCGCCCACATGAGGGCCAGCCTTCTCGCGTTCGCGCGGTGCATGCAGACCCACGGCGTGCCCGCCTTCCCCGACCCGGTCACGAACGCAAGTGGCCAGCAGACGCTCCAGATCAATGGCGGCCCGAACTCGGGGCTCAATCCGAACTCGCCCGCGTGGCAGGCAGCCCAGACCGCATGCAAGAGCCTGATCCCGGCCGGTCTGGCTCCCTCGCCCGCGCAGCAGAGGACGATGGAGGCGCAGGCCCTCAAGTTCTCGGCCTGCATGCGCGCGCACGGAGAGCCGAACTTCCCTGACCCTTCTTTCGGCGCTGGTGCCGTGAAACTGTCGATCAGCGTCTCATCCGGCATCGACCCCCGATCGCCGCTGTTCCAGACCGCCCAGACGGACTGCCGATCTCTTTTGCCCTTCCACGGCCACCACGGCGGGGGTGGCGGCGGTGCCATCACGGTCGGCGGATAGGCGACCGTGCTGAGCGGCTCCAGACGGCCCTCCGGGCATGGTTGACGCGCATCCGTGCCGACACCGATGAGGCGCCATGACGACGTCAGGCGCCCGGCGCCGGGCCGGGAGGAGAGACACGGCATGCGTACCGATCCGCGGATTCCAACTACCGGAGCGGGGGAGCCCCGGCCTCGGCGACCGCGCCCGCGTCGGGCGGTCGTGGTTGGGGTGGGCGTCCTCGCGCTGGTGGCGGCAGGCGCGGTGGTGCTGGCTGTGACTGACCCATTCGGCGGCGCGACGCCCGCGGCGGGCGTCGTCCAGAACAACGGGGCGGCGACCAGCCTGGCGACGGTGACGCGGCGCGCGCTCAGCGCGGTGACCGAGGAGACCGGGACCGTCGGGTACGCCGGTAGCTACACCGCCATCAATCAGGCCCGGGGAACGCTCACGGCGGAGCCGGCCGTCGGAGCGGTCATCCGCCAGGGTGAGGTCCTCTACCGGGTGGACGGGCTCCCGGTCCTCCTCCTCTACGGGTCAACCCGCGCCTACCGCACGCTGGCGCCGGGGATGAGCGGCCCCGACGTGGCCCAGCTCAATTCGGACCTGATCGCCCTTGGCTACGCCACCCGCGCCCAGATCCCCCCCGGCTCCAACGGGTACGACCTGGCCACCGCCGCGGCGGTGGACCGCCTCGCCTCCGCCGACGGGCTGGACCCCGCCGGGGCCCCCCCGACCGGCTCGCTCACCCTGGGCCAGGCGGTTTTCCTCCCCACCGCGCTCCGGATCATCAGCGTCGCCGGGACGCTGGGCGCCGCGGTCGGGCCGGGGATGCCGATCCTCGCGGCGACGTCGACCGAGCGTCAGGTCGCGGTGTCGCTCGATGCCGCGCTGCAGGGTGACGTCAGGGTGGGCGATCCGGTCACCATCACGCTGCCCGACCAGCAGACGACACCCGGCACCGTGTCGTCGGTCGGGACGGTCGCCAGCGGGGGTGGGAACGGGGGGCCGCCGACCGTCTCGGTGACCGTCTCCCTCGACGACCCGGGCGCGACCGGGAACATCGACCAGGAGCCGGTGCAGGTCGCGGTCACAACCGCCCACGTCGCCCACGCCCTGGTGGTGCCGGTCAATGCCCTGCTGGCGCTGGCCGGGGGCGGATACGCGGTGGAGACGGTCGGAGACCGCGGCGTCCACCGTCTGGTGCCGGTCACGACCGGGATCTTCGACGACCTCGATGGGATGGTGTCGGTCACCGGTGCGCTCACGCCCGGCGAGCGGGTGGTGGTGCCGGCGGCGTGACCGTGGAGCCGGCGCCGGGCCTGGTCCAGCCCGATCCGGCGGGTGCGCCGACGGGCGCGCGCCCCCCGGTGGTGGAGCTGGTGGACGTGGTGAAGACCTACGCCAGCGAGCCGGCGGTGCACGCCCTTCGCGGCGTGAGCCTGGCTGTCGCCGAGGGCGAGCTGGTCGCGATCCTGGGGCCGTCGGGATCGGGCAAGACCACTCTCCTGCACGTGATGGGCACCCTCGACCGCCCCAGCACCGGTGCCGTGCGGATCACCGGTCTCGACGTGGCCCGGCTCTCCGACCGCGAGCTGGCGGCACTGCGGGCGACCCGGATCGGGTTCGTCTTCCAGCAGTTCTTCCTGGCCGAGCACGCCAGCGTGCTGGAGAACGTCGCCGACGGCCTCCTCTACGCGGGGGTGGCGGTGCGGGAACGGCGGGACCGGGCCGCCGAGGCGCTCCAGGCGGTGGGCCTCAGCCACCGGGCGGGCTTCCGGCCCACCCACCTCTCCGGCGGGGAGCGGCAGCGGGTGGCCATCGCCCGGGCGCTGGTCGGGCAGCCGCAGCTGGTGCTGGCCGACGAGCCGACGGGGAACCTCGACCGTGCCACCGGCCTGGCCATCCTCGAGCTGCTGGAGACGCTCCACGGTGAGGGCGCCACGATCGTCGTGATCACGCACGAAGGGGCGATCGCGGACCGTCTTCCCCGGCAGATCGAGATGGTCGACGGGCAGATCGTGGCGGACATCCGGCGGCACGCCGCGGGGCGGCGATGACGCTCGCCATCACCCTCGCCCCGGGCCGGCTGCGCCCCGGTGACCTGGCCCGGGTGGCGAGCGCGGGGCTGCGCACGCGACGGCTGCGGGCGGCCCTCTCCTCGCTGGGCATCGCCATCGGCGTGGCGGCGGTGGTGGCGGTGCTCGGCCTCTCCGCCTCCTCCCAGGCCGGGCTGCTCGCGGAGATCGACCGGCTGGGCACCAACCTGCTCACGGTGACCAACGGCCAGAGCTTCTTCGGCCAGACGGCGGAGCTCCCGACGGCGGCGCCGGGCATGATCAGCCGGATCGGCCCGGTGACGAGGGTGGCCGCGACCGGCGCCACGAGCGCCAGCGTCTACCGCAGCCCGCTCATCCCCAGCGTCCAGACCGGCGGCCTCAGCGTCGACGCCGCCAGCCTCGAGCTCCTGGCGGCGGTGGGCACGACCGTCGCTGAGGGTCGCTTCCTCAATGCCGCCACCCAACGCGAGGCGGTCTGCGTGCTCGGCGCCGTGGCCGCCCAGACGCTGGGGATCGACCGCATCGTCCCCGGCGAGCGCGTCTGGCTCGGGAACCAGTGGTTCTATGTGGCGGGGATCCTGCGCTCGGCCGTCCTCACGCCCGAGATCGACACCGAGGTCCTGGTCGGCTTCCCGGCGGCGGCGACCTACCTCGGCTTCGATGGGCATCCGTCCACCGTGTACGTGCGCACCCGCACCGACGAGGTGACGGCCGTCGATGGGGTCCTGGCCGCCACCGCCAATCCCGAGGCGCCCAACCAGGTCGACGTGAGCCAGCCCTCCTCGGCGCTCTCCGCCCGCGCCGAGGCCCAGTCGGCGCTCAACGGACTCTTCCTCGGTCTGGGGGCTGTCGCCCTGCTGGTGGGCGCGGTGGGAGTCGCCAACATCATGGTGATCTCGGTCCTCGAGCGCCGATCCGAGATCGGACTGCGGCGGGCGCTGGGCGCCACCCGCGGCCACATCCGCATCCAGTTTCTGGCCGAGGCGGTCCTCCTCGCCGGGATCGGTGGGGTGGTGGGGATCGCGGCCGGGGCGCTCGCCACCGCCGTGTATGCCACCACCAAGCACTGGGCGGTGGTGGTGCCGCCGCTGGCGTGGGGCGGGGGGTTCGCGGCGGCGCTGGTGATCGGCGCGGTCTCCGGGCTGCTGCCCGCCCTGCGTGCCGCTCGCCTGTCCCCGACCGACGCGCTCCGGACGGTGTGAGCCGTCGAGTGACATCCATCCAGTTCATCCGCCGGTCCCGCGGGCCGGCGCCGGGAGACGCAGCATGACCCCATTCCGCCCGACCCGACGGTCCTTCGCCCTGCTTGCTGCGCTGGCGGTGGGAGGAGGCGCCTCAGCCTCGATCCTGACGCGCGCCGCGGTTCCCCGACCCACGGTCGCGACCGTACAGCGCGGGACGGTGACCGCCACCCTGGACGCCTCGGGCACCCTCGCCCCGGCCCAGATGAGCGCCCTCACCTTCGCCACCAGCGGGATCCTCTCCGCCGTCGTCGTCACCGTCGGCGAGCATGTCGTCCAGGGCCAGACGCTCGCCACCCTGGAGACTCAGGCCGACGCGCAGGACGTGGCCAATGCCCGGGCTCAGCTGCGCTCCGCCCAGGCCCAGCTGGCGCAGCTGGAGCGAGGGCTCACCCCGACCCAGCGCCGGGCCGCCGACGCCGCGCTGGCCCAGACTGAGGTCCAGCAGGCGACCGGCCTGTCCACCACCAGGACCCAGCAGGCGGGCGCGGTGGCCGCCGCCCGGTCCCAGGCGGCTACCACGCTGCTGCAGGCGCAGCAGGCAGCCGTGACTGCGATCACCCAGGCGAAGGATGCGCTCGCCGGCGCTCGGCTGGCCCTGGTCGGCTCCGTGCAGGTGCAGGCGTCGGACGCCCGGGCCGCTCGCGCCAGCCTGGTCCAGGCACAGCAGCAGCTGGTCGCCACCCGCGAGGGGGTGTCGACTGCGGAGCAGACCCTCGGCCAGGACCAGAGCGCGCAGGCGACCCAGGTGACCGAGGCCCAGACGGATGTCACCGGTGCCCAGCAGGCCCTCCTGGCCGCCCAGCAGAACGCCGCGCAGGACGTGACCGCCAGCGCCACCACGACGACCCAGGCCCAGTCCCAGCTGAGCACGGACGCGGCAGCCCTGGCCCAGGCCGAGGGCCAGGTCACGACCGACCTGGCCCAGGTCGCGACCGACCAGACCGGCGTGAGCACGCTGCAGAGCCAGCTGACCGCGGACGGCTGCAGCGGCGTCAGTCCCCCCGCCGTCTGCGCCACGCTCCAGTCCGAGCTGAGCGCGGACGATACCGCGCTGGCGGCGGATCAGCAGACCCTGGGGGCCGACCAGGTGAGCGTCTCCCAGGACCAGGGCAGGGTCACCCAGGACCAGAACACGATCGCGAACCAGGCCAACAGCTCGACCGCCGCTTCGGAGAGGGATCAGCAGGCGATCGCCGCCGACCAGCTCCAGGTGCAGAAGGCCGAGCAGGCCGTGACCGCCGCTCAGGAGCAGGCGGCCGCCACTATCCAGAAGGACCAGCAGGCGCTCGCCACGGCGCGCGAGCAGGTGACGGCGACCCACGCGTCACTGGCGGCGACCGGCACCACCCAGGGCGGCGGCGCGCTGAAGGACCGCCAGGCGGTGGCGAGCGGTCGGCAGCAGGTGCGCATCGACGAGGTCCTGCTCGACCTGGCGGTGCGGTCGGGGCGGGCCCAGGTCGCGGGCGCCGTGCGCGCCGCCCGGGTGGCGCAGCAGTCGGCCCAGCATGCGGCCGGAGCCACGATCGCCGCCGCCGAGCGCACCGCCAGGGCGGCGATCGATGCCGCCGTCGCGACGGCGCGAGTCGACGCCGCGCCGGCGCTCCAGTCCCAGCCGGCGACGGTGGCCCTGGACCAGGCTCAGGTGGTCCAGGATCAGAACGCCCTGGCCCAGGCGCAGCGAACGCTCGCGGAGACGCAGCTGACCGCTCCCTTCTCCGGAACGGTCGACGCTGTCAACGGGACCGTGGGCCAATCCGCCAGCGGGGGTGGAGGCGGCGGCGGATCGGCCACCGGCGTGGTGACGGTGGTGAGCGACCAGCTCGCCGTCACCGCTGACGTCACCGAGGCGCAGGTGGCGCAGCTCAGCCTTGGGGACACCGCGACCGCGCTCGTCAATGCCGCGACACCCTCGGAGGTGGGTGCGCGGGTCGCCAGGATCGTCCCCACCCCCGGCGCCGACGGCACCTTCCCCGTGACGTTCGATCTCGCCGCCATCCCCGCCGGCGCTCGCCCGGGACTCACCGTGTCGCTGAGCGTCGTGGTGGCGCAGTCTGACGACGTTCTCCACGTGCCCTCCGGCGCCGTCCACGGGGCCGGCCCCGGCACGTCGGTCATCGCCATCGGAGCGGACGGCGCCCGCCGGTCGATCCCGGTCACCGTCGGGCTGGCGGGCGACGGCACCACCGCGATTGTCTCCGGACTCCATGCCGGGCAGCGGGTGGTGGTCGGCGGGTAGGGTCCCGTCCGCGGCCGCGCGTGCGGCGCCGGAGCCCTACCCCGCGTACGCCTCCAGCACACGGCTGACGGCGTAGCCCGGCTGGCGGAGGCCCGAGCAACGGTTGCGGTCGACTGCGCCGGGACAGCCGCCGTTGTCGCGCTGGATCGCCCAGATCGAGAGG
>DAHUZI010000045.1 GCA_027306595.1 Candidatus Dormiibacterota bacterium | reverse complement strand
GCCCGGACCCGGCACGCGTCGGCGAGCCGGCGATTGCCCCCCGCCGCGCCACCCCCGCCCGGCGGGTCCCCGAGGCCCGGCTGATCGGCGCCGCGGCAGCGTAGTGCGTGCGGGCTCCGGCAGCCTGGTAGCGGCTCGGCGCGTCGCCGAACTCCGCGAGCACCCGCGCGCCCAGCGCTCCAACCCCATCAGCCGGCGACCTCGCGCCGGGCCCGCCCCCGCTGGCGTCCCCGCACCTGCTGGTCGAGGACCGCCTTGCGCAGTCGGACGGTGGAGGGCGTGACCTCGACGCACTCGTCCTCGGCGATGAAGTCGAGCGCCTGCTCCAGCGAGAGCTGGAGATGGGGCGTCAGCCGCTCCAGCTCCTCGCCGGTGGAGGAGCGGACGTTGGTGAGCTTCTTCTCGCGGGTGGGATTGACGTCCATGTCGTCGGGCCGCGCGTTCTCCCCGACCACCATCCCCTCATACACCGGGGTGCCGGGGCCGATCAGCATCGTGCCGCGCTCCCCCAGCGCCATCAGCGCGGTGGTGGTCGCCGCGCCGGAGCGGTCCGAGACCATCGACCCGCTCCGGCGGGCACGCAGGTCGCCCTGCCACGGCTCGAAGCCGTCGAAGACGCTGTGGAGGACCCCGGTGCCACGGGTCTCGATCAGGAACTCGGTGCGAAAGCCCACCAGGCCTCGGCTGGGGATGCGGTAGTCCATGCGGACCCAGCCGGTGCCGTGGTTGACGATCGCCTGGAGCGCGCCCCGCCGCAGGGCGAGCAGCTGGGTCACCACCCCGAGGTACGCCTCGGGGACGTCGACGGCGAGCCGCTCCATCGGCTCGTGGAGCTGGCCGCCGATCGTGCGGGTGACCACCTGGGGCTTGCCGACCGTGAGCTCAAACCCCTCGCGGCGCATGGTCTCGACCAAGACCGCCAGCTGGAGCTCGCCCCGCCCCTGGACCTCCCACGTGTCGGGTCGCTGGGTGGGGAGCACCCGGATGGCGACATTGCCGACCAGCTCCTGGTCGAGCCGACCCTTGACCAGGCGCGCCGTGAGCTTGGTGCCGCCGACGCCGGCGAGCGGCGAGGAGTTGATGCCGATCGTGACCGCCAGACTGGGCTCGTCGACGAGGAGGGCCGGGAGCGGGCGGACGTCGTCCGGGTCGGCCAAGGTCTCGCCGATCGAAACCTCGGCCATCCCCGCGACGGCGACGATCTCACCGGGCCCAGCCTCCGCCACCTCGACCCGTTCCAAAGCCCGCGACTGGTAGAGGTTGGTGACCCGCGCCCGCTGGACGGAGCCGTCGGTCCGGCACCAGGCGACCAGTTCGCCCGTTCGCAGGGCTCCGTGATGGATCCGGCAGACGGCGAGCCGCCCCACGTACGGGGAGGCGTCGAGGTTGGTGACCAGGGCCTGGAGCGGGTGCTCGGGGTCATACGCCGGGGGAGGGACCTCGGTCAGGATGGCCTCGAAGAGCGGGCGAAGGTCGGTCCCGACCGTCGTCGCGTCCGCCGACGCCCACCCGGCCCGGGCGCTGGCATAGAGAATCGGGAAGTCGATCTGGTCCTCGTCGGCGTCGAGGTCGAGGAACAGCTCCTCCACCTCGCGGACGACCTCCGCGACCCGCGCGTCGGCGCGGTCGACCTTGTTCACGACCACCACCACGGCCAGCCGGGCCTCCAGGGCCTTGCGCAAAACGAAGCGGGTCTGGGGGAGGGGCCCTTCGGACGCGTCGACGAGCAGGAGGACGCCGTCGACCATGGCGAGGGCCCGCTCGACCTCGCCCCCGAAGTCGGCATGGCCGGGCGTGTCGACGATCGTGATCTTGGTGGCGCCAACCTGGAGGGCGACGTGCTTGGCGAGGATGGTGATCCCCTTCTCGCGCTCGAGGTCGCCCGAGTCGAGGATCCGCTCGCCCACCGCCTGGTTGGCCCGAAACGCCCCCGTCTGGCGCAGCATGGCGTCGACGAGGGTGGTCTTGCCGTGATCCACATGGGCGACGATCGCCACGTTGCGCAGGTCGTCGCGCTGAGCCATCTCCAGCCAGGATAGCCAGCCGTCCCGACGGGCCCGGTCAGGACCTCGCCCCCAGCTCCCGGCGGGCCGGGGGCGACCGCGGTCCCTGGGTCGCGCCCGCGGCCCCCGGGGAGAACGCCACGGCGCCCGGGCCCGTGGAGCTCAGGCCTGGCCGTATGGGGGCTGGCGGCTGCTGGTCACCCGAAGGCGGGTGCGCTGCCAGCCGTGGACGGCAGCGCCTGTCCAGAGGCGAGGCCGGTCGTTGGCTTCGCCGACCACCACCACCGATCCCCTCGACGTGAGCGCGACCCCGGTGGCCTCGGGGGCTGGAACGGGAACCGTCTCCACCCGCCAGGTCGCGCCGCCATCACCGCTCACCGCGGCGGTGAGGTCCCCGTGCGGGCTCCAGCCGGGGCTCGCCGCCCACACCCAGCGCCCGCTCGCCGCGGTCACCAGCGGCCCGGCCGCCAGCTCGATGGCCCCCGCCCTCTCCCACCTTCCGCCGCGGAGCCGGACCACGGCGATCCGGTCGCGGCCGCCCCCGCGCCGAAGGCTGACGACCACGGGCGGTCGGCCGCCGCCGACCGGGGTCGGCCGGGTGTCCGCGCGCTCGGCCGGCGCGACGGGGACGGGGAGCCGTACGAGCTGCCAGCGCCGTCCGCCCGTCGCGGTCGTCCACAGGGCAGCCCTGCCGGTACAGGTGGTGCCGACCAGCCCTCGCGCGGCGGTCCAGAACGCGACGGCCGTCGCTCGGCACCCGGCCCGAGGTGCCGGCAGCCGCACCGTCGACCAGGTCGCGCCCCCGGTCCGGGAGATGACCAGCCGGCCGCCGCCGAGCACCGCGAACCAGCCCGAGCCGCCGACGGCCATCGACCCCGGACCGGCCGCGGGCCCGGGGAGGAAGCCCGTCGCCCACCGCGCCCCGGCGTCCATGGTCAGCGCGAAAGCGGATCGGCGAGCGTACTGGTAGGGGCGGTAGGCGACGGCGGCCGCCCGCGGGCCGAGGGCGCTGAGGTCGAGGCCGCCGGTGGTCGTCCCCCCGGCCGGGGTGACATCGCGCCAGCTGCGCCCACCGTCGGCGGTCCGCACCACCCGCCAGTACGGGTAGTCGGGCACAACGGCCCACCCGGCTCCCCCGGGATCGAGCGCGATCCGCTCGCTGGCCACCGCCACCGCCTGCGCCGACAGGTCGTTGCCGAGGCGCTGGCCCGGGACGATCGTGGGCGCCTTGGGGAAGCCGATGATCACCGCCGCGCCGACGGCCAGGGTGCCGACCAGCCCCAGCGCCACCAGGGGCCGCATCGGCCCCAACCCACGGCGGGCGTGCCACCTGGGCCCCGAGGCGTCGTCGTCAGCGGGTCGGATCACGGGGCGGGCGCCCGCAACTCGGCGCCGATCAGGCTGATGTACGAGCGGGTCAGCGCCGCGTCCGGGAGCGTCTGGTCGTCGACCCGTGCCACCTCCACCCCTCCCGGTCGGGCGAAGATGACGAGCTGCGGCGTCACGGTCCACATCGGGTGGACCACCATCACCAGGCCGAACCGAGCCCACACCTGCTCGAGCTGGGGCAGCGATCCGGTGAGGAAGCTCCAGTTGCGCAGCCGGTCCAGGTGCTGCTCGGCATCGAACGCCCGAAGGTCCGCCACGCTCCGGTACACCGGGTTCGCATCGATCGCGACCAGCTCGACCGACCGAGCCCGCGAGCCGAGGGCACGGTCGGCGGCGGCCAGCTCCTGGGCGATCAGGGGACTGGCCATGGAGCTGAGAGGGTCGATGAAGGTGAGGGCGACGACGCGGTGGGGCCAACTGCGGAGCGAGACGGGGCGGCCGGCCTGGTCGGTGAGCACGACGTCGGGCAGGTGCTCGGGCGGCAGCCGGAGCACGGTGCCGCCCACCGTGGTCGCGGCCGAGGTGCTGGCGCGGCTGACCGTCGCCGACAGCGCGACCCCGGAGGACAGGAGCAGCATCCCCGCCGCCGCCGCCGCCGCGGGCTGGGTCAGCGCGTGCCACAGCCGCTGGCCGAGCCGACTCGGCCGGTACCGATGGGCGGGGGCGAGGAGGGCGACGCCCAGCATGACCATGAGGGGCAGGGCCAGGTTGGGGTCGGTTCCCGTCCCCGAGGGGAGGCCACCGAAGTCCTGGCCGAACCACCAGGCGAAGACGAGCCAGGCGGCGATCGCCCCGGCCCACCGCGCCTGGGCCCGCCCCACGAGGAGCCCGATCCCCAAAGTCGCCATGGCGGCGATGAGCGCGGCGTTGAGGGCGATCGGGTGGGCCGCGGCCAGACCGGCAAGCCCGTGCAGAGGGGCCGCCAGGGCGGACGGCTGGGGCGACTGGGCGGCGGCGTCGAACAGACCGGCGAGCCCGCGCGCGGACCAGAACCCTTCGGCGGGGATGGCCTGGAGCAGGGCACCGAGGAGCAGGACGCCCGCGACCCCGCGGCGCAGGAGGGTGCGCACCGCGCCCGACACCCAGCGCGCATCCGGGATCAGGAGCAGGCCGGCCGCGACCACGTACACGAGGACCGCCCCGGGGGCCCCGCTCACGATGCTCGCCCCCGGGGCCAGCAGCCCGCCCGCGGCCTCGCCGGCCACCCACACGACCAGCCCCCACCCGATCGAGACCATCAGGGCCAGTCGCCCGATCCGGCCGTGCCCTCCGGCCAGGATCGCGAGCCCAATGCCGACCTGGATCAGCACGGTGGCGGAGGCGAAGGCCAAGGGATGCGCCTGCCAGAGGAAGATCGCCCAGCGCACGAGGTTGGCGATCGGGCCGGGCTGGCCCGGCAGGACCATCATGAGGACGTTCGCCGTGAACCCGTTGGGCATCGTCGGCTGCGCCTGGAGGAGGCCGTCGATGACCCACAGCCAGCCGATCGCCCAGCGCAGCACCGTGGGGGCCAGCAGCGGGCCCGAACCCGCGGCCCCGACCAGGCCGGGCCGGTCCCCATCACCGGGACGGTCGCCCGCCCCTCCCCGGGCGCGCCACCCGAGCGCGAACGCCGCCAGCGCGACCAGGCCCGCGACGGCCAGGGCCCCCGCCACCTGCACCGCCAGGTACGGGTAGAACCCCGCGCTGGGCTGCGGGCCGATCCCCATGCCCGGCATACCTACAACGCCACGATGCTCACGGCCTCCCCCTGAGGTTCCCGGATCGAACGCTCAGGCCGATTCATGATAGTCCGCGTTCGCGTGGGGCGGCCCCGCCCGGAGCCCGACGAGGGCTCAAGGTGCCGACCGGACACCGTTCCCGGTCGGCGAGGTAACCCCGGCCGAAGGTGGTCACCCGCTGATGGCTATCCCCAGCCATCGCCCCATCGATCAGCGGATCGATCCGGCGGTGCGACAGCGGAGGTGCCGTCGGGACTTGTGGGAACAGCCGGCCCGGAGCCGCTGCTGGCGGGCATGAAGACGGCGTAGCCTCCAGGCTGGGCTCCCAACTCGAGGCGCTGGAATCCGGGGCCACCTGGTGGCCACGGTCAAGTCCCCTGACGGAGGCTGTTGCCGAAGGCGGTTTGGCCCATCCTCAATGGGCCGGACGCAGCGCTGGAGCGAGCGGACGGCGGGCGTTGATCACGGCGAGCCTCGGCCTCCCCGCTGGCACCGCTGCCGGTGACGACGAGGACGACGTCGCGGCAGAGCGGCCGGGGCTGAGCGGCCTCTGAGCGTCGAAGCCGGCCCCAGCGCCTTCAGCGGCTGGCCCGGCGGAACAGCCGGTGACCGACGAGATGGTGGCCGAGGTTCTGTCCGGGGCCACCGACCAGCAGCTCGAGGCCTTCGGGGTCCTGCCGCACGTCACGGCCTCGCGCGCACGCCCTCGGCGGCCCGTCGACCTGCTCGGGGAGATGACCGAGGGCGAGCACAACGACATGGCTCTGGATCGCGCCCGGGTGCCGCTCGTGGCGGCGTCCCAGACGTGGGACGCCGCCGACCGAATGCGGCAGTTCATCGCTTACCACGCCGAGCGAACCCGTGACAGGGCCGTTCGGGGCGGCGTTCACGCCGGCGTGAACGTCGCGGACCGCCTGGTCGCTCGCGCCCACGACCGGGTGGTATCCCTGCTGGAGGAGCACGGATACCGGGACCCCAAGGCGCGGCTGGATGGGGCCCGGCTGCGGGAGGCGCTGGCGTGACCGTCCAGCCGGGCGAAGCCACTGGCAGGCTGTCGTGGGGGCCGTCGGACCCGGACCGCGACGACGAGCACGATAGCGGGAAGAGGCCGCCGCCGTTCGTATCGGCCTTTGCATGGGCACTGTAGGGGTAGCTTGACGCTGTGGACCATCCACGGAAGGAGGAGCATAGGTGACGCTCCCTGCGCGTGCTATGCGCGTCCTCCTGGCCGCCGCCACTGCAGGCGGGCGGTTCGTGCTCATCGTCCGCTCCATCGGCCACCACGCCGCGCACGGCGTGCACTGAGCCGGACCGATCTGTCATCGCCAGAGTGAGCAAGGTGGGCTACGCTCGATCCGTGAGCGTCACCAACCTCCGTGCTTTGGTCGCCCCCGAAGTGGCGGGCCGCGGCTGCCCACCACGGAGCCGGTGCCCGCCGAGCAATTCTTGGCGGTCGCCCCGGTCTACCCACGGGGTCCGGAGCCAACCGAGCTTCTCGCGCCGCCCGTGGACGACGCCGCCGCCGGGTTCGGCTGGACTGAACCGCCGGTCCGAGGCCTGCCGGCCTCGTGGTCGGGACGGTTCGACCGCAGGTGATCACCAGGGACGGAACGATGGTAGGGTCGGTGCATGGAAAATGGGCTCTCCTGCTTGATTCGTGGGTCATGAGCGACCCGGCAGGGGCGGGCACAGACCGCCCTGGCTGAGCATCGCGAGCGCGATCATCACCTCGGTCGAGCGAAAGGCGAAGGCCATCCGGGTCAGCAGGCGGAGTTTGGTGTTCGTCGACTCGACGAGTGCATTCGAGAGGCCATGTCGGCGCGAGGCGCGGATCCCACGCGGTGATGGCGGATGGCCGCAGCCAGCGTCACGAATGCCGGCAGGCGGCTCCGCCTCGCCCACGCCACCCAGCGATTCAAGAGCTCCATGGCGGGGCCGGTAGGCAACTGGAACAGCTGCCGCAGCTGCTCCGCGAGCAGGTAGGCGCGGTAGAGGGGACGGTTGGTCCGCTCGATGGACGCGAGCTTGGCCGCCCCCCGCTCGGTGGGGCCCTAGGGGTTCTTCCAGGGCGCAAAGCGGCTTCCCTTGAGCTGCTGCGCCACAGCGGGCTGGCCGCTCCGGCGGGCGGCATTCCACACCTGCCGGCGGACCTCGTCGAGCGCATCCGTCGCCCATTTCACGAGGTGGAACGGATCGAGACCCAGCCGGGCGTTGGGGCACCGCTCGGCGCCGACGGTGGCGTCTCAGCTCTGCTGTAAGAGCCAGCGGCGAGACTCGGCGGTCGGCGCAGGTGAGGCGAGCTGCGTAGCCGGGTGCGGGGGGGGGGCAGCCGGGGCAGTGCCCGGCGGTCGAGGTCGGTCAGGCCGAGGCCGTTGGCGCCGGTGCGGATGACGTCGCGGACGGCCCAGCAGAGGCTCCGGCAGCGGGGCTCACCCGGGGACCGCCCGATGCCCGTCGTCCGCCGACGGACGGCCTCGCGCGACCGTTCCAGGAGGGTGGTGCTGCGCCGCCGGCGGCGCCACCGACCCGGATCGCGCAGGTGGAGCGGGAGCGCGGGGAGGTCGTCCGCGAGACCCGCGGCGGCGCTCGGGGCCGGGCGCTCCCGCTCGGCGACGAGCCCGCGGAGCCGCTGCGCGGCGTCGGAGCCGGCGACGGCCTCGTCGAGCGCGGCCCCGTCCGCCGTCCGCACCCGCTCGTGCCGCGCGGCGTCGTTGGGCAGCGTGGCGAGGAGGTGGCTGAGGCGATGGACCGCGCCGCCCTGACGGGCCGCGTCGGGCCCCAGCTCCTCGAGGGCCCGGCTCCACCCGGGGGCCCCGTCGGTCACCCCCAGAGCCGGCGCCCGTAGGCCGCGCCGCCCGTCGCGCCGGCCCCGCGCGCCCGTGCGCGTGTCGCCCCAGGCCCCCCGCACTCCCTCCGGCGCCCCCCGGGGCCGCGGGGGCCGGTAGATCGCGTCCAGGCACAGGCCGAGCAGGGCCTCCCCCGCCAGGCCCCGGGCCGGACACGCCGGGGAGCGGGCCCGCAGCTCCCGGCCGATCCGGCTCCCCGGGCTCGGCGACCCCGCGCCCAGTCCCGCCTCGGCGCCCCGGCTCTCGCCGTCGCGGTCCGACCGCCCCCGGCCGTCCGCCCCGATGCTCCGCGTCTCCAGCGGCCGGGTCCGCCCGGCCACCCGCGCATCCGGCCACCCCGTCGCGACGACGCGGGCCGCGGGGTTCCACCGCTGCGGCCCCGCGAGGATCCGCTCGCCCTCGGCGGGCTGGATCCGGCGCCGCCGGACCCCATGCCGCGCCCCCGGGGCCGCCGGCGTCCGCTCGTCCCGGGCGCGCTGGAGGAAGGCCGTGACCGCATCCGCCGCCGCCCGCGGGCGCCACAGCTGGGCCCCCCGCCGGCCCCCCGCCGACCGCCGCTCCCCGTCCCCGACCCCCTCGGCCCGCACCTCCCCCGGGGCCGCCTCCCGGCGCGGGCTCGCCGCTCCGCTTTCCGCCCCGGCGTCCTCCTCCTCGGTGGGTGTCCAGACCTACCGCTGGACCCTACGCCGCTCCTCTTTTACCGCGCTACCGGGACGCCACCGCTTGAGCCATCGGGCGCTATGGACCACCGCAGGGAGACGGGTCTCCGCGACGACCCCACCGTCGGCAGGCGGGATCGTCACACCATCCGAACTCCAACCTCCCCCGCACGAGCTCCGTCACGTGCTCGTGGCAGAGGTAGTACGGCGGCCACATTTGGGTCTCCTGCGTCCTCAAGCCGTCCGGCTCCTAGCGATACCTCACCAAGACGTTTCGCGAGGGAACCGCGGCGCGAGTGGTCGGTGTCTCGCAAACCACGCACGGATGGGGCGCCTGCTCAGCGCCGCCAGGGTGGCCAGTCATAGGCGCCCCAACTACTTTGGCGGCTGGCAGACCCGCGGTTGCGCTGGACCGCCTGGGCTGCCGTCACGGTTGCCATCAAGCCCGGCCCAACCATGCCGGCCGGGCCTACGCAGGCTCGCTTCTGAACTCGAATCTTGGTCGGGGAGACAGGACTCGAACCTGCGACCCCCAGTCCCCCAGACTGGTGCGCTAACCATCTGCGCCACTCCCCGGTCGGGGACCGAGAATAGCACGGCAAGACGGCCCAGCCCGAACGGGTCGGCTGGCTGCTGCGACCAAGCCGAGGACTCGGAGGCGCGCGGGAGGGTGGTGATGGCGGCAGCGGAGCTGATCGTGCGCAATGGGCGCGCGCTCACCATGGACCGCGACCGACCAGTGGCCGAGATGGTCGCGGTCGCCGGAGGCCAGATCCTCGCCGTCGGAGCTGACCGCGACGCCCCGGCGCTCGCCGGCCCATCGACGGTCGTGGTGGATGCCAGGGGCGGCTCGATCCTCCCCGGCTTCGTCGACGCCCACAACCACGCTCGGCTGGGGTCCGACGACGAGGACGTTGACCTGGCGGGCGCAGGGACGCTCGAGGTCATCCGGCAGCGGGTCGCTGACGCCGCCGATCGGCTCCCACCGGCGAGCTGGGTTGTGGGGGAGGGGTGGAACCCGTCGGCGTTCTACGGCCGACTCCCCGGGGCGGAGGATCTCGACGGCTGCACCGGGGGGCGGCCGGCCTTCCTGCTCAGCTACGACGTCCACATGGTCTGGCTGAACCGAGAGGCCCTGGCGCGGTTCGGCATCGAGGGACGCGATGGCGGCGTCGCCTTCGGGACCGTCGTACGCGACCCCGAGACCGGCACCGCGACCGGAATCGTGCGCGACTTCGCGGTTCTGGGCCTCTCGCGTCGCGGGCTGGCCGCCCTCGAGCCGCTGGTGCCCCACTACGGGCGGGAGCGGCAGTACCGGCGCCTGCTCGCCAGCCTGGACCGGGCTCGGCGCGCGGGCATCACGACGCTGGTGGAGCCCCAGAACTCGGTGGATGACCTGTGGCTCTACGAGCGAGCCCGCAGCGAGGGCCGACTCAGCTGCCGCATCGTCTGCGCCCTCCTCTGCCTGCCCGACACGACGGCGGATGAGCTCGCCGCCTTCGGCCAGGCCCGGCAGCGCCTCCACGACGACGAGCTCGCGGTGGGAGCGGTCAAGCTCTATGCCGATGACGTCGTGGAGCCGCACACGGCGGCGTTCTTCGAGCCGTACGCGACTCCGCCCACCGAGCCCGGGGCCCCGTTCTGGGAGGCCAAGGCGCTCACCGACCGCGTCGCCGAGCTCGAGCGGCTCGGCTTCCCCGCCTTCATCCACGCCACCGGCGACCTGGGGATCCACCTCGCCCTCGACGCGATCGCCGGCGCCCGCGACCGCAACCGCCCGGGCGACCGGCGCCACCAGGTCGTCCATGTCGAGTGCCCGCTCACCGCCGACATCCCGCGGTTTCGGGAGCTGGGCGTCACCGCCTGCCTGCAGCCGCGGCACGCCGCCCCCGACCTCACCGGTGCGTGGCGGGCGGCGGTCGGGCCAGAGCGTGAGCGGCGCGCCTGGCCCCTGCGCAGCCTTCAGCGGGCGGGGGCGCGGCTCGCGCTCGCCAGCGACTGGAACGTCGCCGAGATGGAGCCCCTCATCGGCATCTACTCGGCCCTCACCCGGGCAGCACTCGACGGGAGCGGGGCCTGGCTCGAGGAGGAAACCCTCGACCTCGAGGCCGCCCTGCGCGGCTACACGGTGGGGGCCGCAGCCTCGGTCTTCGCGGAGGACCGCCGGGGCCAGCTGATCGCCGGCCGCCAGGCCGACCTCGTCGTGCTCTCGGACGACCTCAGCCGGGATCCGGCCGGCGTCGCGCGCCACGCCCAGGTGGTCCTCACCGTCCGCGGGGGGGAGATCGTTCACCGGCTCCAGTAGAATCGGCCCAGCCGGCCGCGATCGCCACTCGAGATCCCCATGCCCTGGATGCAGCGCTGCGCCAACTGCGCCCGCGAGTTCCCGATCTATCGTCTCGCCGCCGTCATCCTGGACGGGGAGCTGGCGGGGCTCTGCCCCCGCTGCATGCAGACCGAGTCCGAGCGGATCGCGGTGCCGTACGCGCCCCAGGCCCCCGGGCCGATCCAGCCCAGCACCGCCCGCACCGCCTGGTGACGTTGGCGGCGCCGTTCGCCGACCGCCTGGCCGAGGCCGTCGGGCGCGCGGGGGCCCCGGTGTGCGTGGGCCTCGACCCCACCCTCGACGACCTGCCTGCCCCGCTCAGCCGCGACGCCGCCGGGGTGAGGGAGTTCTGCCTGCAGGTGATGGCGGCGACCGGCCCGGCCGCCGCCGCCTACAAGCTGAACCAGGCCTTCTTCGAGGCCCTCGGCCCGCCCGGGGCCGCCGTGCTCGCCGAGGTGATAGCGGAGGCCAGCCAACGGGCCCTGGTGATCCTCGACGGCAAGCGGGGCGACATCGGCCACACCGCGAGCGCCTACGCCCGCGCCGCCTACGACGTCCTCGGCGCCCGCGCCTGCACGGTGAACCCATACCTCGGCCACGACGCCGTCGCCCCCTTCCTCGCCGTCCCCGGCCGCCTCGGCTTCCTCCTCTGCCGGACCAGCAATCCCGGTGCGGCCGACCTGCAGGATCTCGCCGTTGGGCCAAAGGCAGAGCCGCTGTACCTCCACGTCGCGCGCCTGGCGGCGGACTGGGACCGGGCCGGGCCGGGGGGCACCACCGGGCTGGTCGCGGGCGCCACCTGGCCCGAGGAGCTGGCGCGGGTCCGGCGGGTGGCCCCCCGGCTCCCGATCCTCGTCCCCGGCGTCGGCGCCCAGGGTGGGGAGCTGGAGCCGGCCGCCCGCGCCGCCGGCGGCCCCGACGGGACCGCCCCGCACCTCATCAGCGTCTCCCGCGGGATCGCCGGCGCCAGCCGGGGAGCCGACTTCGCGAAGGCCGCCGGCCTTGCGGCCCACGCCCTTCGCGACCGCCTCCGCTCGCAGACCGCCCGCGCCCCCCGGGCTTGACCGGGTACCCTGCGAGCGTGCGCCCGGGGGTCCGCCGAGCCGCCCTCCCGATCGCCTGCCTGGCGGGCGCGGCCTGGCTCGCGGGCTGCGGGGCGACCCCGGTGCCCAAGCCCACACCCCGGCCGACGCCGAGGGCGACCCCGACCCCGCTGCCGACCCCGACCCCGACCCCGCCGCCCCGACAGATCACGGTGCTGGCGCCGGATGGGGTGAACATGCGCCTGACGCCAAGCCTGACCGCTAGGGTCCTGGGGATCGTCGCCCAGGGTGTCCAGCTCGCCTACCTCGGCCAGACCCCGACCGCCGGGGGCTGGTACCACGTCGAGGGGGCGACCCACGTCGGCTGGGTGACGGCCGACCCCGCGTACACGGCCCCCGGCGTCCTCGAGAGCTATTCCTCGGGGGTCCTCCAGTTCGGGGCCCTGTATCCCAACGGCTGGACCTTCAGCGAGACCCCCCCGTCGGTCACCTTCGCCCCGGCCAGCGCCGCGGCCGGGCCCGGCCCGGGCGCCACCACCACGCCGGCGCTGATCGTGACCGCCGCCCGCGGGCTGGCCCGGCTTCCCCTGGGCGCCCCACGGGGGGCGGGGTTCGCCCAGGCGACATCGGTCGAGGTGTTCGGGGTGACGACGATCGAGGACAGCTACACGGTGCCGGCCGGACAGCTCTGGCTGACGGTCCGCTTCCAGCCCCACGCTGGCCTCGCCTTCCTCGTCGTGGCCCGCGGGCCAGCGGCCCCGGTGGCGGCCGCCCTCCACCTCCTGCTCCTCACGTTCCACTTCCCCCCGCACGCCCGGTTCGGCTGACGCCGGCCGCGGGACGGCGGCTCCCGGCCCCGCTCTCGGCCGGTTCGGGGGCGGGGCTCGGCGTGAGGTGGGCGGCCAGCTGCCGGTAGGCGTCGACCTTGGCTTGGTCCACGACCCGGGTGTAGCCCTGCATCGTGTTGAGGTTCGCGTGGCCGAGCACCTCCTGGACGAGGCGCACATTGCCGGTCACCGTGAGAAGCTCGGTCGCGGTCGTGTGGCGGAGGACATGGGGGGAGCGGAGCGCCTCGATCCCAGTCGCCAGCCGGACCCGGCCCACGATGTGGCGGGCCCCGGCGGCCGTCAGCCGACGCTGGCCGACCGCCCGCGACCGCCGGTCGTAGTTGAGGAAGAGCGCCGGCTCGCGGTCGGAGCGAGCGTCCAGGTAGCGGCGGATGACCGCCATCGCCTCGGGGGTGAGGAGCACCAGCCGCTCCTTGCCCCCCTTGCCCCGGACCAGGATCCGGCCATCGCCCCGGAGCTGATGGCGGTCCACCGCGAGCGCCTCGGAGATGCGGCAGCCGGTGCTGAGCAGGAAGTGGACGAGGGCGCGGTCGCGCCGCCCCGCATCGTCGTCGGCGAAGGGATGAGCGAGCAGGGCCCGGGCGGCGTCGGTGGGCAACGGCCGGGGCAGCGGCCGGGGAACCCGGGGCAGCTCCAGGTGGGCGGCGAGATCGGTCGCGATCCACCCCTCGCGCCGTGCGTGGCGGAGGAAGCCCCGCAGCGCCTGGAGCTGGCGCGCGCGCGAGCTGAGCCGCAGAGGCCGCCCGCCCAGGGTCCGCTGCCAGGCCCGCACGGCGTCGCGGGTCAGCTGCTCGGCCTGGGTGATGGGCCGGCCCAGCCCGAGCCAGTAGCGGAGCGGCGCGGCGAGGTCGGCGGTGTAGGCGCGGCAGGTGCGCAGGCTGCGCGCCCTATCCACCTGGAGGTAGGTGAGGTACTCGTCGACGGCCTGGCCGAGCTCCACCAGGGCCATCCTAGGGGCAGAGGGGCGCACCTCCCACGGGGATGAGCGCGACCTCCCCGCCCGCGCTCGCGTCCCCCCAGCCGGTCCGGAGCACGGTCCGGTGCCGGCCTCGGGGCCGCCCGTCCCGGCCGGAGGGGAACCGGGCCCCCGCGTGCGGCCGGCCGCCTGAGTGCGGGCGGGGGTCGGAGCGGGGCCGGGCGCCGGAGCCAGGCCGCGGGTCGCGGCCACCCGCGGGGGGGACC
>DAHUZI010000043.1 GCA_027306595.1 Candidatus Dormiibacterota bacterium | reverse complement strand
AGGGTCGAGGCCACGGTGGGGTTGCTGGCGAACAGGCGGGCCAGGATCACCACCAGCGCGAAGAGGCCGTACGCCATGGCGACCGCGGGCACGACGGCGGCCAGCGCCTTGCCGAGCAGGATCTCCAGCCGGCGGACCGGGGTGGTGAGGAGCGGCTCGAGGGTGCCCTGGTCCCGCTCGCCGACCACGGAATAGGCGGCGATCGTGGCCGGGATGACCGCGGGGACGACGAGCAGGAGAAGGAAGGTGGAGCCGACCGCCTTTGCCACAAGGGCGGACTTGGTTGTGGGGCCGATCGCGAAGATGGTGATGAGGGGGTCGATCATGAAAAAGAACGGCAGCACCGCCATGGTGCCGAGGATGAAGGGGCTGCGCCGGTATTCCCGGATCTCCTTCCGCGCCACCGCGGCGAGCCGCCTCCAATCGAGGCCGATCATCGCCGCACCTCGGGATCCTCGTCGATCAGCTGGAGGTACACATCCTCCAGGGAGTGCCGCGCCTCGGTGATCGAGACCACGTCGGCCCCGGCGGCCACCAGGGCTCGGGTCACCCCAGGGGCGGCCAGCCGCGGGTCGGCGACGCGAAGGACATAGGAGCTGGGGCCCTCCGACGACCAGCCCTGGACGCCCTGCTGGGTGGTGAAGACGGCCCCCGGCGCCGGGAGGGGCGCCGCCGTCTCCACCACCAGCGATCCGCGGAAGAGGGCCGCCCGCAGCGCCTCGGGCCGCCCCACCGAGCGGAGGCGCGTGTTGAGGATGGCGACGCGATCACACAGCCGCTCCGCCTCCTCCAGGCGGTGGGTGGTGAGGAAGACGGTCACCCCCCGCTGGCGGAGGCCGTTAATGAGGTCGTGCACCTCCCGCGCGGCGACGGGATCCAGGCCCGCGGTGGGCTCGTCCAGGAACAGGATGGTGGGCTCGCTGAGCAGCGCGCGGGCGAGGCCCACCCGCTGGCGCAGCCCCTTCGACAGGCTCCGACACAGGTCGTGCGACCGGGCCGCGAGGTGGACCGTCTCCAGGGCGGCTGCGATGCGCGCGCGTGGGGCGCGCACGCCGTAGAGCGAGGCGAAGAGCTCCAGGTTCTCTTGGACCGTGAGTCGCAGGTAGAGGCCCGGGTTCTCGGGCATGGTCGCGATGCGCCGGCGGATCGCCCCACTGGCCCCTGGGGCGAGGGGGATGCCCGCCACCACGGCCGAGCCCGCGGTGGGGGCGATCAGCGTCCCGAGCGTCCGCACCATCGTGGTCTTGCCCGCGCCATTGGGGCCGAGAAAGCCGAACACCTCCCCGCGATTGACCGCGAAGGAGACGTCCTCGAAGGCCGTCCGCTCGCCGAACCGTTTTGTGAGATGACTGACCGTCAAGGCGGCGTCGACGGTCGGCGGCTCGCCGCGCACGGACGGCACCGTATCGGCCGAGCGCATGGCCGCATTCTGACAGCGGGGAGCGCAACCGGTCCAGTCCCACTGTGCACCCATGCGAAGGCCGTTGCCGCCGGCCCAGATCACCTCGCCGATCGCCGGCACAAGCCCGGTAGCTCCGTGGTGCTGGGCGCACCCACGTGAGTAGCCCACTTCTCAGGGTGACCGTCTGGGCCGCGAGGCCGAGCCCTTGGGGAGCAGCCTCTCAGTCGTCTCCAGTCCCGAGCGTATCGGTCTCCCGCAGCCGCTCTGCTTGCTCCGGTCACCTCGCCGGTCACGGACGCCTGAGTCGAAACGCACTCAAGCGCCTCGCGGGCATCGGGAGGAACAGCCGGCTGGGAGACGCCGGCAAGCGAGGCCGCCGCCGCTGCGGCGCGTGGGTGGGCGCGAGCGAGGGATCCGGGTCCGAGGCGCGGTCGCGGCTCCATCGGGCCCGACCTCGGCCGGCCCCGGCCTGAACCCTTCGAGGGATCGCCCCGGCATCCGACCGGTGCGGTTGAATAGCCCCGTGCCCGAGCTCCCGGAGGTCGAGTCACTCGCTCGCTTCCTCGACCGCCGACTCGCCGGCCGACAGGTGGTGAGGTGCGAGCTGGCCTCGTTCGCGGCGCTGAAGACCACCAATCCAGCCGTTGGGGACCTCATCGGCCGTACGGTGGTGGCGTGCGAGCGCCGGGGCAAGTTCCTCTGCCTCTCGGGCGACGGGATCTGGTTGGTCGTCCACCTCGCCCGCGCCGGATGGGTCCGCTGGCACGATGTCCTTCCGGCCGGGCGTCCGCGCCCGGGACGGTCCGCGATCGCCCTGCGGCTGGGTGTCGCGGCAGACGGCGGCGAGCCGTGTGGATTCGACCTCACCGAGGCCGGGACCGAGAAGCGTCTCAGCCTGTGGGTGGTCGCTCAGCCGGACGACATCCCGTCCGTGCGCGCACTCGGACCCGACCCTCTGGATTCGGCGTTCAGCCCCGAGTTGCTGCACGTCCGGCTGGGCGCAACCACGGCGACGCTGAAGACCGCGCTCACCGCCCAGTCCATCCTGGCGGGGGTCGGGAACGCCTACTCGGATGAGGCGCTCCACGCGGCGCGGCTGTCGCCGTTCAAGCTCGCCCGCTCCCTGACTCCCAGCGAGTCCGAGCGCCTGCACCGGGCCCTGGTGGAGGTGCTCACGGCGGCGGTGGCGCGAACCGCCGGACGGGCCGCACTGGACCTCAGGTCCGACAAGCACCGCGCGTTGCGGGTGCACGGTCGAGCCGGCGAGGCGTGCCCGGTGTGTCGGGACACGATCCGCGAGGTGGCCTTCGCGACCCGGTCGCTCCAGTACTGTCCCTCGTGTCAGACCGGTGGGCACCCGCTGGCTGATCGCCGGCTCTCGCGCCTGCTGCGGTGATCGGGCGCCGCGCGCTTGGCGTCCCCGTGGACGGGGACGACTGGCGACGGAGGGCGAGCGCGGGTGACTGGCCGCGAGCCGGTCGGGTCGTCCCCAGCCGCCGAGAGCCAGTGGGTGGCGGGCGAAGTCCTGCGCCGCCGCAGCGCGCGCGAGCCGATCCTCTGTCGGGCCCGACTTGAGGCAGAGACCGCGCCCGGCCGCGGTCTCTGCCTACACTCCATGCGGATGGCGCGCTCCTACCCAACTGTGCTCGAGCTCATCGGCCGGACCCCCGTGGTTCGGCTCCAGCGGATCGCCCCAACCGGCGGCCCCACGCTCCTTGCCAAGCTGGAGCACCTCAACCCGGGTGGGTCGGTCAAGGACCGGATCGGGCTCCCGCTCATCGAGCGGGCCGAACGCTCGGGGCGCCTGCGGCCCGGTGGGACGATCGTCGAGCCGACCTCGGGAAACACCGGCGTGGGGCTGGCGATCGCCGCCGCGATCAAGGGCTATCGCTGCATCTTCGTGATGCCCGACAAGATGTCACGGGAGAAGGTCGCCCTCCTGCGCGCGTACGGTGCCGAGGTTGTGATCTGCCCGACCGCGGTCCCCCCCGATTCGCCGGAGAGTTACTACTCCGTGTCGGCCCGCCTCGCCGAGGAGATCGCGGGGGCATACAAGCCCGACCAGTACACCAATGAGGCGAATCCTCTCGCCCACTACCGCACCACCGGGCCCGAGATCTGGGAGCAGACGGCTGGTGAGCTCGACGCCCTCGTGCTGTCGATCGGGACCGGGGGAACCATCTCCGGCACGGCCCGGTACCTGCGCGAGCAGAAGCCAGACCTGCTGGTCGTGGGGGCCGACCCCGAGGGCTCGATCTACTCCTGCGACGAAGTCCATCCATACCTGGTGGAGGGGATCGGGGAGGACTTCTGGCCAGCCACTTTCGATCGGACGGTCGTCGACGAGATCATCGCCGTCTCCGACCGGGACTCGTTCGCGACCGCCAGGCGGATGGCGCGGGAGGAGGGGCTGCTCGTCGGCGGGTCCGCCGGGACCGCGGTCCACGCCATGCTCCAGGTGGCGCGCCGCCTGCCCCCAACGGCGACGGTGCTCACCATCATCCCGGACGGCGGGCGGGCCTACCTCTCCAAGTTCTACGACGACAACTGGATGCTGGGGTACGGGCTCCTCGACCGCCCGGGCCGCACGCCCACCGTGGGGGAGATCCTGCGGTTCAAGGCCCGGGTGTCCCCGCAGCCTCCCCGGCTGCTCACGGTCGGCTCCCACGAGAAGGTCGGCCAGGCGATCCTCCTCATGCAGCGCCATTCCGTCTCCCAGCTCCCGGTCGTCCGGCGCCAGGGGGCGGAGGAGCTCAGCGCCGTGATCGGGTCCCTGCAGGAGCGGGGGCTGTTCGAGCGGGTCTTCCGCGACCCCGACGCCGTCCACGAGGACGTGGCGGCGGCGATGGAGCCGCCGCTGGCGGTGGTCACCGCCGCAGCGTCGCTCGACGAGGCGTTCCAGGAGCTCTCCCAAGGCGCCGCGGTGGTGGTCGCCAACGCGGGCCGGGTCGAGGGGCTCCTCACCCGGGCCGACCTCCTCGAGTATCTGGCGGGCCGGGGCGACCGCGGCTGAACGTCCCGCCGCCCGGGCCGGCCGGTTGGAGCGCTACGACCCCGCCGCGTCGAGCGCGCGGTTGAGGTCCGCGACCAGATCCCGACCGGTCTCGAGCCCGACCGACAGGCGGACCAGGGTTCCGGGCACCGCCTCCTGGGAGCCCGCGGTGGAGGCGTGGGTCATGCGCAGCGGGTGTTCGATGAGGCTCTCCACCCCGCCCAGGCTCTCGGCCAGGGTGAAGAGGCGGGTGGCGGCGACGATCCGAAGGGCCGCCGCCTCGGAGCGGGCCCGGAAGGCGACCATCGCTCCGAAGTCCGCCATCTGCCGGGCGGCCACCGCGTGGCCGGGATGGGACGGGAGGCCGGGATAGAGGACGGCCTCGACCTCCGGCCGGGCCCGGAGGGCGGCCACCACCTCGCCGGCGTTGGCGCAGTGCTGACGCATGCGGACGGCCAGCGTCTTCAGCCCGCGCAGGACGAGCCAGCTGTCGAACGGGCCGGCCACTGCCCCCAGCGCGTTCTGGAGGAAGCCGAGCCGCTCGGCCAGGGCGGGGTTGCGGGTCGCGACGAAGCCGCCGACCACGTCGGAGTGGCCGCCGAGGTACTTGGTCGTGGAGTGGAGGACGAGGTCGGCCCCCAGCAGCAGCGGCCGCTGGAGAAAGGGGGTCGCGAAGGTGTTGTCGACGACGACCAGCGCGCCGGCGGCATGCGCGACGGCCGAGGCGGCGGCGATGTCGACGATCCCGAGGAGCGGGTTGGTCGGGGACTCGAGCCACAGCAGACGGGTCGGGGTCTCGAGCCGCTGCGCAAGCTCGATCGGCAGCGCCTCGCAGCTGATCGTGTCCACGGGGTGGCCCCGCGGCTCCAGCACCTGCCGGAACAGCCGATGGGTCCCGCCGTACGCGTCGCTGATGGCGAGGATCCGGTCTCCCGGGGCGAGCAGCTCGGTCACGGTCGCGGCCGCCGCCATCCCCGACGCGAAGGCGAAGCCGTGGGGCGCGTCCTCGAGCGCCGCCAGGCACGTCTCCAGCGCCCGCCGGGTGGGGTTGCCGGTTCGCGAGTACTCGTACCCTCGGTGGCGGCCGACCGCCTCCTGGGCGAAGGTCGAGGTCGCGTAGATGGGGACCGTCACCGCCCCCGTCGCCGGGTCCGGCGCCTGCCCGGCATGGATCGCCAGGGTCTCGAAGTCCACCAGTGCGATTCTACGGGCGCCCCGGAGCCGACTCGCCCCCCGGATCGCACCACCGCGGCACCGCCGGAGCTGGCGCCGATCGTGAGCTCGGCGCCCACCTCAGCGGCCCCAACGCCCGCATCGGGATCGCCCGCGGGGTCCCAGCCTGCGGCCCCGCACCCACTGGATCGATTCCAATGATGGATTGAATTGCCAGCCGGCCGCCCGGCCTCGTAGGATGGCCCGGTGTCCACCTTCGTCCGGGAGCGTGGATCGATGGCCCCATCCGATCCGGTGGCCCGCAGCCTGCGGCGGGCGGGGATCCGCGTGACCGCCGGCCGGCTGGCCGCCTACGAGAGCCTGCTCGGTCAACCCCATGCCGCCGCCGACACCGTGGCCCGGCTGATGCGGGCCCGCCTGGGCGCGGTGTCCACCCAGGCCGTCTACAACGTGCTTGCCGCCCTCACGGCGGCCGGGCTGGTGCGTCGGATCGAGCCCGCCGGGCGCCCCGCCCTCTACGAGGCGCGGGTGGCCGACAACCACCACCACGCCGTCTGCCGCGGCTGCGCCGCCACCGCCGACGTGGCGTGCGCGGTGGGCGCGGCGCCGTGCCTCGAGGCGTCGGGCGACCTGGGCTACCTGATCGACGAGGCCGAGGTGACGTTCTGGGGGTTGTGCCCCGCGTGCCGACCGTCGTCGCCCATCACCAAGGAGGCTGTACATGGCTGACCAGCGACCGGTCACGACCACCGATGCCGGGATCCCCGCGGCCAGCGACGAACACTCGCTGACGGCCGGTCCCGACGGGCCGATCCTGCTCCAGGACCACTACCTCATCCAGAAGATGGCCCAGTTCAATCGGGAGCGGGTGCCCGAGCGGGTCGTCCACGCCAAGGGCGGCGGCGCCCACGGATTCTTCGAGGCGGTGGCGGGCGCCGAGCAGTGGTGCCGCGCCGACTTCCTGCGGCGGGGTCGCCGCACCCCGGTGTTCGCCCGCTTCTCCACCGTCGCCGGGGAGCTGGGCTCCGCCGACTCCGCCCGCGATCCCCGCGGGTTTGCCCTCAAGTTCTACACGGACGAGGGTAACTACGACCTCGTCGGCAACAACACCCCGGTCTTCTTCGTCCGCGATCCGCAGAAGTTCCAGGACTTCATCCACTCCCAGAAGCGCCGAGCCGACACCCACCTTCGGGACAACAACATGCAGTGGGACTTCTGGACCCTCTCCCCGGAGTCGGCCCACCAGGTCACCTGGCTGATGGGCGACCGGGGCACGCCCCAGAGCTGGCGCCACATGAACGGGTACAGCAGCCACACCTACCTCTGGCAGAACGCCGGTGGGGAGCGGTTCTGGGTCAAGTACCACTTCAAGACCGAGCAGGGGATCCGCTGCTTCACCGACCTCGAGGCGAGGGCGATGGCGGCCGAGGATCCCGACTGCCACATCCGCGACCTGCACACCGCCATCGCCGAGGGCGACCACCCCGTCTGGACCCTCTCTGTCCAGATCATGCCGTTCGAGGCGGCCGCCGACTACCGCTTCAACCCCTTCGACCTCACGAAGGTGTGGCCCCACGGCGACTACCCGCTCCTCCCGGTGGGCCGACTGGTGCTCGACCGCAACCCCGCCGACTACTTCGCGGAGGTGGAGCAGTCGGCGTTCGAGCCTGCCAACATGGTCCCGGGGATCGGCCCCAGCCCGGACAAGATGCTGCTGGGGCGGCTGTTCTCCTACCCCGACACCCACCGCCATCGGATCGGGACCAACTACCTCCAGCTGCCGATCAACCAGCCGCGGGTGCCGGTCCACAGCTACAACCGCGACGGGGCGCTGCGCCACCACAACCCCCCCGACCCCGTCTACGCGCCCAACAGCTTCGGGGGTCCACGTGCGGACCCGGCGGCGATGGAGCCGGGCTGGTCGGTGACCGGCGAGATCGTCCGCGCCGCCTACACCCGTCGCCGCGACGACGACGACTTCGTCCAGTCCGGAACCCTGGTGCGCACGGTGCTCGACGGGGCGGCTCGGGACCGGCTGGTCGGCAACATCGGTCGCCATCTCCAGGGGGGCGTCGTCGAGCCGGTCCTCTCCCGGGCGCTCGAGTACTGGTACAAGGTCGATGCCGACTTGGGGGCCCGGGTCGCCGCCGAGTTCGGCCGGAGCGTCCCCGCGGCGGCGTCCGGGGCGGTGCCGACGGGCGCGCGCGGCCCGCGCTGATCGGGCGCCCGGCCCCGGGGCGGTCTCGTCCCGGGGCCCTGGCGCCGCTGGGCGCCCGCAGTGCCCGGCTCGCCCGCCAGCTGGGCGTGGCGGAAGCAGCCCTGTTCGTGATCGTTGATCAGCCCCGCCGCCTCCATGAGGGCGTGGCAGATCGTGGGGCCAACGAACCGGAACCCGAGCGCGCGCAGGGCGCGACTCAGCGCCAGCGCAGGGGGCCCGGGCACGGGGGCCGGGGCGTGCGCCGCGCGCCCGGGCTGCAGTGGCCGGCCGTCCACAAAGCCCCAGAGGAAGCGGTCGAAGCTGCCGTGCTCGGCCTGGACCCGGCCGAAGGCGCGGGCGTTGGCGACCGTCGCCTCGACCTTGCGCCGATTCCGCACGATCCCCGGGTCGGCCAGGCAGCGGGCGATGTCGGCGGGCCCGAAGGTCGCCACCCGGGCCGGATCGAAGCCGGCGAACGCTCGCCGGTATCCCTCCCGGCGGGCGAGGATCGTCACCCAGCTCAGCCCGGCCTGGGCCCCCTCGAGGGTGAGGAGCTCGAACAGTCGCCGCTCCTCGTGGACCGGAACCCCCCACTCCTGGTCGTGGTAGACGGCAAGGAGCGGGCCCGTCGCCCAGCGGCAGCGGGGGAGCCCGTCGGCCCCGGTCATCCCGGCGCCCACCCCCGCCCGAGCGCGCCCCCGCCCAGGGGCCGGTCGGGCCGGCGCCCGGGCCGACGCCCGCGCTG
>DAHUZI010000040.1 GCA_027306595.1 Candidatus Dormiibacterota bacterium | reverse complement strand
CCCCGGCCCCGGCCCCGGCTGCGCGAGGCTTCTCGCTCGCACCGCCCGCCGGTGGCGGCCCCGGCGGTGCCGGCCCCCGAGCGCTCGGCCGCTCGGCCCGCGGACGGGTCGGGGGCCGCCTCGAGTCGGCCCGCCGTTCGATCGCCGGGACCGCCCCGTCCCACCACGTCCCCGGCCGGCGAGCCACCGGCCGGGGACGGGCCGCAGTCAATCGAGCGGCGCGGGGGCCGACGGGCCGCTGGCCGGGCGGGCGGCGAGCGCCCGGGCCACCAAGTCGGCGGGCTGCACGACCGGGATGGCCAGGCCGCGGGCGGCGAGCGCCGCGGCGATCTGGAGCTGGCAGCCGGGATTGGCGGCCACGACGACATCGGGCGCGACCCGCTCGACGTTCGCCGCCTTGCGGGCGCCGAGGTCGCGCGCCGGCTCGGGGTCGGTGAGGTTGTACAGGCCGGCGCTGCCACAGCAGAGGTCGCCCTCCGGCAGCTCCACCAGCTCCAGCTGGGGGATGGCGCGGAGCACAGCCCGCGGTGCCTCCCGCACCCCCTGCGCGTGGGCGAGGTGGCAGGGGTCGTGGTAGGCGCAGCGCCAGGGCAGCGGCCCGAGCCCGCCGGGGGGCGGTCCCAGCTCGGCCAGGACCTCGGTGAGGTCCCGCGTGCGCCCGGCGAGGCGGCGGAGGCGCTCGGCGTCACCGCGGGGAACGCCCTGTCGCTCCGCGGCGCATCCCTTGAGGTGGGAGCCACAGCCGGCCGCGGTCACCACCACCCGGTCGATGCCAGGGGCGTCGAGCTGGGCCGCCAGGCGTCGGAGCCGCCGATCGGCTGCCCCCGGGTGACCGGCGTGGGCTTCGAGCGCGCCGCAGCAGCCTTGGTCGGGCGGGACCCACACCTCGGCGCCGTAGGCGGCGAGGACGCGGGCGGCCCGGGCCGCTGTGGGCCCGAACATCGCCCGCTGCACGCAGCCGGTGACCAGGGCCACCCGGAGCCGCGGTCGCCCGCCCGCGGGCCGGCGCGGCCGCGGACGGGCGCCGGAATGCGGGGTTCCGCCGGGCGTCCGGCGCTCGGTGTCGGCGGCCGCCCCCAGCTCGGCCGGAGCCCGCACCGCCGCTGGGAGCCGAGCCCACAGGGGGCTGCGGACGGCCGGCCCGAGCAGGCCTGTCGCCCGGGCCGCGCGCAGCGGCGCCATCGCCGCGGCGATGGCGCGTGGGTGGGGGAGGATGGCAAGGAGGAGCCGGCGCCGCCACCGCTCCGCCAGGGGCCGGCGGAAGCGCCGCTCGACCTGCTGGCGGGTCTGGGCCAGGAGCCGGTCGTAGGCGACCCCCGAGGGGCAGGCCGGGACGCAGGCAAAGCAGCCGAGGCAGGAGTCGAGGTGGCGCACGGCCTCGGGGCTGAGCCCGGCGGCGCCCTCCACGCCCATCCGCATCAGCCAGAGGCGACCGCGGGGCGAGTCCATCTCCTCGCCCCACAGCGCGTACGTGGGGCAGGCCGGCAGACAGAAGCCGCAGTGGACGCAGGCGTCGAGGAGCCGCGGGTCCGGGGGGTCGGTGGCGTCGAATGCGACGCGGCGGGCGGCCGCCACCGGCCGGCCCCGGGGCGAGGGCGGGGGCGCCACGTTCACGGGAGCCCCCAGCCGAGGCGGCCGGGCGAGAGCGTCGACCGGGGGTCGTACGCCGCTCGCAGCTCGGCGGCGAGGCGCAGGGCGGCGGGGCTCGGCCGCGACTCGGCGGCGACGGCCAGCTCGGGGGGGACGCGTAGGGCGCGGCAGCTGCCCCCGAGCCGCTCAACCGTCGTGCGGAGCTCGGCGAGCGGCTCGGCCGCCGCCTCCAGCCGCACCCCCCCGGTGCCGAGCCCGAGGCCGAGGGCGGCGCGCCCGCGCAGGCCGGCGACGGCCCGAGCCAGCTGCCCCACCTCCGCCAGCGGCACGGCCACCTGCACGATCGCCCCCGGCCCGTCCCAGGGCCGACGGCTGACCCGGCTCCAGAGCTGGTCGGCCACCGGCGGCGGGGCGAGGCGCCCGCCGGTCTCCCGGGCGAGGTCCGCGGCCTCGGCGGAGGCGACCGCCGGGCTTCCCTCCACCCGCAGGACCAGCTGACCCTCGGGCCACAGGAGCTCGGCCGCCGTCACGTCGGCCGCGGAGCGGCGCAGCCCGGCCCCCAGCGAGACGAGATCGCCGGGCTCGACCCCCTCGACCACGACGGTTGCCCTCGCCTCCGGCAGGGGGTGGAGCTTCACCGCCAGCTCCACCAGCACCGCCAGCGTGCCCCTGGAGCCGAGGAGGAGCCGGCCGAGGTCGTACCCGGCGACGTTCTTGACCACCGTGCCCCCGGCGCGGGCCACGGTGCCATCGGCGAGCACGAAGCGCGCACCGAGCAGAACGTCGCGCCAGGTGCCGTAGCGGTGGCGGCCCGGACCGGCGGCGGCCGCCGCGGCCGCCCCCCCGAGGGTGGACCGCTGGGCGCCCCTGGGGTCCAGCATCAGCCGCTGGGGCGGGCCGCCGCCCGCTCGAAGGCGCTCGTCGAGCTCCGGCGCCCGGACCCCCGCCTCGACCACCGCCACGTGGTCGCCGGGGACGTGGGCGAGGACCCGACGGAGGGCGCGGGTCTCGAGCACGACATCGCACCTGGCGGGCGGAGCGCCCCAGTCCATCCGCGTCCCGGCCCCGCGCGGGACCACGGCCCAGTCCCTGTCATTGGCGGCGGCGAGCACCGCCGCGAGGGCGTCGACGGCGGGCGGCCGGACGACGTAGGCGGGAACCCGGCCTGCGACAGAGTCGGCGGGCCCGGCCGCCCGGACCGCGCCCGCACCGGCCAGGCGCCGCAGCGCTCGGGCCCCGTCAGGGCCGATCACCAGCGCGCGGCCAGCCCGGCCCGCTCCACCGGGTGGGGTCGGTAGATCCCGGGCGACTCCCCGCAGAGCCTGGGGGTCGGGAGCACCTTGCCGGGATTGGCCAGACCCCGAGGGTCGAACGCCGTCCGCAGGCGGTGCATCGCCTGCTGGTCGGCGGGCCCGAAGAGCTTGGGCATCTGGCACAGCTTGTCGCGTCCGATCCCGTGCTCACCGGTGAGCGACCCGCCGACGGCGAGGCAGGCGTCCAGGATGCGGGTGGCGAGGGCCCCGGCCCGGTCCCGCTCACCCCGGACCCGGTCGTCATAGAGGACGAGGGGATGGAGGTTGCCGTCCCCGGCGTGGAACACGTTGGCGACCCGCAGGCGGTGCTCCGCGGCCAGCGCCCGGATCGCGTCCAGCACCTCGGCCAGCCGGGTGCGGGGGATCACCCCGTCCTGGACGTAGTAGTGGCGGCTGATCCGGCCCATGGCGGCGAAGGCGGCCCGGCGGCCGCTCCACAGGCGCTGGCGCTCGTGGTCGTCCGCGGCCACCCGGCAGGCGCTGGCCCCGGCGGCCCGGCAGGCGGACCTGACCCGCTCCAGCTCGTCGGCGCAGCGCACCCGGCTCCCCTCCACTTCCGCGAGGAGCACCGCCTCGCCGGCCGGGTAACCGGGGTGGACCGCCGACTCGACCGCCTCGATGGCGGTCCGGTCCATCATCTCGAGGGCAACCGGGGTCACCCCGGCGGCGATGATCGCGGCGACCGCCGACCCCGCCGCCGCCGGGCTGGGGAACGCCGCCACGAGGGTCTCGACGGCGGGCGGGCGGGGGACGACGCGCAGCACGACCTCCGTGACGATGCCAAGCGTTCCCTCGCTGCCGACCACCACGCCCAGGGCGTCGTAGCCACAGGGATCGAGGGCGCTGCCGCCCAGCTGGAGCACCGAGCCGTCGGACCGGACCAGCGTGCACCCGGTGACGTGGTGGACGGTGAATCCGAGCTTGAGGCAGTGGGCGCCGCCCGAGTTCTCCGCCACGTTGCCGCCGATGGTGCAGACTCGCTGGCTCGAGGGGTCCGGGGCGTAGCGGTAGCCGGCGCCCGCCACCGCCGCGCCGACCTGGAGGTTGGTCACCCCGGGCTGAACCACGACCCGCTCGTTGGCAAGGTCCACGGACAGGATCGCGCGCATCCGCTGGAGGCCGATCACCACCCCATCCGTCGACGGGAGCGCCCCGCCCGAGAGGCCGGTTCCCGCCCCCCGGGGGACGAAGGGGATCCCGGCGGCGGCCAGCACCGCGACCACCGCCGCCACCTCCTCGGTGGTGGTGGGCAGGACGACCGCGAGTGGCGTCGTGCGCCAGCTGGTCAGGGCGTCGCATTCATAGGCGCGCCGGGCGATCGGGGTCGAGAGGACGCCGGCGGCCCCCACCACGCGGCGGAGGGCGGCCGCCACGCCGTTCGGCAGCTCCGGGGTTGTCATGCGCCCGGCCACGCAGGCCCCCACACGAGGGCATCGTAGGGCGCGGCCCGGCGGGCGCGGCCCGGCGGGCTCCGACTCCGCCGCGGTACCGTCTCGTGGCCGTGCCATCCCACGTCCCGTTCGACGCCGCGGTCGCCGAGGCCCTCGCCAGAGTCGCCCCCGGCGACGTCGTCAGCTACGGCCAGCTCGCGCGCCTCGCCGGCCGCCCGGGCGCAGCCCGCGCGGTGGGCGCCGTGATGCGGCGGAGCACCGGGCTGCCCTGGTGGCGGGTCGTCCACGCGGACGGCACCCTGGTCGCCGGCCTGGAGAGGCGCCAGGCGCGCTTGCTGCAGGCCGAGGGGGTGCTGGTCCGCGGACCGCAGATCCTCGGCCGCGACCGCGGACCGGGGCCGCTGATCGCCCGGGACGACGCCGGTGCTTGAGCTCCGCGTCCCCCACGGCCCCAGCCTTCAGCTGGCGCACGTCGTACTGGATCTCAACGGCACGCTGGCCACCGACGGGCGTCTCGATCCCCTGGTTGTGGACGCCCTGAGGTCATTGGGCGAGGTCCTCTCGGCTCACGTCGTCACCGCCGACACCCACGGAACGGCGAGGGACCTCGCCCGTTCGCTGCCCGCCACCGTCGAGGTCCTCCCAGGCGACGCCCCGGGCGGTCCCGCCAAGCGCGCCGTCCTGGCGCGCCTCGGTGCCGACCGATGCGTGATGGTGGGCAATGGCCGCAACGATGTGGAGGCGATGCGCAGCGCCGCCCTCGCCATCGCGGTGCTGGGCGGCGAGGGCGCGGCCGCCGACTGCCTCGCCGCCGCCCACGTCGTCTGCCGCAGCGGCGTCGACGCCCTGCGGCTCCTGGCCAGCCCCGAGCGGCTGGTCGCCACGTTGCGCGGCTGAGCGGCGATGGCCACCTTCATCCGCCGCCTGGGCGACGGCCCCCGGGGACGGCGCCTGGCCGTCAAGGACCTCATCGACGTCGCCGGTGTGCCGACGACCTGCGGCAGCCGGGTCCTGGCCGACTCCACGGCGCCGGCCGCGCGCGATGCCGCCTGCCTGGCAGGCGCGCGGGCGGCCGGCGCGACGATCGTCGGGAAGACCAATTGCAGCGAGCTCGCCTTCAGCCCAATCGGCACCAATCCGTGGTTCGGCGACCCCATCAACCCCAGGGACCCGACGTGCGTCCCCGGCGGCTCATCGAGTGGCTCGGCGGTCGCGGTCGCGACCGGCGAGGCTGATGTCGCCTACGGGACCGACACCGGGGGCTCGGTGCGGATCCCGGCGGCGTGCTGCGGGGTGGTGGGGCTGAAGACGACCTGGGGTCGGATCCCGCTCGCCGGCGTCTGGCCCCTCGCGCCCAGCTTCGACACGGTCGGGCCCTTGGCGACCACCGTCAAAGGCATCGCCGTCGGGATGCGGTGGCTCCTGCCGGGCTTCACCCCCCGAGCCCCGGCCTCGCGGCGCATCGGCCGGCTCCGGCTGCCGGCCGACCCCACGATCGACCGCGCCGTCGACCGGGCGCTGGAGGCCGCGGGGTTCGAGGTGGTGCCGGTGGAGCTTGCGGGCTGGGACGCCGCCGCCGAGCTCGGCTCGACCATCCTGCTCGCGGAGGCGGCAGCGGCCGATGCCGCCCTGCTCGACCGCCTCGATCGGCTCGACCCCCTGGTCGCAGCGCGGCTGGCGGCCGGCCGCGAGCTCGACCCACAGGTGGTCGCGGCCGCCAGGCGCGACGCCAACCGCTGGGCGCGTACCCTGGCGGCGGCACTGGACGGCCTGGTGGCGCTGGCGCTTCCGACCCTGCGGGAGGCGCCGCCCAGGCTAGGGGCGGCGACCGTCGGCGCCCTCACTGCCAACACCCGCCCCGTCAACGTTGCCGGCCTGCCGGCCGTGGCGATGCCGCTTCCCGTCCGGGCCGGGATCCCCCCGAGCCTGCAGCTGATCGGGCGCGCAGGGGGAGAGGAGGAGCTGGTCGCACTGGCCCAGGCGATCGAGGAGCGGGGCCCGAGCGCCTAGCCACTCGACCGAACCACAGGGCGCCGGGTCTGCGGGCTCCGGAGCCGTGCCGCTGTGGGGCGGGCCGACGGCGAGGGGGCGGGAGTCGTTCCGGGCCATCGCGGATTGGGTCCCCGGGACCCGGGCCGCCGCGGGTACCAGCGTACACGGCCCCGTCCACCGGTTCCGGCTCCCATGCGCCCCGGTGGACCCGGGCGCGGAGCTGCGCTCGGTCGGGATGACCTTGGGGCGCTCGGCAAAGCGGACCGCGCCAGGGTGGCGCCGAGGCGCCTGGGGCAGGGGAGGGGCGCTGAGCCGCCGCCAGCCGAGCCGGCGGCGGCTCAGGCCGGGACGCCGTCGCGGTAGACGACCGCCCCGCGGCGCACGGTGGTCAGCCGGCTGCCGGGCAGGATCACCCCGACCAGGTTCAGGGGATCGTGGCAGCTCAGCCGCATCTCGTCATCGGGGCCGCTCCGCCGCGCGGCCCGCAGGGGCTCGAGGGCGTCCGGCCGGGCGTACTGCTCGCCGACGAAGCCGGTGACGAAGCGTCCGCCGCGCACCAGTCCCCGGGCCTCCAGGCGACGGAGCGCCCGCACCACCTCGCGCCAGGGCACGGCGAGCTCCTCGAAGGCGGCGAGGTCGTAGAAGACGACACCCCAGCGGAGCAGGAGCTGCCCCGCCACCAGCTCGGCGAGTCGGTCGGGATCCGTGGTGCGGTCGGGCGCGGGCAGGAGCGCCCACCGGCCCTCGCCGCCCCCGCGCCCCCGCGCCCCCGCGCCGAGCTCCAGCGGGCCGCGACCCCGCGCCCGAGCCTGCGCCAGCTGGCGGCGGCGCCAGCGCTCGCGGGCCGAGAGCAGCACTCGGACGGCCTGGAAGCCGTCGGCGGTGACGAGCCCCCCCGCGACCAACTCCCAGAGCCCCTCTTCGACCTCCACCGGCAGGCGGCCGCCGGCAGCCTGGATGTCGGCATGGAAGAGCGCCCCGCGATCGCGCAGCAGCCGGAGGATATCGCCAGCCGCCCCGTGTGGGGGCGCGATCGGTTCGGCGTCGCCCCGGACCGCGCGGAGGAGGAGGGGCAGGGCTCCGCGAAGGGTGAAGCTGATCGGGGTGGCCCGTGACGGGCTGGTGGCGCCGCGCGGCGCCATCGCCGGCGTCCGCTGGGGCGGGCGCAGGCGCGCCCAGACGACCTGGCCCGCCAGGCAGAGCTCGTCCAGCCACTGCGGTTGGTAGCGCTCGACCCGGCTGGCCAGGAGCGACTCCTCCCATGTCCCGGCCGCCGACGGGAACCCCTGGAGCTGTTCGATTGCCGCGAGGACGCCGGCCCGCCCCGCAAGACGCGTGCCCGGTGCCACGTGCTGCCAGCGCAGGAGGAACCGCATGAACTCGCGCGCGGTGACCGGCTCGACCGAGCGCCGGCGGCGCTCGGTCGCTGCCGCGTGGAGGCGGTGGAGGAGCCTGCGCGGGTACCACCACGTCGAGTCCGATGGCCCGTCCAGCTCGCGCTCCCCGGGGTCGGGCCCGACCGCAGCGAAGCCGTCGGCCTGGAGGCGGCCGAGCGCCGCGGCGACCGACGCGCCGTCGAGCCCGGTGCGGGCGGCGAGACGGTCGCAGGTGAACGGCCCCGCGGTGTCGAGGTGACCGCGCACCGCGTCCGTCGCCAGGGCCGAGCCATCGGGGGCCGGTTCAGCGAGGAGGCCAGGCGGGACGGCGAGCGCGGGCTCGAAGCGGCATGGGCCGAGGATGGCCTCGGCGGCCCTCCGCCGCTCGGCGACGCACCAGAGCGGCGGTCCGCCCCGGCCCGTCCCCGTCCGCCGCACGGTGGCGGCCCGGCCGGATTGGACCAGCTGCTCGAACCAGGTCGCCCAGGTGGGTTCGGGCGGGGCGAGGATCTGGGCTGTCAGGAGGTCGTGGAGCTCGGCGGCGTCGCGCGGATCGGGCTGGGCCTCCGTCACCACCCGCCGGACCATCTCGGGGTCGGGGATCCCAAACCCCTCCAGCGTCGGGGGGAGCCCGCGCCGGAGCGGAACCGCCCGGGTGCGGCGCTCCTCCAAGGGGGCGTCGTCGAGGAACGTGTACGGGCGGCTGTTCAGAATCTCGTGGGCGAGCACCGACGGCTCCGCCGGCTCCACGCATCGGACCGCGACCGCGCCCGATTCCACGCGTTCGAGAAGGTGGCGAAGGCCCTCGAGGTCCATCGCCTCGGTAAGGCAGTCGGCCAGGGTCTGGCGGACCAGGACATGGTCGCTGAGCGCGATCGGACCGGGGGGCGCGTTCTCCTGGCAGGCGGCGAGTTGGGGGAAGACCGCCGCCATGCAGTCGTCGGCCTCCATCCGCTGGATCGCGATCGGGGTGCGACGGCCACTCCGGGCGCGGGAGATGACCAGGGCCCGAGTGAGGTTCCAGCGCCAGCGGGTGGCGAAGAGCGGGGTGGGGAGGACGGCCTGCGTGAGGGTGGTCTCGACCGTGGCGGCGCGCACCAGTCGGGTGGCGGCCCGCAACGGGAAGCCATGCTGCGGGCCCAGCGAGAGCACGACCGCGTCGTCGCTGGCCGCCGCCTGGAGCTCGAAGTCGAAGGTGACGCAGAGCCGCTTGCGCAGGGCCAACCCGAAGGCCCGATTGATCCGGCCGCCCATGGGGACATGGACCACCAGCTGGGTCGCCCCGGTGGCGTCGAAGAACCGCTCGAAGACGATCGTCTCCTGGCTCGGCAGGATGCCGAGGACGGCCCGGGCGGCGGCCAGGTACCGGACCACCTGGCCGGCCGCCTCGTCGCCGACCCCGCTCCAGGCCACCAGCCCGGCCAGCGCCCGAGCCTCGCCCCCCGCCGCGAGGTCCTCGTCGACGCCGCGGCGCAGCCGCGAGACCCAGGCCGAGAGCTCGGCGGTCCGCGCCGGGGCCTCCCCCAGCCAGAAGGGCACGGTCGGGGTGGCGCCCGCCGCGTCGACGACTCGGACCACCCCGGCCTCGACCCGTCGGATCCGCCAGGCGTGGGAACCGAGGAGGAAGACGTCACCGGGCATGGACTCGATCGCGAAATCCTCGTTGATCGTGCCGACCAGCGTGTCATCGGGGTCGGCCAGCACCCGGTAGTCGCCAGCGTCGGGGATCGCCCCGCCGCCGGTCACCGCGGCCAGCCGGGCGCCTCGGCGACCCTGGAGCCGGCCCCCCACCCGGTCGCGGTGGACGAGGGCGCCGCGCGGTCCGCGGCCCGTGACGATCCCGCCGTCCACGAGCGCGAGGACGTCGTCGAAGTCCGCATCGGCGAGCTCGGCATACGGGGCCGCCCGGCGCACGAGGTGGCGGAGCTCGGCTTCGCCCCAGGGCTCGGCCGCGACCTCGGCCACCACCTGCTGAGCGAGGATGTCGAGGGGGGCCGCCGGCGGGCGGACGGCGTCGAGGTCGCCGCCCCGAACCGCGGCCAGGAGGGCCGTGCACTCCACCAGCTCGTCCCGCGTCATCGGGAACAGCCGGCCCTTGGGGGTGCCGCCGGCGTGGTTGGCGCGACCGACCCGCTGCAGGAGGGTCGCAATGCTCCTTGGGGTTCCGACCTGGCAGACGAGCTCGACCGGCCCGATGTCGATCCCGAGCTCGAGTGACGCGGTCGCGACCAGGGCCCGGAGCTCGCCCGCGCGGAGCTGGGCCTCGACCCGCTGGCGCCGCTCGCGCGAGAGGCTGCCGTGGTGGGCGGCGACCTGCTCGCCCCCGAGCCGCTCCCCGAGCCGGTGGGCGAACCGTTCGGCCATCCGCCGGGTGTTGACGAAGACCAGGGTCGTGCGGTGCCGGCCGACCTGGTCGGCGATCCGGTCGAGGACCTCGTCGAGCTGCTCGCTCGAGGCGACCGCCGCCAGCTCGCTGCCGGGGAGCTCAAGGAGAAGATCCAGGTCGCGCTGGTGTCCGCAGTCGACGATCCGGGTCGCGCGACCGGGCCCGACGCCGCTGAGCAGGGCGCCGATCACCTCGAGCGGACGCTGGGTGGCCGAGAGCCCGATCCGCTGGGGGCGGCGGCCGGTGGGCTGGAGGTGCTCCAGCCGCTCGAGCGAGAGGGCGAGGTGGGCCCCGCGGCGGTCGCGGGCCACGGCGTGGATCTCGTCCACGATCACGGTTCGGACATCGCCGAGGGCGGCTCGGCCTCCGGCGGCGGTGAGGAGCAGGAAGAGGCTCTCGGGCGTGGTCACCAGGAACGTGGGCGGGGTGCGCCCCATCGCCCGGCGCCCGGCCGCGGACGTGTCGCCGGTGCGGACCTGGACCGTGAGGTCGGGCGAGGCCATCCCAAGCTCCTGCGCCACCTGCGCGATCTCGCGCAGCGGCGCGGTGAGGTTCGCCTGGATGTCCACGGCCAGGGCCTTGAGCGGTGACACGTACACGACCCGAGTCCCCGCCGCCGGGAGCTCCCCGGCCGTGTGCGCTCGGTAGCAGGCGTCGATCGCGACAAGGAAACCGGCCAGCGTCTTGCCCGTCCCGGTCGGCGCCGCGATCAGGGTGTCCGAGCCCGCCCGCACGGCGGGCCACCCAGCGGCCTGCGGAGCAGACGGTCCGCCAGGGAACCGCCGCGCGAACCAGGTGCGGACGGCGGGATGAAACGCATCGAGGGCCGGTCGGGACGACATCGCCGCTATCGAAGCACAGCTTCGGGGCCCTCGGGGACACCCGTCTCCCGATCCGGGACTCGACCCGGGCCCCGTCGCCCCGGCGGCCCCGGCCCGGTCGAGAGGGGGCGGCCGCCGGGACCCCGCGATCCGGCCTGCGGTTTGTGGTTAGCGATAAGGTCTCTTATCAGGAGCATGAGTAGCGAGCGGGCGGCCGTCCCCCTCAGGGCCCATCGGTCGCCGCCTCGCCCGCCGCCACCTGCTCCTCAGCCGGGGGCAGCCGGTGGAAGAAGCCCCAGAACAGGAGCGCGTTCACGAGCTGGAGCGCCCCGGCGATCTCGAACGGGAGCTCGAGGCTCACACTGTCGAACAGGTAGCCGGACAGCACCGGGCTCGCCGCCGTCGCCGCCTGGCTGGGCACGTTCGACAGCGCGGCGACCGAGGCCCGCTCGGCGGGGTCGGCCCGGGCCACCACGTATGACTGGCGCAGGGGCAGCCCGATGCGCTGCACCGTCATCCGGACCAGGTACACCGCGCCGGCGGCCACGAAGGTCGGCGCCATGACCATCGGCACGAGCAGCAGGGCCTGGGCGATCCGTACCACCGTCACCGTGCGCACCAGCCCGAAGCGGCGAGCAAGGCCGGCCGCCGACAGGGTCGACGCGGCCGTGGCGCCGTTGATGACCGCGTAGAGGACGCCGATCTCCGCCGCCCCAACCCCGTACCGACGGTACAGCCAATAGGTGATGAACGGGCCGAACATCCCCACCGCCAGCCCGTTGACCCCGTTGGTGGCCCAGAGGCGGTAGAGGAGCGGCGCCGACCGGCGCGGGAGCCGCACCCCCCGCCGCCGCGCTCCGGCGGCCGGACGGCGGGGGGGCTCGCGCAGGGCGATGGCGATGAGACCGGCCGCCACCGCGATCACCGCCATCACGATGAACACCGGCCGGTGGGCGGCGAGCGCGGCCGCCCCGACCCGGTGGCCACCGGGGACCATCAGCGCCAGCAGGCCCCCGACCAAGGCGCCCACGGACGAGCCGAACGCCAGCCGCCCGAAGGCGGCGTTCCGACGGCCGACGGCGGTGACCTCGGTGACGAGGGCGGACTCCGCCGGCTGGTAGGGGCCGATCATCCCGGCGCCCGCCCCGGCGCCGCGCCCGAAGCTGCCCAGGGCGGCGGTCGCCACCAGCACGCTGACGTCACGGGTCACCGCGTAGGCGGCCGCCGCGAGGGCGGCTAGCAGGGGGATGGTGATGAGGAAGATCCGCCGTCCCACCCGGTCGGAGAGCAGCCCGACCGCGGCGGACACTGCCGTCGACACCAGGGCGACCGCCACGAAGAGCCCGCCCAGTCCCAGGGCGCTGAAACCTTCCTCGGCGAGGTAGATCGGGACCACGACCCCGGCCAGGGCCCGAGCCGCGCTCATCAGGACCCGGGCCGCGAAGATGATCGTGAGTTCGCGGCCCATCCAGGCGGGCAGGAGGCCCTCCTGGAGCCGCGCGCCCGGCGAGCGCCGGGTCCGCGGCCCCCTCCCCTCGCGCCCGCCCGTTCTCGCCCCTCCCTGGTCGACCCCCTGCGGATGGCGCGGGGCCCCCTCGCCGCTTCGGCCCCGGACCCCACCATACCCACTCGGGCGAAGCCGAGGCCGGTGCACGGCCGGCCGGGGGGCGGGCTTGGCCGGGGCCCGGCTGACCTCAGAGCGACTGAGCGATGGGGAGGCTCGGTCCTGCTCGCGGCGGCCCGGCGCTAGTCGGACGGGCGCCGGCTCGCCGCCCCGTACTCCGGGAAGTACCGCTCGATCGTCCCCAGGTCGAAGCGAGGCAGGATCGCGCTCGCGGGCTCGCGCTCCAGCAGGAACGCGAAGCTGCGCCGAACCAGCACGTCGACCGGGACATCGGGCCCGTAGCGGGCGCGTTCGGCGGGGCTCACCCGCACCACATGCCGGCGCACCCGCCCGGCGTGGGCCACGGCGACCGTGCAGACCCAGCCGGTCGCCCCGCTCCCCTCCCCCACCTCGACGGTGAGGTCGGGGGGCGCCGGCCCGGCGTCGCCGCCCACCGCTAGCCTACCCGCGCTCCGGCGGCCTCGCCCTGGCCGCCGCCGCCGCCCAGCGGTGCTCCACCCGACCGAACCGCCAGACCCCCAGCGCCACCACCCAGGTGACGACGAACAGCCCGACGATGATGAACCCGGCCTGGTTGATGTCGAAGTGCGAGAAGAGCGACCAGACCCCGCCCCGGAGCTTCAACTCCACCGTGAGCAGGCCCACCAGCTCGATGGTTCCGATCAGCAGCGCCACCACCACCGACAGGCCCGTGATCGTGATGTTGTAGTAGACCTTGCGCAGCGGCTTGGAGAAGGCCCAGCCGTAGGCGAAGTTCATGAACGACCCGTCGAGCGTGTCCAGCAGGCTCATGCCGGCGGTGAACAGCACCGGCAGGCACAGCACCGCGTACCAGGGCAGCCCGGCGGTGGCCGCGCCGGCGGTCGTGGCCAGCAGCGCGATCTCGGTCGCGGTGTCGAAGCCCAATCCGAACAGAATGCCGACCGGGTACATCTGCCAGGGCGAGTGGATCGTCCGCATCAGCCGACCGAAGAACCGGAACATGAGGCCGCGCGAGTTGAGCTGGGTCTCGAGGGCCTCCTCCGAGTAGCGGCCGCGCCGCATGTCCAGGAAGACCTTCACGATGCCCACCAGGATCACGAGGTTCAGGATTGCGATCAGGTAGAGGAAGGTCCCCGAGACCAGGGTCCCGACGATCCCGCCGAAGCCCTGCAGGGTGGACGTCGGGTTGTGGACCTGGCCGAGCACGAACCGGGCCACGATCGTGAGGGCCACGCCCAGGGCCATCACGACCGTCGAGTGGCCCAGCGAGAACCAGAACCCCACGCTGAGCGGCCGCTTGCCCTCCGCCATCAGCTTGCGGGTGGTGTTGTCGATCGCCGAGATGTGATCGGCGTCGAAGGCGTGCCGCATGCCAAGGGTATAGGCGGTGAGGGCGATCCCGATCCCGAGGAGCTTGAGGTGCTGGGGCAGGATCACCAGGGCGAACACCCCCCACCCGAGCGCGTGGAGCCCGACCACGGTGCCCGCCATTCCTCCGACCCGCCGCCATTCGGCAGGGCTGAGGCTCGCCCGGATCCGCGCCAGCCGACCCGGCATCGGGACACTGAACGCCTGCATCGGAACCTCCCAGGACCGGGGCGACCACGCCAGGCGCCAGTCTAGACCGCCTGCCACTTAGATGCAATAAGGATCAGAGCGCAGCTGGATCCAAGACGCATCGGGCGATCGGCCTGCGCTGACCGAGCGGGCCTGGCACTCTTGGGAGGTGGCCTCCCCCTCCCCGCTCGGCCCGACCGCCCGCGCCGCCCCCGGGGCCCGACCCCGACGCCGCCCCCGATCGGGGCCCGGCCGGCCCGCCTCCTCCGACCCCGCCCCGCCCCGGGTCGTGATCGAGGTGGTGTCGCCGGTGGTCGACGGGGGGGCGCTCGCCGCCAAGGCGCTGGCCGGCGAGGCGGTGCCGGTCCGAGCGGCCGTGTACGCCGATGGCCACGACCGGGTCGCCGCGCTCGTGCGCTGGCGAAGCCAGGGCGGGCGCTGGTCCTCGGTCCCCCTGGACCCGATCGGCAACGATGAGTGGGTCGCCCCGATCCGATGCGACCGCGTCGGCGCGGCCGAATACCAGGTCGTTGGCTGGGTCGACCGGCTCGGGAGCTGGCTCCGCGACACCCGGGCATGCCTTCGCGCCGGCCAGGCCGTCGAGCTCCAGTTCGCCGAGGGAGCCGAGCTCCTCCACGAGCGGATGGCCGACGTCCCCCCGGCCGACCGGCAGGCGGTCTCCGCCGTGGCGGAGCAGCTGCTCGTGGGCGCGGCCGGCGCCCAGGACCCCCTCGAGGCCGCCGACGCCCTTGTGGAGCGCCTGCGCCTCGTGCCCGACCCCAGGACCACGACCTGTGGGCCGTGCCTTCCCCTCTGGGTCGAGCGCGAGCGGGCGGGGGTCGGCGCCTGGTACGAGCTCTTCGTGCGCTCCGAGGGCGCGATCCTCGGCCAGCCGCCTCGGAGCGGCACCTTCGCCAGCGCGGCCCGTCGGCTGCCGGCGCTCGCGGCCATGGGCTTCGACGTCGTCTACCTGGCGCCGATCCATCCCATCGGCCTGACCGGCCGCAAGGGCCCGAACAACACCCGGCCGGCCGGGCCACACGACCCCGGCAGCCCCTGGGCGATCGGGGCGCTGGAGGGGGGGCACAGCGAGATCCACCCCGACCTCGGCACGGTCACGGACTTCGAGGAGTTCGTCGCCCGGGCTCGGGATCTCGGGCTGGAGGTCGCCCTCGATCTCGCCCTCCAGTGCTCCCCCGATCACCCGTGGGTCCGCGAGCACCCAGATTGGTTCCGACGCCGTCCCGACGGGACCATCGCCCACGCCGAGAATCCCCCCAAGGCCTACGAGGACATCGTGCCCCTCGACTTCGGCTGCCCCGACTGGCGGGCGCTGTGGACGGCGGTGCGCGCGGTCGTCGAGACGTGGATTGCCCGGGGCGTGCGCGTGTTTCGGGTCGACAACCCCCACACCAAGCCGGTCGCCCTGTGGTCCTGGCTGATCGGCGAGCTGCGCCGCGACCACCCCGACGTCCTCCTCCTGGCGGAGGCCTTCACCCGCCCCCACCTTCTCTGGAGGCTGGCCAAGGTCGGGTTCAGCCAGTCCTACACATACTTCACCTGGCGCCAGCGGCCCGCTGAGCTCGCCGCCTATGCCCTGCAGCTCAGCGAGGGGACCAGCGACTTCCTGCGCCCCAACCTGTTCGTCAACACGCCCGACATCCTCACCGCCGAGCTCCAGGAGGGCGGGCCCCCCGCTTTCCGGCTCCGCCTGGTGCTGGCGGCGACGATGAGCCCGAGCTATGGGATCTACAGCGGCTTCGAGCTCTGCGAGAATCAGGCCGTTCGCCCCGGGAGCGAGGAGTACCTGGACTCCGAGAAGTACCAGCTGCGTCCCCGAGACTGGGACCAGCCCCATTCCCTCGCCCCCCTGATCACGGCCATCAACGCCATCCGCCGCCGCCACCCCGCCCTCCAACGGCTGCGCGGCCTCACCGTGCAGGGGATCGACGGCCCGAACCTCATCGGCTACTCGCGCCGCAGCGCCGATGGGAGGGACACGGTGCTCGTGGTGGTCAACCTCGACCCTCATCACCCCAGGGAGGCAACCACCTCCCTCGATCTCCCCGCGCTCGGACTCGCCTGGGACGCGAGCTTCACCGTCCGCGACGAGCTGAGCGGCGCCACCTACCGCTGGCAGGGACCGCGCAACTACGTGCGGCTCGACCCCGCCCAGCAGCCCGCCCACATCTTCGCCGTCGAACCATGAACCTCAGCCCGGCCCTGGACTGGTATCGGGACGCCGTCATCTACGAGGTCTACGTCCGCGGCTTCTACGATGCCAACGGCGACGGCAGCGGGGACATCCCCGGGCTGATCGAGAAGCTCGACTACCTCCACTGGCTGGGAATCGACTGCCTCTGGCTCCTGCCCATCTTCGCGTCCCCGATGCGCGACGGTGGGTATGACGTCAGCGACTTCTACAGCCTCCAGCCCGAGGTCGGGACCGCGGACGACATGAAGCGGCTCCTCGACGAGGCTCACGCTCGCGGTATCCGCGTGATCTGCGATCTCGTCGTCAATCACACCTCCGACCAGCACCCCTGGTTCCAGGAGGCCCGGCGCTCCCAGGACTCGCCCAAGCACGATTGGTACGTGTGGAGCGACAACCCTGAGCGGTACCGCGAGGCCCGGGTCATCTTCGTGGACACCGAGCCCTCCAACTGGACCTGGGACGACATCGCCGGCGCCTACTACTGGCACCGCTTCTACCGCCATCAGCCGGACCTCAACTATGAGAACCCGCAGGTACAGGAGGCGATGCTGGAGGTGGTCCGCCATTGGCTCCGGCTGGGCATGGACGGCTACCGGCTTGACGCGGTCCCCTACCTCTTCGAGGCCGAGGGGTCGAACTGCGAGAACCTCCCCGCCACGCACGCCTACCTGCGGCGCATCCGCAGCGAGGTCGACCGCGAGTTCCCCGGCCGCCTCCTCCTCGCCGAGGCCAACCAGTGGCCGACCGACGTGGTCGCCTACTTTGGGGCCGGCGACGAGTGCCACATGTGCTTCCACTTCCCCCTCATGCCTCGCATGTTCATGGGCCTGCGCCAGGAGCAGCGCTACCCCATCACCGAGATCCTCTCCAAGACGCCCGAGCTCCCCCCCGGGGCGCAGTGGGGCCTGTTTCTGCGCAACCACGATGAGCTGACCCTGGAGATGGTCACGGACGCGGAGCGCGACTACATGTACGGGGAGTACGCCCGCGACCCTCGGATGCGGCACAACCTCGGGATCCGACGTCGCCTCGCCCCCCTGCTGGGCAACGGTCGCCGCCAGATGGAGCTGTTCTACGGCCTGCTGCTCTCACTCCCGGGCACCCCGATCCTCTACTACGGTGACGAGATCGGGATGGGCGACAACATCTATCTCGGCGACCGCGACGGGGTCCGCACGCCGATGCAGTGGAGCGGAGATCGGAACGGCGGCTTCTCCCGCGCCGACTTCGCCCAGCTCTACCTACCGCCGCTAATGGACCCCCTGTACGGCTACCAAGCGTGCAACATCGAGCAGCAGCAGCGCAGCCAGAGCTCCCTGCTCCAGTGGCTGCGACGCTTCATCCAGGTCCGCAAGGCCCATTCCGTCTTCGGCCGCGGGGCAATGGAGATCCTTGGGGGGAGCAACCCCTCGGTCCTGGCCTTCCTCCGCCAGCTGGACGGCGAGACCATCCTCTGCATCAACAACCTCTCCCGCTTCTCCCAGCCGGTGGAGCTCGACCTCCACCGCTTCAGCGGGCGCACGCCGGTGGAGCTGGTCGGACGGGTGCCCTTCCCGACCATCGGCGACCTCCCCTACCTCCTCCCCCTCGGCCCCCACGGCTTCTACTGGTTCAGCCTGGAGGGCACCCCGTGAACCTGCCCCGGGATCTCGACGCCCTGCGCCCGCTCGGGCCCGCCCTGGCCGAGCTCCTCCCCCATCAGCGCTGGTTCGCCGGCGGTCGCCGCCCCCGCCAGGTTGACCCCATCGCCCTGGTCTGGATCGGACAGGTAGCCCCGGCCCTCGCGCTCACCGTCTGGGCGGTCGACGACCAAGACGGGGGGGCCCAGCGATACCACCTGCCGCTGGGGTTCCGGCCCCGGGGCCAGGCGCTGCCTGCGGGGGTCACCGCGCTCGCGGAGCCGGAGGATGGCGAGACCGTCGCCGACCACTGGCAGGCGTACGACGCGCTCGTCGACCCCGAGCTCGCCACCCGCCTCCTCGCCTGGATGGACGAGGACGGGAGCATCGCCGCCCTGGGCGGCACCGTGGCCCGTCGGCGCCTGGGCCGGGCCGAGTCCCTCGAGCCCGTGGCCTCCGCGTCGCCGATGACCGGCGACCACAGCAACAGCGGAGTGGTCTATGACGAGCGCCTCCTGCTCAAGGTCTTCCGTCGGCTGTGGCCCGGGACCAATCCCGAGGTCGAGCTGACGGCCGCCCTCCTCGCCGGCGGCTTCGACCGAATCCCCAAGCCCCTGGTCGCGCTCGAGCTCGACGCTCCCGGGGGCCCGTGGTCGCTGGGCGTGGTCCAGACGTACCTGCGGCACGGGACCGACGGCTTCAGCCTCGCCCTCACCTCGCTGCGCGACCTCTTCGGCGACATCCACCTCGAGGTCGACGGTGCGGTGCCCATGCCGGAGGCGTGCGAGGAGGCGGTTAGCGCGCAGGGCGGATCGTTCGAGATCGACGCCCAGCGTCTCGGCGCGCTCACGGCGGAGATGCACCGGGTGCTGGCGCGGGCCGTCGGCCCCGACTTCGACCCCGCCCCCGTCACGACGGAAGACCTCGATGGCTGGGCAGCCGAGATGGAGGCGTCGCTCGAACGCCTCCTGGCCAGGCCGGACCCGCAGCTGGAGGCGCTCCGGCCCCAGGCCGACGCCATCCGCCTCGCGTTCGCGCGCCTGCGCCAACTGCCGGCCCAGGGACGGCGGATTCGCGTCCACGGCGACTTCCACCTCGGTCAGCTCCTGCGGGTCGACGACGGTTGGGTCGTGCTCGACTTCGAGGGGGAGCCGGGGCGCCCGATCGAAGAGCGCCGCCGCAAGCGATCGCCCCTGGTCGACGTCGCGGGCGCGCTGCGGTCGTTCGACTACGCCGCCGCGGTGGCGACCCGGCAGCACGCCAGCCCCGATGAGCCCCGCTCGACCAGCCTCGTGCGCTACGCGCGCACCTGGGCTCAGCGCAATCGCCAGCGATTCCTGCGCGGCTACCTCGGCACCGCCGCCGGTGCCGGGTTCCTGCCCGACGACCCGTCCACCGTCGCCGACAGCCTGGTCGCGTTCCAGCTCAGCAAGGCGCTCTACGAGGTCGCGTACGAGCTGGCCCACCGGCCCGACTGGGTCGAGATCCCGCTCGCCGACATCGCCGACATCGCCCACATGCGGGGCGCCGCCGAGGGGCCGAGGTGAGCCGCCCCTGGAGGTCCCCACCGACGAGGTGGCGCTCGTGACGGTCGGTCCGGCGCCGGCAGAGCTCACCTCGCTGGTCGCCGGGGACCACGGCGATCCCCACCGCGTCTTGGGCCCCCACACCGAGAACGGCCGGCTGGTCGTCCGCACCCTCCAGCCCACCGCCCGCGCCGTGCGCGTTCGCATCGGAGAGCTGGTCGTCGCCGCCCGCCGGCAGGGGCACGACGGCCTGTTCACCGCCGACTGCGGGCCCGCCCCCGAAAACCCTGCGGTTCGGGACGAGCTGGAGGTCGAGTGCGACGGCCGCTGGCACCGCCTGGCGGACCCGTTCCGGTTCGCACCGCTGCTGGGGCCGCTCGATCTCCACCTCTTCGGCGAGGGACGACATCGCCGCCTGTTCGAGCACCTCGGCGCGCACCCGCGGACGGTCGACGGAGTCGAGGGGACCGCGTTCACCGTCTGGGCCCCCAATGCCCGCGGGGTGCGGGTGGTCGGTGACTTCAACGGCTGGGACGGCCGCGGGCACCCGATGCGCAACGTCGGCGGGGCGGGCACCTACGAGCTCTTCGTCCCCGGGGTGGGGCGGGGCACCCGCTACAAGTTCGCGATCCTCACCCGGTCTGGCGGATGGCGGCTGAAAGCCGACCCCTTCGCGTTTGCCACCGAGGCACCGCCGCGCACCGCCAGCGTCGTCCATGGCTCCGCCGCCGCTCCCGACGGCCCCGGCTGGGGCGACCAGGACTGGCTGGCGGCGCGGGCCCGGGGCGAGCTCCTCCGCCGGCCGCTCAGCGTCTATGAAGTCCATCTCGGATCGTGGCGGCGACGGCCCGAAGAGGGCGATCGCCCCCTCACCTATCGCGAGCTCGCCGAGCCGCTCGCCGACTACGTGGAGTTGATGGGGTTCACCCACGTCGAGCTCCTGCCCGTCGCCGAGCACCCGCTCACCGCCTCCTGGGGCTATCAGGTGACCGGCTACTACGCTCCCACCGCCCGCTACGGGGGGCCGGACGACTTCCGGGCCCTGGTCGACCACCTCCACCGCCGCGGCTTGGGGGTCATCGTGGACTGGGTGCCCGCCCACTTCCCCCGCGATGACTTCGCCCTCGCCCGGTTCGATGGCACCGCCCTCTATGAGCACGCCGATCCCCGGCAGGGCACCCACCCCGACTGGGGCACGCTGATTTTTAACTACGGGCGCAACGAGGTGCGCAACTTCCTCGTCGCCAACGCCCTCTTCTGGTTCGAGGCCTTCCACGTCGACGGGCTGCGCGTCGATGCGGTCGCCTCGATGCTGTACCTCGACTACAGTCGGGGCGAGGGCCAGTGGGTGCCCAACCGGTACGGGGGTCGGGAGAACCTCGACGCCATCGCCTTTCTCCAAGAGCTGAACGGCGCGGTCCACGCCGAGCATCCCGGCGCGCTGATGATCGCCGAGGAGTCCACCGCCTGGCCGGGCGTGAGCCGACCGACCCACCTCGGCGGCCTCGGTTTCGGCTACAAGTGGAACATGGGGTGGATGCACGACACCCTCGAGTACTTCCGCCACGATCCCGTCCACCGGCGCTTCCACCACAACCAGCTCACCTTCGGCCTGCTCTACGCCTGGACGGAGAACTTCGTCCTCCCCCTCTCCCATGACGAGGTGGTCCACGGCAAGCGCTCGCTCCTCGGCAAGATGCCAGGGGACCGCTGGCAGCAGTTCGCCACCCTACGGGCGCTGCTCGCCTACATGTGGGCCCATCCCGGCAAGCAGCTCCTCTTCATGGGCGGGGAGTTCGCCCAGGAGCGGGAGTGGGACGTCGGCCGCAGCCTCGACTGGCACCTGCTCGACCGTCCCCAGCACCGCGGGGTGCAGACGCTGGTCCACGACCTCAACCGTGCCTACCGCGAGCTGCGCAGCCTGTGGGCGCGGGATCACGAGCCCGACGGCTTCCGCTGGATCGACGCCAGCGATGCGGACGCCAACGTCATCGCCTTCATGCGCCTCGGCGAGCGCGGCGACCCGCCTTTGGTGTGCGTCGGCAACTTCTCCCCCGTCCCCCGCCACGGCTACCGCCTGGGCCTGCCCGCGGCCGGCGCCTGGCGCGAGCGGCTCAACACCGACAGCCGCCACTACGGCGGCAGTGACCTGGGCAACCTGGGCCAGGTGAGGGCGGAGCCGGTGGCCAGCCACGGACTGCCCCAGTCGGCCCGCCTCAGCCTGCCCCCCTTGGCCACGGTCTGGCTGGTCCCGGACCCCGGTCCGGGTCAGGGGGGGGCGTCAGCGCCAGGTGTTCCCCAGGAAGAGGAGGGGGCCGGGGGCGTGGTCACCGGCGGATAGGGCGCGGCGGAGCGCCTCGGCCACCGGGGGGTGGAGGGGCTCGCGGCCGACGGCCTCGAGAGGCCACCACCGCAGCTCGCGCACGGCAGGGTCCCGCACTGCCGCCGCGTCCGCCGAGACCAGGTTGGCCCGGAAGCAGAGATGGACGATGTGTCGGCCACCGTCGGGCGCGATCGACTCACAGACCAGAGCCAGCCCGCCAGGCTCGATCAGCAGGCCGGTCTCCTCGCGGACCTCGCGTCGAAGGGCGCCCACCAGCGTCTCGCCCCACTCCACGCCGCCGCCCGGCAGGAGCCAGTGGTCGCCGGCGGCGCTCCGCTGCCGGACCAGCAGCAGGGTGTCGCGTTCGAGAAGGCAGGCCGCCACCCGAAGACGCGGCTCGGCCACAACCTCCCAAGCATAGCCGGCGAGGACGGCCAGCACGCCCGCCACGCGCGGCGGCTGGGTCCCCTCAGTCTCCCTCGGCGCCCGCGCCGAAGGGCCGTGGCTCGCGGTCGAAGCGGTACGTCGCCCAGTGGAGATGGCGCACCGCACCGCTGGCGTCGCGCGTCACCTCGAGGAGCTCACCCCGCTCCGGTCCCGAGATGGTGCGCCACCGGTCGGGGCCGAGCTGGGTGAAGACGGACGGCTCGGCGTCCCGCTGATCGGGGACCCGCGCTTCCAGCGCCCCTGCCCGGTATCGGAAGCGGTGCTCAACCCCCTCGCTCCACCACGGACCCACGATGCCGGCGACCTCGGTGGGGAGGGGGCCAGACGGCACCCAGGGCGCTGGGAGCGCGGGGGCGGAGCTCACCGCGAGCTCGCAGAGCCCCAGCCCCATCGCCTCGATGTCGCCGCCGGCGGTGCAGTTGACCAGGACCGCCCCCGCCCGCCTCCCGCTCGGGGACACGACAAGGGCCGCCCGATGGCCTGGCATCCCGCCAAGGTGGCCGAAGTAGAAGCGCTCGCCGCGGCGCCAGAGCGCCAACCCCAGGCCCCATCCGACGGTCCAGCGGTTGGGATCGCTCATGATCCGAAGCCGGCGCATCTCGGCGGCCGTGCTTGCGCGCAACACCTGCGGGTTGGGGTCGAGGAGGAACAGCCCCCACCGGCAGAGATCCCCGGTCGTGCTCCAGAGCTGGCCCGCCGCCGCCAGCCCCTCCAGGTCGAGGACGGGTTCCACCGCCACCGAGTCGGTATCAGGGTCGACAAGGTAGCCGGTTGCGGTCGGCCCGTTCGCCGCCCAACCCGTCTGGGTGAGGCCGAGCGGACGGAGGATCTCCTCCTCCACCACCTCTCCGTACGGCCTCCCGGCGACCCGCGTCACCACCTCCCCGAGGAGAACGAACCCAAGGTTTGAGTAGTGCCAATACTCGCATGGCTCCAGCACCGCCTCCGCATCGCCCACCGTGGCGAGGAATTCGTCGATCGCAGGCATTCGGGGCTGCTCCCACACCCGGCCCGGCGGTTCCCGCTGAAGACCGGACGCGTGGGCGAGCAGATCTCGGAGGGTGACCTGCGAGCTTGCGGCTTCCGCGACGTAGACCGAGACCGGATCCTCCAAACGCAGCCGGCCCGCGTCCCGCAGCCGAAGAATGGCGACCGCAGTGAACGTCTTCGTGACGGACCCGACCCGGTACCGCGTGGCGGGGGACGCGGGCTGGCCACTGGCAATGTCCGCAAATCCACTCGCCCCCTCCCACAGCACACCCTCGGGGCCCGCGATCGTAGCGCTGACCCCTGGAAGACGCTGCCCGACCTGGGCATTGGCGATCATCTGAACGGCCGACTGCTCGAGCGTCATCTCATCGTCCTGTTGAAGGAGGGGCTGTCCGTGGGCTCGGAGCCTACTCGGTACCCCCCACGCACCGCTACCCCGTGGCGCGTCAGAGGCAGACGGGCAGTGGGCGCACCATCGTCGTGCAGGCCGGCGCCACGTAGCCCACAGTCCCCCCGGGCGCGCGCGAGCAACCCGCGTGCGATCTCGCTAGACGGCCGGCAGTGCGAGCTGGACGCCTGGCTGGATCACCGCGCCGTCGAGCCCATTGGCCCGTTCGATGGCCGGAATGACGACGCGTGGATCGCGACCTGGATAGCGGGCAACGGCGATCGACCAAAGGGTCTCGCCGCGTCGAACCGTGACAGTCCCCACATTGCCCGCCGGGGCTCCCCAAGCTACCGGCATGAGCAAACCGCAGATGACCAAAGCCAAGACAGCCCCGCGCCGAGCGAGGCGCCGCTGGGTCCGCCACCGACTCGGAGCCCGTCGCCGGACCCGGGTCATGCACGCCAGGAGATCTCTTTGGGCTCGAGTTGATCTGCCCGCCGCGTCCACACCATGACCTCCAGCGCGCACAGACGTTCGATCTCGACCACCATATCGAACGCAGGTTCGCTTGTCAAGGGTTGAGAGGGATACTCGAGAAGGCTCTCCAACAGGCCCGCCGGGCGTGACAGACTTTCAACGACAAACGATATATCGGCCGCCGTCCCTCCCCCGCGCTTCCCCGGTTTGCACACGGTTGACCGACATCCTCGCGCCGGCTAGCATCACAGACCAACCAATCGCGGCCACCCGACGCTATCGGACCGGACGGCATGTGTCGCCTTGCCCGCTCAGAGAGTCGTGCGACCGCAACCAATCGTCAACGTCTGCACGCAGGCCCAGGCCGTTTGAGTAGGGGGGAAGTCCCAGTGCTGCGATCGTGGCAACGCCGAACCTACCGACACCTCGCGTGGATAGCGGGGCTGGCGGTCGTCATTTCGACGCTCGCGACCATTCTCGGCGGCGCCGAGGCGGCAAACACTGGTCCGCGCTTGCAGCGAGCTGTGTCCTTTGCAGAGCTGCCGGGATCGGGGCCGATATCCCTATTTCCACTCTACAACGGCCCTCAGTGGTTCTTCGCCAACGAGCAGTGGTTCTCCTACCTGAGTTGGGCCCCATTGTACGTATGGGGTAAGGGCTCTCAGCCTGTCTTCAACTCGAAGCTCAGCCTTGCGAATCCTCCGGTCTTCACGACCACCGCGGCAGGACACACCGTGGCGACAATCACCTTAAAGCCCTGGCGCTGGTCGGACGGCAAACCTCTAACCACGCGCGACGTCCAATTTTGGATGAACCTTGTCATCGCCAACAAAGTGGACTGGGCTCCCTATGTTCCCGGTTACTTCCCCGACAATGTCACCCACATCGCCTACCTTTCCTCACGCACGTTTCGCATCACGTTCGACGCACACTACAGTACCGTCTGGCTTCTCGGAAACGAGTTGCCCCAAATCTTCCCGATTCCTCAGCATGCTTGGGACAGAGAGTCAGCCAGCCAACCCGTCGGCAATTACGACCTCACCACAGCTGGTGCGCGGGCAGTATATCGGTACCTCGAAGGACAAGATCGCAACCTGTCAACTTATCCGACAAGTGGGCTCTGGAAGGTCGTGGACGGCGCCTGGGAGATTTCCGCTTACAACCCTTCCACCACCTACGCTACGTTCGTCCCAAATCGGAACTTCTCCGGTTCACCAAAGCCGCGCATCTCGAAGTTCATTGAGCTCTCGTTCACCAGTGATGCTTCCGAGTTCGATTCACTCGAGGCCGGGCGCGTCGACATCGGTTACGTGCCACTAAATGACATAGCCGCGATACCGTCTATCAAGGCCCGCGGCTACAACGTTGCGCCTTGGCCACAGTACACATGGGGTGGCATACTATTCAACTTCGCAAGGCACGACGCTGCCACCCCCATTCTGAACCAACTGTACGTGCGGCAGGCAATGACAGAGCTCATGCCAATGAAGCTCATCCTCAACAAGCTGGAACACGGGTATGGATACTACGCATCCGGTCCCGTCGCTGATCCGGGCGGGAACAACCCGCTCGTGACCGCCTTTGAGCGTCACAACCCATATCCATACAATGTCGCGAAGGCGAAGAAAGCGTTGGCGAACCACGGCTGGCACGTGGTCCCCAATGGAATTACAACATGCACCGCACCTGGCCTTGGCCCCCACCAATGTGGGAACGGCATTGCGCGTGGCGCTCAACTCGACTTGCGCTACCTGACGGACACTGAGACGCAGTTAGACGTGGGAATCAACGACCTCATGCAATCCAACTTCTCGCTGGCTGGTATCCATCTTTCCTTTCATATCCTCAACGGGGCAACGTACCAGGGAACACAGGCTGATTGCACCAACAAGCCAACCTGCAGCTGGGACCTGAGCTACGGCATTGAGTACTGGTCTGACGGCAATCCAGACTGGTGGCCGACTGGTGGCGAAGCCTTCGGATGCGGCGGAATCGGCAACGTCGAGAACTGGTGCAGTCAGCAGAGCCAGGCAGTCATTGCACGAACGCACACTGACTCGAGCCCGTCAGCTCTTTTCGCCTACGAGAATTACATGGCGAAGGAAGTCCCTATCATCTTTCTGCCCATGCCGGTGCTACGAATCGTGGCGTACAAGCGGAACCTGCAGGGTGTGCTGCCACTCAACTCTCTGCACACGCTATACCCGAACGACTACCACTGGAGCAAATGAGGATGAGGGACTCCGTGTCCGAGAGCTCCCTGGTCCAATCCACCAATAGTCGCGCATCCTTGCCTGCGGGCGCCAGCCTCTCCTCCGGGAGTCGACGGCACGATCCTTGGTGGATAGGGCCTTCGAATGAAGGCTGAGTCCCGAACGGCCTTTCCGTCGCCATGGGATCAGATTCGGCTCGCGAATGTGGTTGCTCAGGAGGAGCGGACTCTCCATCGGCGCGCCCCGCACTCGCTTGCGTTGTCGGCGCGGGCTCAACGGGTACTCGCAGGAGGTGCAAACTCGAACTGGCAAATGACCCAACCCCTGACCCTTTGGGTCACCGACGGCCAGGGATCGCGCGTCTGGGACGTCGACTCCAATGAGTATGTCGATCTGCACGGAAGGGACGTGATGGTGCTCGGCCACGCCCATCCCGCGGTAGTGGCGGCCGTGAGGGAACGCATCGGGAGAAGTTCCTTCTTTGCCCAGCCCACTACTGAGGCTGTTGAGGTCGCCGAGGCGCTCACGGACCGATTCCGTATGCCACTTTGGCGCTTCAGCAATTCCGGCACTGAGGCGACCATGGACGCTGTCCATCTGATGCGAGCTTATACAGGTCGCTCGGTGATCATCAAGCTTGAAGGAGCCTACCACGGCCATCACGACTCGGTCATGGTGGCGATCGACGGGGAGGTACAAGAGACCGGAATCCCAGGCGCCATGTCCGGGCTCACTAGAATCGTGTCCTTCAACGACCTCGGCGCACTCGAGCGCGTTCTGTTCGAGTGTCGTGGGTCGGTGGCCGGCATGATTATCGAGCCAGTCATGCTCAACGCGGGCGTAATACTTCCCCAACGTCAGTACCTGGCAGATCTAGTGGACATGTGTCACGCCGAGGGTGCTCTCGTCACCTTCGATGAGGTGAAGAGTGGATTCACGCTCGGCTTGGGCGGGGCTTCCGGGACATTCAGTGTGTCGCCAGACTTGATTTGCCTTGGGAAGGCTCTGGGGGCAGGGCTGCCTTCTGGTGCCGTAGGCGGATCTGAAGCGATCATGGGAATGGTTGCGACCGGTCGTTACCAGCAGGTCGGAACGTTCAACGGGAACCCACTGACGATGGCTGCGGCACAGGTGACTTGTAAAACTCTCGGGATCGATGCCTATGAACACCTGGGGAGGTTGCGGGACGAAATGGTCCGCGGAATCGGTGCAGTGATGTCTCGTTACCAGCTTCCAGGACAGGTGGTGGCGATCGGAGCCAAGGGGAGTATGACGCTCTCGGCGCTGGAGATACGCAACTTCGCGGATTTCTTGAGCGCTGACCCCTTGGCTAGTCACTGCCACTGGCTCGTCCAGGCGAATAGAGGAGTACTGCTTCCTCCTGGGGCAAAGTCTTGGCTGTTGAGCGTGCAGCATACCTCGGCCGACGTGCAGCGTCTCGTTGCCAACTTTGAGGAGTTCGCGACAGAGGCCTGGGCATAGAGTGCGCGACCGATTGGGTACGGTCCGCTCACAATCCGGTCGTCTGGCTCCCATCTTCGAGTTCGAGAAGCCGCTTGACTGAAGTGGGAAGGCTTGATCCTCTTACCAAGAACTCATCCCGAAAGCGTCGTGAAGATGGTATCCTGGCGGCGCGGCGGCCACCGTGTCCGGGGAGTTCTTCCATGCGTACTCGCCCCTGGGAAGTTGATGATGCGTTGTGGCAGCGGGTGGAACCGCTGATTCCCTCTGTGCCCCCCGGCAAGGGTCCGGGGAGACCGCGGGTCGCGGATCGGCGGGTGTTCGGGGCGATCGTCTACGTCCTTCGCACCGGGGCGCAGTGGAAAGCGCTGCCGCGCCGCGTGTGCAGTAGCAGCACCGCGCATCGGCGCTTCCAGGAGTGGGAGCAAGCCGGGTTGTTCCACGCGCTGTGGGCGGCGGGCCTGACCGAGTACGATCAGCTGTGCGGCATCGCGTGGGAATGGCGGTCGGTCGATGGGGCAATGACCAAGGCCCCTTTCGGATGCGCCGCGACCGGTCCCAATCCGACCGATCGCGGCAAACTCGGCGTGAAACGGAGCCGGCTGACGGACCGCAGCGGGAGCCCCTTGGCGATCCGCGGGGCGAGCGCCAACCGCCACGACCTGAAACTCCTCATCGCGACGCTCGACGCCCTGGTCGTAGCCCGGCCTGAACCGGCCGCCACGTTCCCACAGCGTCTGTGCTTGGGTCGCGTCTATGACGATCCGGAGATCGATGACGCGATCGCCGACCGTGGCTCCGTCGGCCACATCAGTCGTGGCGGGGTCCCGGTTCAGCCCCGACGCGCGCAGCCGGGGCATCGCTCGCGCCGTTGGGTGGTCGAGCCCGCGCCCAGCTGGATCAACCGGTCGCGCCGCCTGCTCGTGCGGTGGGAGAAGCAGAAGGAGAACTATGTCGCGTTCCTCCCCTTGGCGGGCGCACAACTCCTGTTCGCCACGATAGCCAGGCTTTCGGGCTAAGCTCTCAGTACATCCGCCAAATGCTGAAAGGGTGCGGGTATCCCACCTATGGGTCCGTCCCCGTCCGGCCACTCACCCCTTCGATTCCACCTACTAGCGCCAAGACCCCTATCCTTACGATGCGGGCGCGGCCCGAGGGCTCCCCAGGACCCGACCCTCAGCATCTACCCTCAGGACTGGACCATCTCCCAATAGGGTCGAGGCGACGGGGCTGGTCCTCGCGCGCGGAAGCCCCCCAGCCAGTGAACCTTCTCCAGCCCAGTCGCGCGCGGCGGCGAGCGGAGCCGAGCGGGACCGGAGATCGAAGCTGCGCGCGACCGGGTAGCGCGAGCACGTCCGGCTGCCAGGATCGGGCTCCGCCTTCCGGTCGGCCGACGTGGTACAAGCGACGGCAGCAAGTCAACCAGCACCTGGAGCGGGCACTGCGTGAACGAAACTCGCCTCGGCGGTCCGCCGGGCCCCACAGCAGGAGCTGCCCGGGCAGGCATCGACGGGAATGATCGGCTCACCGCCGCCACCGCTCTGGCGCTGTTCGTGCTGCTGGCCCTGGAGGGCATCACCATCGTGCTCCTCCGGCTTCTGTTCCCGGCCCACGTCTTCATCGGGCTGGTGCTGCTCCCCCCGACTGCGCTCAAGCTGGCGAGCACCGGGTATCGCGCCATCCGCTACTACACCGGGGCGCCAGCCTACCGTCGTCGCGGCCCGCCGCTGCTGCCGCTCCGGTTGCTCGCCCCGGCGCTCGTGGTGCTGACGACGGCCCTCCTCGCCTCCGGTGTCGGCCTGCTCTTCGTCCCGCCCGGCCCGAGCCTCCTGCTCACGCTCCACAAGGGGGCGTTCGTGCTCTGGTTCCTCGGAATGTCCGTGCATGTCCTCGCGTACCTGTGGCGACTGCCCGCCGTCGCGCTCGCGGATTGGAGCCGAGGCGCCAAGCGTCTGGTCGGCCGCGGGAGTCGCCGGGCGCTGCTCCTCGGAAGCCTGGTCGCGGGTGTGGTCTTGGCGCTTGCGCTGCTGCCCGCTGCGGGACCCTGGATGCACTGGATCGCGACGGTTGGGGGGGACGCCTGAGCCACGCTCGGGAGGGCATGGCCCCGGTCCCGAGATTGGCACGGTCCCGTCGAGGGTATGCTCGCCCCAGTGACCATCCGGCCCGTGGGCTCGAGGAGGAGCCGCCGGGTGGTGCCAAGGAGCCCTGATGCCCGCCGTCACCGTGGCCGATCTGCTGGTGCTGCCCCGCGTTTCGGAGCCCGACCCCACCGCCACCGTCAGCCGGCCGGTGGCTGCCGTGTCGACCGCACCAACCGGTCTGGAGGGCGAGGGGTTCCCGGTTCGGCGCGCCTTTGCCGGCGCGACCCAGGCCCAGCTCGACCCGTTCGTGCACATGGACCAGATGGGCGAGGTTGAGTACGCCCCCGGGGAGCCGAAGGGCACGCCGTGGCACCCTCACCGCGGCTTTGAGACCGTCACCTACATGATCGATGGCACGTTCCAGCACCGCGACTCGAATGGCGGCGGTGGGCTGATCACGAACGGCGACACGCAGTGGATGACCGCCGGAGCCGGGATCCTGCACATCGAGCGCCCGCCGGAGCCGCTCGTTGTGGCCGGAGGCCTCTTCCATGGCATCCAGCTGTGGGTCAACCTGCCAAGCTCGAAGAAGTGGGTGCCCCCTCGCTACCAGGACATCCGTGCCGGCCAGGTGAGTCTGGTCGCCTCTCAGGACGGGGCGAGTCTTCTGCGCGTGATCGCAGGACGGCTGAGGGAGCATGCGGGCCCGGGCATCACCCACACCCCGATCACCCTCATCCACGCCAGCCTCGCGCCTGGAGCGCGCATCGTCATCCCCTGGGACCCGTCCTTCAACGCCCTCGCCTACGCCCTAGCCGGCCGGGGCACGGCTGGGGACGGAGCTGCGGCCTTCGGGACCGGTCAGCTGGTCGTCTTCGGGGCGGGCGGATCGCTGACGCTCGCGGCCGACCCAAGTCAGGAGAGCCGCTCCCCGTTCTTCGAGGTCCTCCTCCTGGGCGGCCTGCCGATCCGGGAGCCGGTCGCGTGGTATGGGCCCTTCGTCATGAACTCCGAGGCGGAGCTGCGAGAGGCCTTCGCCGACTACCGGGCCGGTCGCCTGGGCCAGATGCCCGCCGACAGCCTGTAGCGGACCGGCGGTCCCAGCTCGACCGCCTGCCGAGTCGACTCAGCCCCCCAGATCGAGCCCAGCCGACCGCGCTGTCTCGCCGAGGAGGTCGGCGAGGCGGCCGCGCTCCATCCGATAGCGGGTGCGGCTGTCCTCGCGAACCCCGACGATCAGGCGGGCGTCGCGGAGCAGGTGGAAGTGCGCACTCACGGTTGGCTGGGCCAGGCCGAAGCTGCGGGCGACTTCCACGATGCTGGCCGGCCGAGCCCCTAGTGACACGAGGATCGCGAGCCGGGTGGGGTCGCCGAGGGCTTTGAGACGGGGAGCTAGCCGGGTGGCGAGCGCACGGATCTCGGCCAGGCCGTCGCCAACCCCGACCCCATAGCCCACCACCAGGTGGACCGGCAGGTCCCAGATGCTCCAGCGGCCGCCGAAGTACCCCGGGGTGATCGCCAGCCGGCCGGAACCGATCGCCTCGGATACCAGCGCCGCCCAAGTCGAGCGCTTTGCGGCCACCTCTGCCACCGCCGGGACCGCGTCCTCGACCCCGGCTCCGCCCTCAATGCCCTCGCGAACGTGACGGCAGACTTCCCGCACGAGCGGGAGTCCGCGGCTCTCCCATTCCGGCCGGACGGACTCCCAGATGTCAACGAGAAGCTCGCCATACCGGCGGCGGAGCTCGCCATCCTGCCCCAGCCGGGCGAGCCGCTGGACGAACCGGTTCCGATCCTCCGGATCCTCCGTGCCGAGCCGGAACGTCGACGGCTCGGCCGGGGGCGGCGGCAGCTCGCGGAGGTGCGGGCTGACATCGGTCGTGAAGAGGAAGCCGGCGGCGTCCGCCAGGATCAGGAGCTCCCCTCCACCCGCGCTCGCACCATCGCCCCAGAACGCCCGGAGCCGCTCGGCGAGCTCGTCGGCGCGGGACTCCTCGAGCCCGGCCGGGGCGGCACTCCCGGTGGCTCGGTGCAGGAGCTGGTGAGCAAGCCAGAGCAGCTCCATGGGTGCCGACGGCTCCACCAGGAAGCCCCGTCGAGACCCGACCTCCTCCTCGTCGACGGGCGCCATAGCCGTTCGACTATATCACGCACACGCCCCGCGTCGGCCAGGAATGCCGAAGGTTTTGACAATATAGCCGTATGGCTTGCGCGGCACATCGCCATATGCTAATATCACCATGTGATGAACCCCTACAGCGCCCGACTCCAGATCGACCAGATGCAGACCGACATTGCCCGGTGGGCCACCCGCTCGGCGGCCGCACGCGACGCCAGGGCCGGGCGACCGGCTCGGCGCTCCGATGCCGGCATGCTGCTCGGCGGACTCCGCCGGCTCGAGGCGGCAACTCGCCGTCGCGCCGCGCGAGCCTGACGCACCAGCGCCCCTAGCCGCCCGCCCCGCTCGCCATCGCGGGGCGGCTAGGCTGGGCGGCGTGCCACAGTCGGAACCGGCAGCGGGGAGGCTCGCCGGGGTGGGCCACGAGCCAGAGGCCGTGGTGCTGGCCCTCCCGAACCTGCTCACCCTCGAGCGTCCGGGGACCACCCACTTCCTGGAGCGTCTCCGTCCCCGGTATCACACGGGGCTGGTCGTCGCCGGCACCGCCGGCTCGCCCGGCGGGCTCAGCCAGCTCAGTCGGCTCGCGACCATGGCCGATGTCATCGCTGGATACCAGACTGGGCGGTCCCAGGCCGTCGCCCGCCGAACCATCGAGGGCCTCGTTCGTCGGCTTGGCGTCGCCCCCGAGGTGGTCCTCTGGGTGGACGGACGATCGATCTGGCGCCACGCCGCCTCCACGATCGGACTGGCGGCGCTGCCGTGGGGGAGCAGTCCAGACCGGCTCCGCCCGGTGCGAAGCGCCCTCGGCCAACGCCAGACCACGTACGCGGCCGCCGGCGGCGTCGTCATCGTCGGGGGCGCGGTCGTGGTCCTCATCCGCCCCCAACGCGACGAGGTCCGCCTCCCCAAGGGGCACATCGAGTCGGGCGAGACGGCGCAATCGGCCGCTCGCCGCGAGGTTGCGGAGGAGACTGGGTACCTGGACACGGCGATCGAGGCCGATCTCGGGCACCAGTGGGTGGAGTTCGATCTCTTCCCCCGCAGGGGACCCGGATGGCATGTCGCCCGCGACGAGCACTATTTTCGGATGCGGCTGGCCTCAGAGCAAACCGGCGAGCGACCTCGCGAGGCCCGCAAGTTCACGCCGCGTCTGCTAGCCGTGGGCGAGGCGCTCACCGCCTTGTCAGTACCTGCGGAGCGGGAGTGGCTACGCCGGGCCCTCGCCATCGAGCGGCCCGCGACCCCAGGCGGCTGAAGACGCCCTGAGGGCAAGGGATCCAGCCTCACCGTTCCGGCGCCCCGCGAGCGCGGGCGGCGGGCGCCCGCAGCTGGCCTCGGGCTCGGCTCCGCCCCGAGCTGGCGCCGATCGCGTCCTCGAGCAGGCACATGAACTGGTCGATCTGGCGCTGGTGCCGGGCCGCGAAGGCCCCGTGGCGGGGGAAGAGCCCGCGGGACAGCTCCTCGGTGACGAGCGCGTCCTGGAATCGATCCATGAGCCAGTCCACCAGCGCAACAGTCATGTCCAGGTCGACGTCAGCGCGCAACTCGCCCCTCGCACGTCCTCGCTCCACCAAGGCCACGGTCCCGAACGAGTCCTCCTCGGCCAAGAAGCGGTCGACGGCACCTCGCAGCTCGGAGTTCGTGGAGTAGGTGCCGAGGATCGCCAGCCGGTATGGGACCCAGGCGTCACGGATGAGATGCTCCGTCATGGCCAACCAGTGTCGGCTGACAGCGAAGACACCGCCCGCGACCACGTCGTCCGGGGCGTCCAGGTAGCCGGGAAGGGAGCGGGCCGCCCGCCGATAGGCGGCGAGGAAGAGCCCGCGCTTGCTGCCGAAGTGAAAGAAGACGGAGCCCTTCGCCAGCCCCACGTCAGCGGCCACGTCCTCGACCCGGACCGCTTCGTAGCCGACCTGGGCGAAGCGGTGCATCGCGGCGGCCAGGATCCGCTCCCCGGAGGCATTGCCTGACCTCGGGTCAGCCGAGGTCTCCGACCCCAGTTCACGAGTATCGACTCTGGCCGATTCCATATGACCGCTTGTACCATAGGTCGATGGTGTGCACCTGTCTGACTTGAAGTCAGCTGGAGGCGGCGGTCTGCCTCGGTACGACGCGATCGTGATTGGGGGAGGGCACAACGGGCTGACCGCCGCCGCCTACCTGGCGGGAGCCGGCCTTCGCACCGTCGTCCTCGAGCGCCGCCCGGTCCTCGGCGGGTGCTGCGTGACCGAGGAGATCGCACCGGGAGTCCGGGCCTCCACAACCTCCTACATCGCCAGCATGCTCCGCCCCGAGGTCATCCGCGACCTCGACCTGGGCCGCCACGGACTGCGGATGACCCCCTGCAGCCCCTCGCTTCAGGTTCCCCTCCCCGGCCACGGGGTCGTCAGGTGGTGGGCGGACATGGCTCGGACCATCCATGAGCTCGAGCGCAGCTCGCCCCACGACGCCCGGGCCTTCGCCGAGCTCGACGGCGAACTCCGGCGACTTTCCGCGCGCCTGCAGCCGCTGTTTCTCCAGGCGCCGCCGGACGTCGAGAGGCGGGGCGTGGCGGGCCTTCTCGAGCTGCTCCGGGTCGGTCGCCGGCTCCGCGGGATGTCTCCACGGGAGTTGACAGCCATGATCGGCTTTCTGTCGGGAAGCCTGGGCGAGTTCCTGGACCGGCACTTCGAAGCCGAGCCGGCTCGCCGCCTGCTCCTCGCCAACAGCGTGTATGGCAAGCACGGCGGCCCCTACCAGCCCGGCAGCCTGCTCGGCCTCCTCTTTCATCTCCTCAGCGGCGGCGAGGAGGCCGTCCAGGGGTTCGTCGGGCACGTGCAGGGGGGCATGGGGTCGATCACCCAGGCTCTCGCTGCCGCCGCCCGCGAGCGAGGGGCCGAGCTCCGGGTGGGCAGCCCCGTCAGCGCGATCCGCGTGGAAGCCGGGCGGGCCGTTGGGGTTGTCCTTGCCAGTGGGGTCACGCTCGACGCGCCGCTCGTGCTCTCGAACGCCGACCCCAAGCGCACGTTCCTCGGCCTGGTCCCCCCCGATGTCCTGCCCGGGGAATTTCGGGAATCGATCGCCGCCATCAAGATGGACGGCCCCTGCGCCAAGGTGAACCTTGTCCTCGCCGAGGAGCCCACGGTTGTCGGCATGCCGACCGACGCGGCCCCGGGGGAGCGGGCCCTGTTCACCCTGGTGCCGCCGGCGCGATTGGCCGAGGAAGGGTACGACTGTGCCAAGCGGGGCGACATCCCGGACGTCGACCGGCTCTGGGTGGACTGCGTGGTCGCCACCAACGTGGACAACTCGCTGGCTCCCCCTGGGGTCCACGTCATGACCTGCTTCGTGCAGTTCGTTCCCTACCGATTGCGGGAGGGCGATTGGGCATCGCGCCGCGAGGAGCTCGGCGATCTCACCGTCCGCACGATCGAGCGCCACGCCCCCAATGTGCCCGGCGCGATCGTGGCCCGGCAGGTGCTCACGCCCCTCGACCTCGAGGAGACATACGGGCTCACGGAGGGCAACATCTTCCACGGCGACCTCCGCCTCGACCAGCTCTACGTGATGCGACCCGTCCCGGGATGGGCGCGGTACCGCACGCCGGTGGACGGGCTGTATCTGTGCGGGGCGGGAGCCCACCCTGGTGGCGGCGTCACCGGGGCCCCGGGGTACAACGCCGCCCGGCAGGCGCTGCGCGACCGGGGCCGACGGCGAAGCCCAATGAGGGGTCGCGGCTGGCCCGCCACACCTGCCGCGGTCGGAGCCTGACCGCAGTGTCGCCCCCGCGCGCGGCCGACGTCGTCGTCATCGGAGCCGGGGTCATGGGCTCGGCCATCGCCCTCGAGCTCGCACGACGGCGAGCGGGACGCATCGTGATCCTCGACGAGCGCCACGTGGGCGAGGGGATGAGTGGACGCTCCTCGGCGCTCGTGCGGATGCACTACTCCTTTCGGTCCGAGGTGGAGCTGGCCGTCCTCGGCCTGCGCCGCTACCGGGAGTGGACCGAATGGACCGGCGCCCCGCCCCTCCTCCGCCAGACCGGCTTCGTCCGATTCGTCGCCCCGGGCGAGGTAGACCGCCTGCGCGCCAACGTGGCGATGCAGCAGGCGTGCGGCGCCCGGGTCGAGCTGCTCGAGGGTGAGGCGCTCGCCCGACGGCTCCCGGGCTGGCGGCTGGACGATGTTGGACTCGCCGCGGTCGAGCCTGATGGGGCCTACGGCGACGGCGCCCGCGCCGCGGGGGACATGCTGGCCCGCGCCCGTGACCTCGGTGCCGACTACCTCCCACGAGTCCGGGCCACTGCCCTGCGGCAACGGCTCGCCACGGTCCAGGGGGTCGAGACCACCCAGGGGTTGATCGCAAGCGCGCTCGTCGTCTGCGCCACCGGACCCTGGACCTCGCGTCTTCTGGATCCGATCGGCTGCCGGCTGCCGATCGCGACGGAGCTCCACACGGTTGCGGTCGTGCACGAGCCACCGGAGCCAGCGACGGCTCGCCTGGCCTGCATCGACTCCGCCAGCCGAACCTATTTCCGCCCCGATGGTGAGCATTCCTGGCTGGTCGGCGACTTCTCCGGGACCCGGGACGTGGATCCGGACGCCTTTCCCCAGCATCCGGCGATGGACGCCCTCGGTTCGCTGGTGTCGCGAGCGTCCCGGCGGTGCCCTGGCCTTGGCGAGGGTGGGATCGCCCGAGGCTACACCGGCGTCTATGACATGACACCCGATTCGCGGCCGCTCCTCGGCGGGATCCCGGGCATCGACGGACTGGTGGTCGCCTGCGGGTTCTCCGGCATGGGGTTCAAGCTGGCACCGGCCATCGGCGTCGTCATCGCCGAGCTGATCGTCGACGGCCACGCGACCAGCGTCGACATCTCAGCCTTCCAGCCTGACCGGTTCAGCCGGAACCGGCCGATCCGGGCCCCGCACGAGTATGCGGACGACTGATGGCCGTGCTCGATTCCCGCCCACCCGCCGCCGAGCCCCCCAGACCCATGGTCCCGCGGGGATCCGAGGTCGGGATGGAGGAGAGCCTCCCCCGCGCCGCCTACGTCGACCCGGACCACCACGCCCGAGAGCAAGACGCCATCCTGCTGCGCGAGTGGACCGCGGTGGCGCGTGAGGAGCAGCTGCCGCGGGCCGGCGACTACCTGGTCGTGGCCCTCGCCGGGGAGAGCCTCATCGTCGTCCGCGACCGCGCCGGCGCGCTGCACGCCCACTACAACCTCTGCCGCCACCGCGGATCCCGCATCCTCCCCCACGATCGACCTGCCGCCGGGCACACCGCTCCGGCCCCGGCGTCCGGACACCTCAAGGGCGGCTTCCGCTGCCCGTACCACGCGTGGACCTATGGGCTCGACGGGCGGCTTCGGGCGGCGCCGTTCCTGCCCGAGCTGGCAGCCCACTGCGATCGGCTCGGCCTCCACCCCGCCGGGGTCACGGGCTGGGAGGGCTGGATTCTCGTCCACCCGAGTCTGGAACCCGGCGGGGCCCCTCCCCTCCCACCCGCCTTCCAGAGCGCCAGCCAGCGCCTCGCCCCCTATGGACTCAAGTCGCTTCGGGTGGCCGACCGGATCATCTATGACGTCGCGGCCAACTGGAAGGTCGTGGTCGAGAACTACAACGAGTGCTACCACTGCGGGCCGGTCCACCCCGAGCTCTGCCGGCTCGTGCCCGCCTTCCGGGCAGGGGGAGGCGCGGCGCTGGATTGGGACCGCGGGATTCCGCAGCGCCCGGGAACGACAACGTTCACCCGCGCGGGGACGACCACCCGGAGCCCCTTCCCAGGCCTGGGCGCGGACGAAGTGGGTCGCCACCGGGGAGAGCTCCTCCTCCCCAATCTGATGGTCAGCTGCAGCTCCGACCACGTGGCCGCCTTCATGCTCTTCCCCGAGGGGGCTGGACGCACCCGAATCGTGTGCGACTTCCTCTTCCACCCCGATGAGATCGCCCGACCCGATTTCGACCCCGCCGACGCGGTCGAGTTCTGGGACCTCGTGAACCGCCAGGACTGGACGATCTGCGAGTCGGTGCAGGAGGGGATGACCTCGCGGGCCTTCCGCCACGGATTCATGGCGCCGATGGAGGACCTCAGCGCCGACGTGCGCCGCTACGTCCAGGCGCGGATGCCCGAGGGGTGAGGCGCGAACCCCCAGCCTGACCTCCCGCCAGCAGGTGCGCGTCCGAAGGCTCGGCGCCGGGCACGGGGGTCGCCCCTCATAGGTGGGCGCGAGCGCGGCGAGCGCGGGCCCCCGCCCGGCCCGCGGAACGCCGGGCGACCCGGCTCCTCGCCGCGAAGCCGGCGCGCTCCACCGACGCCTCCCTGCACGACGGCCACGGCCCAGAGGTCGCCCGCGCTGTCCGCTGTACCGCCGCACCGCCGGCCCCTCGCCTCCAGTCCAGCACCTGGCACCGTTCCGAACAGGGGGTCCCGGCACCCCCCTCCCCCATCACCGCCGGGCCGGCGGTCGCGCCCGCCGGCCCCGATCCCGTTCAGGGGGACCGTGCGCCGGGCGACCACGAGCCGCGAAGGGGCGCCAGCCGGGCGTGAGCGGCACCCGAGCTCGGCCCTGACCAGCCGGCCGCCTCAGGCGAGGCGCGCCTCGGCGGGCTCGACCACCGTCAGTCCGCAGGGCGGGGCCGCCCCGCCACCGACCGGCGGCCGCTCCGGCCGCCCGAACCCATCACCGCAGGCGCCGGGGAATGACGCGCTGCCAGCGCCGCCGCCAGCGCTCCACATCGTCCTCCCTCACCACCAGCTCGATCGTCAGCGCCTCCCGCTCGACGTCCGTCTCCAGGCGCACATGCGAGCTGGTCGCGACCGTCGCCTCAGGAAAGGCCAGCTCGAATTGCGCCTCTGCCTCGGCCCAGGCCCGGGCCGGCTCCATCGCCGAGACGGCGATCGTCCCCTGGGTCCGCTCGACGACCCGGATCCCACTCGCGAGCTGCGCCGCGTCCCCACGCTCCACCGTGAACCGGGTCTCGCCCTCCACGACGTCGCGCTCGCACCGCCAGGTGGCGGGCAGCGCCTGGCTGGCTCGGACCGCCGCGGTGGTCGCCGGCGACGGGTCCGGGAACCCCGGACGGGGAGCGTCGGGTGGCGGAGCCGTGACGACCGGAAGATGGAGTCGCAGGGACTCGCGCACGATTCCGAGGACTGACGGCTGCGGGGGCGGCCACACGCTCGGCCAGTCTGCGCCCAGGAGGAGGAGGCGGAGGCGGTGGCCCGGCTCGAAACAGAAGGCGGTGGCGTCGAGCTCGATCCGCACCGGCACGCACCGATCCGACGGCATCGGCTCGGGGTCTCGATGGGACGCCCGGTGGGTGAGGTTCAGCACCCCCCTCGTCACCAGGACGGATCCCCCTTTGGGGAGAACGCAGCAGAGACGAGCGGCCAGCTGGCCGACCGGCACCGAGGAGCGGACCTCGAGCTCGAGGACGGGATAGCCGAGCAGGTCGACGGCTGCGTCCCCCAGCGTCCACTCATAGACCAGGGCGGCCGCCTCCTCCGCCGTCTGGTCCTCCGCGACGCCCCAGGGAGGGGCGTCGGCACCGGGCGACGGCGCCTGGGTGCCAGCGTCGCCGCGAACGGTCAGCTCATCGGCCCCGTCGGGCGCCATCGGGCCCATGAGCATGGTCGCGGCCTGTCGAACCACGGCGTCCGCTCCGCGCATGGTGCGGCGCTCGGCTCGGTCCGGGGGCCATGCCCGCTCGAATCGCCACGATCCCGGCCACACGTCCGGCTCGCGCTCGGGCGGCGACGGCCGGCGCACATAGACGGTGATCGGGGGCTCCCGGTCGACCCCGGTGTCGCGACCGCGCAGCCAGCGGTCCCACCACCGGATCAGATCGGGCACCACGTCGACTCGCGGGCCCGGCACGGAGGCCTCGGGACGCATGTGGGACCACGGCCCGATCAGGAGCCGCCGTGGTCCCTCAAGGCGTTCGAACACGCGAAGGGTCGCATTGCGGTAGGCATCGGCCCACCCGCCGACGATCATCGTTGCGCATCGGATCCGGGCGTAATCGGTCCGCAGCGAGCCGTGACGCCAGTAGGGGCCGTCGGTGGGCTCGGCGAACCACCTGAGCAGCCACGGCTCGGTGCGGAGCACCCGCTCGGCCCACCGCTCCCGCCAGTCGGGTCCGGAAAGCGCGGGAACGGGAGGCAGGGCGTTCATCGCCACCATGTACGTGGGGTAGTCGAGGAGGTCGAGCCCGCGGCGAGCCCCGCCCCCGTAGTGGACGTCGTCGGTATAGCGATCGTCGGTGGCGTAGATGGCCACGATCGCCGCCAGCTGAGGTGGCCGTTCCATCGCGACCTGGAGCGCATTGAACCCCGAGTAGGACTTGCCGAACATGCCCACCCGCCCGGTGGACCAGGACTGGCCCGCGAGCCAGGCGATGACCTCGACGAGGTCGGCCTGCTCCTGCGCCGGGTATTCGTCGCTCGCGATGCCCTCGGAGGACCCGGTCCCGCGAAGGTCGACCCGCACGGCCGCGAGGTCGCCCTCCTGAGCGAAACGCTCGTACCACAGACGGTCGCCCGCGGTGCAGTCGTCCTTGCGGTATGGCCGGGCCTCGAGCACGACCGGCCACGGAGGCGGTGACGGCGGCCGAAACAGCGAGGCGGAGAGCCGGGTCCCGTCCGACAGCCGAATCCAAAGCGACTCCGCCTCCATTGATCGATGATATCGGCGTCGAGCCGCACCGCGCCGGGGTGGGGCGATCGCCCGATCCGCCCACAGGCGTGCGGCGTCCACCACCCCGGCCCGCAGCACCGGAGGCGACGTGATGACCGACACACCCGACAGCCCTCAGGATCCCACCGGCTCGCTTGCCGACCTGGCCGAGCCCACGTCCGGCCTGGATCGGGTCCTCCAGTACATCCCGCGAGTCCTCGCCAGCAAGGCCCACGTGGTCCTGCTGATGGGACTGGGCGTGTTCCTCGTGCTCCTCCCCCTGGTCGGGGTGGCGGTGAGCGCCAAGGCCGAGCTGATCGGCGGGAACTACACCAACGTCACCAGCGACGTCGGCGCCTGCATCGCAGCCGGCGGCACGCTCCACCTCATCCGGCAGCAGCGCCGGCGTCATCGCCTCGAGGCGGAGCGGCTCCGCCTGACCGAGGAGATGCACCGGCTCCTGCACCACGTCCACCGGGAAGCGGCAGCCGAGATCGGTCAATGACCGTCTCCGCCCGCGCTCGATCCCGCGCCTCCCACCACGGCAGCTCGCCGGCCTCGAGCGGGGCGATCAGAATCGGGCCGACCGTCCGAGCGGAGCCTGGACCGGTGGCCGCGGAGGCCGCCACCGGCCGCGGGGCCGGCGACCGGAACCAAAGTGATGCCGTGGCGTTGTGATGCTCGAATGGGCGGCTTCCGGCTGACCGCCCACGCCATGCAGGACGGCGGCCACGCGCCGCGGCCCCTGGGTTGAACAGCCATTCGGAGGGTCGATGGAGATGTCACAGATGGCGCGGCGCTTTTCGGGCAGGCCGAGGTGGCTGGGGCGATGGTCCGTGGCGCTGTTCGCCCTCGTCGTCGCCGCCGCGTCAGCAGGCGACCTCACGGCAGCCGGCGCGGTCCGGTCGCACCTCCCCGCCTCGGGGGCGGGGTTCAGCTGCCGGGACACCCTCACCCGCGCCAAGTCGGGGCCCACCTTCAGCCTCACGGCCACAATCGGGGCCACTCGGGTTGCCTTCCACGCGACGCGGGTTTCGACCCAAGGGCTGCCCCGCGCGACGGACGGCTCCCTCGCCATCTCGTTCGGATCGAAGCGCTGGACGGTGCCGACGGTCGCCTTCGCCGATGGCTCCGGGCTCATCGCCAATCCCGGCGGCGACCAGCTGTGCCTTCTGCGCGTCGCCGCCGGGCTGCGTCCCAGCGTCCTCCTCCAGAGCTACTCCGGCGGGGCCCACTGCTGCTTCCTGCCCGTCCTGTACACCTACGCCAAGACCAGCGACCGCTACCGACTGACGGCCCGGGCGACGCTCACCGAGTCCGGGTCTCCCGTCGCCGCACTGCCTCCGTACAACCCCAACGGCGGGGTCGCGCCGCGGCTGGAGCAGGGGCAGCTGGTGCTCCTGAGCAATGACGGACGATTCCCCTATCAGTTCGCCTGCTTCGCCTGCTCCTCGGCCCCCATCCTCCTCATGAGCATCGACACGGGGCGATTCGTCAATGTCACCCGGCGCTACCCGGCGGCGATCGCCGCCGACGCCGCCGCCCAGATGCAGGCGGTCCGCGAGGACCTCGCCCACCACACCGAGGTGCTCGGCGTGGTGCCTGCCTGGGTCGCGGACGAGTGCATGCTGGGCCGCCAGGCCCAGGCCTACGCGACCGTGGACCGCATGCTCCGGGCTGGCAACTTCAGCCCCAAGCTCGGTCCCGGCTTCGACGGCACCGGCGCCGCCTTCGTGACGAATCTCCACCGCTTCCTCATTCGCACCGGCTACTGCCACTGATCGGCGGGAGGGGGCGGCATCGGCCGCCCCTCCCATTCGAACAGGCGTTTGCAAACGACGCACGCCGGTGCTACCATCGGGCCCACGTGCCAGTGGAGCGGGCCGGCGTCCCCGGTCCGCGGTCCCACCGGGAGATCCGTGATGACGACGCCCCTCCATCCCCGCCAGCGTGAGATCCTCGACTACCTGCGGGGTCGCGCGCGGGCTCGCGCCTATCCGCCCACCGTCCGTGAGATCGGCAAGGCCGTCGGCCTCAGCTCCAGCAGCACGGTTCAGAATCACCTGAACACCCTCGAGCGCGGTGGGTACATCCGCCGCGATCCGGCCAAGTCCCGAACGGTCGAGCTCCTCGAGGCGGTCGAATCCCCAGCGACGGGACGGGGGTGGCGGATCCCCGTAGTCGGCCGGGTCGCGGCGGGCACGCCGGTCCTGGCTGCGGAGAACATCGAGGACCACCTCGAGGTGGGCAGCGCGGTCGCGGGCAGCGAGGACGCCTTCGCCCTGCGTGTCGCCGGGGACAGCATGATCAACGACGGCATCCTCGACGGCGACCTGGTCGTCGTGCGCCCCCGCCAGGACGCCAGCGACGGGGCGATCGTGGTCGCCCGGCTGGAGAACCCCACGACCGGGGAGAGCGAGGTCACGGTCAAGCGCCTGTACCGGGAGCCGGGACGGATTCGGCTCCAGCCGGCCAACGATCGCCTCGAGCCGATCTACACCGACCACCTCGAGGTGGAGGGCAGCGTGGTCGCGGTGGTCCGGCTGCTCGCCTGACCGAGCCCGCCGCTAGCCCTCGCCCCCGCCGACTCCGGCGTGCCCGTCCCCGAGCGGCAGCCGAAGCGAACGGGGGCGCGCCCGCCGCAGCAAGAGCAGCGCCGCGGAGATCGCCACCACCAGCACGATCAGGAGCCCGAGCTCGATCAGGCTGGAGCGTTCGGTGATCGCGCTGCTCCCGGCGGTGAAGACCAGGATCCGGCGGATGCTCGCGATCAGCGCCACGACCAAGAACGGCTCGGCATCGAGCTCATGGGTGCGGATGGCGAGCCGCACCGTGTGGAGGAGCTCGACCAGGACGAAGATGAGCAGGACGTGGTCGACGACGGTCAGCGCGCGGGTCTCGACGCTGCCGCGGTGGCCGACGGCGATCGACACAACGCTGACCAGGAGGAGGATCGCCGCTCCCGCCAGCAGCAGTCCGCCGGCCACATAGATGGCGGTCTCGATCCACCGGCCCGCCCGGTCCAGGGCGGCGTTTGCGGCCGACAGCCGGCTCGGGCCGAGCTGGGGCGGCTCGCTCACGAATCCCTGCGCAGGCGGGCCGATGCGCCGTTGGAGGCGGCCTCGGGCCCATCGTCCAGCCCGCGCGAGAGGGCGTCCTCATCGAGATCGGGTTCGGGGTCACCGCGCAGCCGGCGGCCGAGCCCCGCCGGGACTCGGCCGACCACATGGACCCCCGCTTCCGTGTACTCCTCGTGCTCGATGCGGCCGTAGCGGCGCCAGCGCATGAGGCTCTGGGGGTCGGTGTACGGGACCACGATGTCGAGGGGCTCGAGCGGCTCGGCCAAGAGCGACCCCAGGGCGGCGACCAGCTGGGGCAGACCCTCTCCGGTCACGGCGCTCACGGCCGTGGCCGCCGCGTACCCCTCCCACGGCAGCCCCTCGAGCCGCGCCCTCGCCGCCGGCGAGACCCGATCCACCTTGTTGAGGGCCAGCAGCCGCGGCCGGCTCAGGGCGTCCAGCTCGGCCAGGGTCCGGTGCACCGTCTCCAGCTGCTGCTCCGCCCGTTCCTGGCTGCAGTCGAGGACGTGGATGAGGACGTCGGCCGTGGTCACCTCCTCCAGCGTCGCCCGAAAGGCGGCGACGAGGTCGTGCGGCAGGTTCTGGATGAAGCCCACCGTATCCGTGAGCAGGCAATCCTGGCCCCCGGGCAGGCTGAGGAGCCGGGTCCGGGGATCGAGAGTGGCGAACAGCCGATGCTCGGTGACCGCCCCCCCGGCGGTGAGCCGGTTGAGCAGGGTGGACTTGCCGGCGTTGGTGTAGCCGACCAGGGCCACCGTTCGCAGCGCCCGCCGTTGCCGACTCTCCCGGTGCAGCGCGCGCTCCCCCCGCACCTCCTCGAGCTCGCGGTCGAGGCGGCGCAGGTGGGTCCGGATCCGCCTGCGGTCGGCCTCAATCTTCTGCTCGCCAGGTCCGCGGGTGCCGATGCCGCCACCGAGACGGGAGAGGTCGCGCCCCCCCGACAGCCGCGGGAGGAGGTGGCGGAGCTGTGCCACCGCGACCTGGAGACGCCCCTCCCGGGTGCGCGCGTGCTGGGCGAAGATGTCGAGGATCAGCTCGGTGCGGTCCAGCACCTTGACCTCGAGCTCCTGCTCGAGGTTGCGCTGCTGGCGCGGGCTCAGCTCCTCGTTCGACACGACGAGGTCGAAGGCCAGCTCGGCCCGCAGCGCGACCAGCTCGCGGACCTTGCCGCGCCCGAAGAAGAGCGCCGGATCGGGCCGGTCGCGGCGCTGCACATCGGAGCCCACCACCTCTGCTCCCGCCGTCCGGGCCAGATCAGCCAGCTCGTCCATCTGGGGGTCGAGGGTCCGCGCCTCCGTGTCGGTGCCGACCCAGCCGAGAAGAAAGGCGCGCTCTGGCACCTCCGTCAACCCTGCGCGCCGCTCGCCGACCGGCATCCTCGCCCCTCATCCCGCCTGCAGCGCCGCGGCCAGCGCTGGGGCCGCGAGCCGCTCGGCCTCCTCCGCGACCCGGCTGTCGTCCGCGTCATCATCGCCGACCCACCCCACACCGGGCTCCCGCCGGAGCCAGGTGCGCTGCCGGCGGGCGTACCGCCAGGTGCGGAGCGCGACCCGGGCCACCGCCTCCTCCCGGCCGATCGTGCCGGCGCGCCAGGCGAGGGCCTCCGCGTAGCCGATCGCGGCATCGGCCAGCACGTCCGGGGCCACGCCGGCCGCGAGCACCCGATCCACCTCGGCGTGGAGTCGGGGGCCGAGGAGCCACTCCGTCCGCCGGTCGATCCGGGCCCGGAGCGCCGCCGGCGACAGCCGCCGACCGATCCAGACCGCGGGCCACGGCTCTCCGAGCTCCCGGGGCGCCGCCCCAGCCCGCACGAGCTCGAGCGCCCGCTCCACCCGCCTCGGGTTGCGCAGGTCGGTGCGAGCCGCCACCTCGGGCGCCAGACGGGCCAGCTCACCGGGTGAAGCGGATCCCGCTCCCGGGCTGTGGCCGCCGCGCGGCCCGGACGCTGGCAGCTGGCCGAAGTCGAAGCCGCGCACCAGGCCACGCAAATACAGGCCCGTTCCCCCAACCAGGATCGGGACCCGGCCCCGCCCGGCGATGGCGCAGATGGCGTCTCGAGCCCGCTCGACGAAGTCGAAGGCGGTGAAGGGCGCGCCCAACCGGCGCCAGTCGAGCCCCTGACAGGGGATGCCGCGCAACTCGGCGGGCGTCGGCTTGACAACTCCGACGTCGAGGTCGGCGATCATCTGCCGGGAATCCGCATTCACGAGCTCACCGCCCAGACGCTCAGCGAGCGCGACGGCGAGGGCGGTCTTCCCGCTCGCCGTCGGTCCGACCACCAGGATCACAGGTGGCCGGCCGCCGGCCACGGGCCCAGCCGAGCGCACCTCAGGCGGGCGGGCGACGGAAGGCCCGGCGCAGCTCGGCATCCCCGAGGTGAACCACCGTGGGCCGACCGTGGGGGCAGGTGGAGGGGGCCGGGGTCCCCGCCAGGTCGCGAAGGAGCCGCTGGGCTCCCTCGGGCGCGATCCGGTCCCCGAACCGCACCGCCGTGTGGCAGGCGAGCAGGGCCGCCATCCGATGCCGGCGCATCGTCTCCGCGCCCGGAGGTCCGTCCAGCGCCGCCTCGAGGAGCCCGGTGACCAGCCGGTCGACATCGCCGGCTCGAACGCCCGGCGGGCTCGCGGTGCAGCGAAGGGTCGCCTCACCGAAGATCTCCAGCTGGAATCCCAGTCGACTGAGCGTGGCGCGTGCGCCCGGGAATCCCGCCGAGAGCTCCGCCGGCAGCTCCACCAGTTCGGGAATCAGCCACCCCTGGGCAGGGGCGGGAGGACGCGCTCCTGCCGGCGCGCTCGCAACGGCGTCAGCCTCAGCCTCCAGCCGAGCCAGGTACCGGGCATAGAGCACCCGCTCGTGCGCGGCGTGCTGGTCCACCAGCACGAGCCCGTCGTCGGTCTCCCCGACCAGGTACTGGCGATGCGCCTGGCCGAGGAGGCGCCAGGCTCCGGCATGCGCGAGGGCGGGTCCGTTCAGCGCCGCGGGGCGCGGCCCCACCGTCTCCCCGGGTCCGTGGGACCACTCCAGCGCGGGCCCCGCCGGCCGTCGGCGAGGGTCGCCGGGGGCGGGAGCGGCGGGGGCGGGCGCGCGCGAGGGCGTCGGCGCAGCGCCCGGGGCCGAGCTCCCTTGCCAGATCTCGGCTCCCCGTGATGCCGGCGCCGCGCCAACGGCTGCAGCGCCCAGCGCCCGCCAGCAGGCGCGCTCCATCGCCTGGAACGCCGCTCGCTCGTCCCGGAAGCGAACCTCGCGCTTGGTGGGGTGGACGTTGACGTCCACCCGGCCGGGGTCGCAACGCAGATCGAGGACCGCGAGCGGGTGCCGCCCGACCTCGAGCCGCCCGCGGTACGCGGTCTCGACCGCGACCTCCAGGCTGCGCTGCTGCACCCGGCGGCCGTTCACGCAGAGCACGAGGGCGCTGCGGTTGCCGCGCGCAGCCGCGGGGCCGCCGAGCAGCCCGGTGACCGCGAACTCGTCGCCCCCCTCCTCGACCGCGAAGCAGTCGCGGGCCGCCGGCGCGCCGAAGACGGCCCGCACGGCGTCAAGAAGCTCGCCGCTGCCGGGCGCCCGCAGGGTCCGCCGCCCGTCGACGTGCAGCTCGAAGGCGACGTCAGGGCGGGAGAGCGCGGCGTCGGCCACCACCCGGGCGCAGCGAATCGCCTCGGTGCGGGGCGCACCGAGGAACGCGCGCCGCGCCGGGGTGGTGGCGAACAGCTCGGTCACTTCGAGCGACGTGCCGACAGGCGCCGCGGCCGGCATCGGGCCCTCGACCTCGGCTCCCCGGACCACGACGCGGTGGGCCGCGGCCCCAGCCAGCCGGCGGCTCACCGCCTCCACCCGGGCCACGGCCCCGATGCTGGCCAGCGCCTCGCCCCGGAACCCCAAGGTGGCGATCCGGTCCAGGTCGGAAAGGCTGCGCACCTTGCTCGTGGCGTGGCGACCGAACGCCAGCCTCAGCTCCTCGGGGGACATCCCGCCGCCGTCGTCGCTGACCCGAATCCCGGTCCGCCCTCCCTCTTCGATCTCCACGCGGACCCGACCGGCGCCAGCGTCGAGCGCGTTCTCCACCAGCTCCTTCACGACCGATGCAGGCCGCTCCACCACCTCCCCCGCCGCGATCGCATCGGCGATGGCGGGGGGCAGGACCCAGATCCGGACCGGATCCGGCTCCACGGCCGACCGGTCACGGGCCCCGGGCCCGGTCATGCGTCCGACCCGCGCGACGCTCGCTGCCACTCGGTCAGCTTCAGAAGCGCGGCGAGCGGGGTCATCCCGTCAAGGTCGAGCGCCGCCAGCTCCTCCACCACCGGGTGGCTCGGCGCGAGGGGCAAGGCCAGCTGCTGCTCGCTGCCCGGCTCCTGGGGGAGGCGCCGCGCCGACTCGAGCTCCGTGAGCAGCACCCGGGCCCGCTCGACCACGACCTTGGGGATGCCGGCGAGCTCGGCGACGTGGATCCCGTAGGAGCGGTCGGCGCCCCCCGGCACGATGCGGTGCAGGAACGTGACCCGGGCGGAGGGGCCGGTCCCCTCCTCCACGACCTCGACCCGAAAGTTCCGCACCGCCCCAAGGCTTGTCGCCAGCGCCGTGAGCTCGTGGTAGTGGGTGGCGAACACCGTCCGGGCCGCCACCGCCGGGTGGTCGTGCAGGTACTCGAGGATGGCCTGCGCGATGCTCAGCCCGTCGTACGTGCTCGTGCCCCGGCCGATCTCGTCGAGCACCAGCAGGGAGCGGGGCGTGGCCGCCGCGAGGATCGCCGCCGTCTCGGCCATCTCCACCATGAAGGTGCTGCGCCCGGCGGCCAGCTCGTCGTGGGCGCCGACCCGGGTGAAGATGCGGTCGACCAGGCCGACCCGGGCCCGGGTCGCGGGGACGGCCATGCCCAGCTGGGCGAGCAGGGCGATCGTGGCCACCTGGCGCAGGTACGTCGACTTTCCGGCCATGTTGGGCCCGGTCAACAGGACGATCCGGGCCCCGCCGCCGTCGAGACCGATGTCGTTGGGGACGAACCGTCCGGGGCCCAGCGCCGCCTCGACCAGGGGGTGCCGGCCGTCGACGATCTCCAGGCGGGTGGTGGCGTCCACCACCGGCATGATCCACCCGCCGTCGTCCATCACCTCGGCCAGGGCGGCGAGCGCGTCGAGATCGGCGAGCGCCTCCGCGGCCCGCACCAGCGGGGCGGCTTCGGCCTGGACCCGGGCCCACAGCCCCTCCAGCAGGGCCTGCTCGCGTTTCAGCGCACGCTCCCTGGCACTGAGGACCACCGCCTCCTGCGCCTTGAGCTGGGGGGTGAGGTATCGCTCCGCCCCCGCCAGGGTCTGCTTGCGGATGTACTCGGGGGGCAGCCGGTCGCGCTGGCTGTTGGGGACCTCGAGGTAGTAGCCGAAGACCCGGTTGTATCCGACCTTGAGGCTGCGGATCTGGGTCCGCTGGCGCTCCCGCGCCTCCAGCTCGGCGATGTACCGGCGCGCGGCCTCGCTGCCCGCGTGGATCGCGTCCAGCTCGTCGTCGTACCCGGCCCGGATGAACCCACCGTCGCGGGCGGTCGCCGGCAGCTCGTCCCGAAGGGCGCGCCCGAGATCCGCCGCGATCGCCCCGGGCACCGCCTGCAGCCCATCTCGGCTCTGGCGCACCAGCGGGGCGGATGCGGCCTCGATCACGGCCGCCACCTCGGGGACGGTGCCCAGGGTCTGGCGCAACGCGCCGAGGTCGCGCGGCCCGGCCAGGCGTTGCACACAGCGTCCGACGAGCCGCTCCAGATCCCGGCACCGAGCCAGCGCCGCCCGCAGGTCGGCCCGACGCCCCCGGGCCGCCTGGAGCTCACCGATGGCGGCCTGGCGCTCGTGGATCGGGCTCAGCTGTCGGAGCGGCGCCTGCACCCAACCCCTAAGGCGCCGCGCCCCCTGGGGGGTTCGGGTGCGGTCGAGCAGGCGCAGGAGCGACGGGTGACCGGGGACGCTTGCGTCGACCAGTTCGAGGTTGCGCCGGGTTGCGGGGTCGAGGGTCATCTTCGCCTCCGGCAGCTGCGCCCGCACCCGCAGGAATCCGGCTGGAAGCGCGAGCTGCCCGGCCGCGCAGTAGGCAAGCAGCGCCCCGGCCGCGATCTGGGCGGCTCGCCAGCCTCCGACGCCCGCCGCCACCAGCCCCCCCGACCCGACCGCCTGCCGCAGCCGCGCCAGCGCCGGCTCGGGAGCGAAGCACGACGGCCCCCGCCGGGTGCGAACCGCACCGGGCACAAGGCTCGCGGCCACCGCGGCGTCCTCGGCGATCAGCAGTTCCGCGGCGTCGAGGCCCTCGAGCTCCCCGGTCAAGGCGGGGGTGTCGAGCGCGCCCGCCACCTCCACGAGGAGGCAGTCGCCCGTGCTGGCGTCGAGGGCGGCCACGCCGGTCACCCCCCCCTCGGCGTGCAGGGCGACCAGGCGCCGCGCCCGCCCGGGTTCGAGCAGATCGGACTCGACCAACGTTCCGGGGGTGAGGACCCGGGTCACCGCCCGACGCACCACCCCACGGGCGAGGCCGGCGGGCTCCATCTGGTCGCAGATGGCGACCGCGCAGCCGGCGTCGAGTAGGCGGCGCAGGTGGATCTCGACGCTGTGATGGGGAACCCCGCACATGGGCAGCTTGCCGGTGCGGCCGAAGTCTCGGGCGGTCAGGGCCACCTGGAGGATGGGGGCGGCGCGTTCGGCGTCGGCGCCGAAGATCTCGTAGAAATCACCAAGGCGGAAGAGGAGGATCGCGTCCGGGTGCTCGGCTTTGGCCCGCTGGTACTGGGCCACCGCCGGGGTCACGGCGTCGGGGCGTCGGGGTCGCTCCCCCTCGGTCACGCCGCCAGGAGCTGCCAGGCGGAGGCGCCGGTCACGGTGGTGCGGACCAGCTCCCCCACCGACGCCGAGCGGTCCAGCCAGGCGACGCGGCCCTGGCGGGTCCGGCCGTACGGGCGGCCGTCATCGGCGCCGTGCCCCTCCACCAGCACCTCGACCTCGGCGCCGATAAGCGCCCGGTTGCGCGCCTCGCTGATCGACCGCTGCAGCCGAAGAATCCGCTGAAGCCGGTCCCGCTTCACCGCAAGGGGCACGTCGTCCGCCCGCCGCCAGGCGGCCGTGCCCGGTCGCGGAGAGTAGGCCTGGACGTGGACGACATCGAAGCCGACCCCGGCCACAAGGTCGAGCGTCGCCGAGAACTCCACCTCGGTCTCACCGCAGAACCCCACGATGATGTCGGTGCTCACTGCCAGCCCCGGCACCGCGGCGCGCGCCGCCTCGATCGTGCGCAGGTAGGTGGCGACCCGGTACTCGCGCTTCATCCGGCGCAGGCAGCTGTCGCTCCCCGACTGGACCGGCAGGTGCAGCTGCTCGCAGGCGGTCGGCAGCGCGGCGATCGCGGCCAGCAGACGGGGGGAGGCGTTGCGGGGATGGGAGGTGAGGAACCGCTGGCGCCAGAGGCCCGGAACGCGATCGACCGCCGCCATCAGGTCGGCGAGCCCCCCACCGGCGTCGGGATCGACGTACGAGTTGACGTTCTGCCCGAGGAGCGTCACCTCCCGAACCCCTCTGGCCACCAGCCGCCCGACGTCGGCGACCACGTCGCCCTGGGGACGGCTTCGCTCCCGCCCGCGCACGAAGGGGACGATGCAGTAGGTGCACATCTCGTTGCAGCCGTGGATGACCGGGACGTAGGCGCAGAGCTGGTCCCCCGCCGGCAGCGGGACGGGGCCCTCGAGCGCCCCCGCGTACAGGTCGCGGATCCGGGCGAAGAAGCCGTCGGGCTCGCGGACGTCGAAGACGTAGTCCACGGCCGGGAAGCGGGCCAGCAGGGCGGGGCCGTGCTCGGCCGCCATGCAGCCGGTGACGGCAATGGCACGCCCGCCCCGCTCGCGCTTCCAGCGCGCCAGTTCGCCGATCCGACTGGCCGCCTTGTCCTCGGCGTGCTGGCGAACGGCGCAGGTCACGACCACCGCCAGGTCGGCGTCCACCAGCGCCACCCCCGGGACGAGTCCGATCTCGGCGAACTGCTCAGCGAGCTGCGCCGTGTCGCTGGTGTTCATCTGGCACCCCTGCTGCCAGAGGTGGACCCGGGGAGCCCGGTCCCCGCTGACCACGATCGGTCGGCGGGCCGGTCGGCTCTCGAGCACCGGCAGGGGGAGGAAGGAGGGCCGGGCCGCGGCCGGAGGCGTCAGCGGACCTCCACGACGAGGCGGATCCCGGTCCGCTCCTCACCGTTGATCGAGATGTCGATAAAGGAAGGGGTGCAGACCAGATCCAGGCCCCCTGGGGCCACATACCCGCGCGAGATCGCGATCGCCTTGACCGCCTGGTTGATCGCCCCCGCGCCGATGGCTTGGACCTCGACCCTGCCCTGGGTCCGGATCACCCCTGCGATGGCGCCCGCCACCCGGACCGGCTGGGAGGTGGCTGAGACCTTGAGGACTTCCATGGGCGTGCCGGGAGCGCTCCCGGAGAGGGGCGGGACGGGAGAGGACACGGGTGAGGATGCGTGGTTGGGGGGTTCGTCGACGATCTTGGAATTCTACGGCCCGCAGCGTCGCCATGGCTTCATTCGAGGGCGGCCGGGAGCTCCCGCGGTGCGACCGGACGAAAGACCCCCACGATCGACGGGGTGACGATCAGCACCGCGCCCACGAGGGAGAAGGCGAACCAGGCGAGGAAGAAGGTCGACCGGTGGATGTGGGTGCTGGCCCAGGCCGCGGCGAGGGCGCCCACGGCCTGGCCGGCGACCGCACACCAGAGGATGGCGCCCATGGCGCGGCCCACGCCGTGGTCGGGGGTTCGGGTCTGGACGCGGGTGTACCCCCAGGCCTCGCTCAGGGTCTGGACCCCCGCCAGGCCGACGAGGAGCAGGACCGCGGCCACCGCCCCCTCGGCCGTTCCCACGAGGAGGATCCCGAGAGGGGCCAGCGCCAGGGCGCCGACGAAGACCCACCCCGGCGCGCGAGCCCGCCAGACGCTGCCGACGCTTCCCAGGACCGACCCGGCGCCGACGCACAGGTACAGGATCCCCACGGCGTCGGTGGGCAGGCCGAGAACGTGGTGGGCGATGTCGACGAAGTACACCCGAAGCGCTGTGAGCCCAGCCACCCCGCACCACATGCTCCAGGCGAAGAGGCGGGTCACCGGATCACGGGTGATCCAGCGGAACCCGTCGGCCAGCGGCGCCAGAACCCCCGAGCCGCGGATCCGGCTCGCGTCCGCCTCGGGCGTCGGCTGGGGCCCGACCCCCAGCAGGCAGACGGCGGATGCGAGGAACGTGAGCCCGTCCAGCGCGATCAGCACCTGGGCGTGGAGCATCAGGAGCAGCAGCGCCCCCGCCCCCGCCCCGGTCAGGATGGCGCCGTCCCCGACCGCGGTGAGCAGGCTGCTGCCGTCCGGCACGAGCGTGGCCGGCAGCACCGCGGGGAGCAGGCGGCGCCAGCCGGGGTTGTACAGGGCGGTGGCCGACCGGCCCAGGGCGACCGCCACCAGCACCACCGGCAGCCCACCCCGGACCGCGCTGCCCGCCACGACCGCGGCCAGCGCCGCCCGGATCAGGTCGAGGGCGATGAGCCGGCGCCGGCGCTCGCCGCGGTCACCGAGGCGCCCGCCGATCGGCAGCAGCACCATCATCGGCACGGTGGAGGCGATGGTCACCCACCCCACCCCGGCTTGGCCGCCCAGCTCGTACCCGACCACGAGCAAGGCCGGGATGGTGAGAAAGTCGCCCCACCAGGACAGCCCCCCGCCCAGGAACAGGGCGCGAAACGCCGGGTACCGGAAGGGGAGCCACCGCGTCCGCACGCCCTGAATCACGCCCCTGCTCCTGCCCCCGCCGGCCGGGCTGGGCCCCAGTATACGGGCGGCGATTCGTCGCGACCGGCCGCGGCGACCGAGATCCGGCCGAACGCGCGCCCCTCACATAAGTTACGTTCCCGTAACTGTGCCGTCAGCCCCTAGGCACACTTCCGTCACATCGCTAGACTGACGTTGCAGGTGTTACCGAGGAGTGGCGGTAGTCCCCTCGCCCGAGTTGTCTTGGAGATTCACATGAGCGTTTGGGAAGGCACCGGAACCTGGGGCTGATCGCAGCCCGTCGGTAGCCATGTGGCGCAAGCTAGTGGCTTCCGGCAGGTACGAGTACAGGCAATGCAGAGAGCAGGCCGGTGTCGGCTTGCTCTCTCATCTTTATGATCCGGACCAGATCACCGTCGGAGTGCGCTAGGAACGCCTCGACGCACGCCGGATCGAAATCGGTCCCCGAGCAGCGGTGCAGTTCGCGGCGGGCCTGCTCGAGCGTGAGCGCGGGCCGGTACGGCCGGTCGGACATCATCGCGTCGAAGCTGTCCGCGATCGCGAAGATCCGAGCACCGAGCGGGATCTCCTCGCCCCGCAGGCCGCGCGGGTAGCCGCGGCCGTCGTACCGCTCGTGGTGGGTGAGGATGATCTGCCGCGCGTGCTCGAGCTGGCGGACATCCGCCACCATCCGGGCGCCCAGCTCGGGGTGCTGGCGGATGACGGCCCACTCCTCCTCGGTCAGACTCCCCGGCTTGTGCAGGATGGAGTCGGGGACACCGATCTTCCCGATGTCGTGGAGCAGGGCGCCATGGCAGAGGGTGGTCAGCTCCGCCCCCCCGATCCCCATGCGCGTGGCCACGATCCTGGTGTACTCCACGACCCGCCGGCAGTGCCCCTCGGTGTCGTGGTCGCGAAGGTCGATCGCCTTCGAGAGGCTGACCAGGGTCGCGTTGAAGCCCTCCGCGATCGTTCGGGCGTGGGCGCTCTGCTCGCGCATCCACCTGCCCATCGCGAACTGCACGATCGACAGCGGCCCCACGAAGGTGAGCAGGGCGGCGATCGGCCCGATCGCGCCGCTCGCCGCGACCACGCCCGCGCCGGTGAGTCCATACACGGCGTGGTAGGGCGCCAGCCGCGACGAGTTCGCGACGAATGGCCGGTTGTGGAACATGTTGGTGCCCTCGTCGAGCGAGACGACCGCACCGAGCAGCCCGTAGTTGATGGCCCAGCCGGTGAGGCCCGCGACCACGCACGCGGCGATGAACCCCCCGGGCGAGCCGCCGATGGTGCTCCGCAGCGCGTGGTAGACGGCATAGGTGGCGGAGAACGCCAGCTCCACCATCCCGAAGTTGAAGACGAGCTTCCGAACGTCGTAGTTGCGGCGCCACAGGCAGCCCGCGATCATCGCCAGGCCCGCGACCAGGGCCGCCGGGTAGCCGAGGAGGAACGTGGCCCCGACGCCGACGTTGGCGGTCCCCCCGAAGTGGATGCTGCCGCCCCCGATCTTGAGCCCGTAGGTCTCCAGCTCGAGGGAGAGGAGCAGGACCGCCAGGACGGCGAGCGCGATCGGGTCCGTCGGACGGCCGAACGTCAGGAGCACGAGCGCGAGGCACCCGGCCGCCACCGCGGCCACGACCACGTTGATCGCCAGAACGTGCGCCGGCCGGTGGGTCCCCTGCGGGATCCCCGCGGGCCGCGCGAGCAGGCGACTCAATCGCCCGACCCACACCGGTGGCCCAGCTTCCGCCTGCGAGCCCGCCGGGAGCACCCCGGTCAGTTCAGCGGCGTCCTGGGACATCAGCGCAGGTCCGCGCGCCGCGCGCCGGCCACGCTGCCGGCGTGCCGCGCCTCACCCCGCCGGCTCGAAGGCGGCAGCGACTGTCTCGCTGGCACCGCGCCCATCGTGTCCGTCCCCTAATCTGGTCGCCCGCCGCCACTCCCGGCCCCGGCGGAGGCCGGCTCGTCCAGGTGCGAAGTGTAGGGGTGGCCCGGCTGGGCGAACGGCGCCGATCCGATTCGCCACAATCCCGTGACACGCCCTCTACGCGAGGTTTCCTAGGGTTCATTCGCCAGCGTCGGCCCGGGCGGCCGGCCCCGCCTGCGCACCGATGTTCGGAGCCTCATGGCCGCGGCCGCCCCCCCTACTTCGCATAGTCGACCGCGCGGGTCTCGCGAACGACCGTCACCTTGATGGTGCCGGGGTAGCTCATCTCGCCCTCGATCCGCCGGACGATGTCGCGGGCGAGCACGGTCGCCTGGGCGTCGTCGATCCGGTCCGGCTTGACCATGATCCGAACCTCGCGCCCAGCCTGGAGGGCGAAGCTCCGCTCGACCCCCTCGAAGCCGTTCGCAATCTCCTCCAGCTTCTCCAGCCGCTTGATGTAGCTGGCAAGGGTCTCCCGCCGGGCTCCGGGCCTGGAGGCGGAGATGGCGTCGGCGCTGAGGACGGTGAAGGCGATGATGCCGGTCGGCTCGACATCGTAGTGGTGGGCCTGGACGGCATGGATGACCGCGTCCGGGCGCCCCAGCCGGCGCAGGATCTCGCCCCCGATCACCGCGTGGGAGCCCTCCACCTCATGGTCGACGGCCTTGCCGATGTCGTGGAGCATCCCCGCCTCCTTGGCGAGGTGCTCGTCGACCCCGAGCTCCGCCGCGATCATGCCGGCGAGGAAGCCCACCTCCTTGCTGTGGGCGAGGACGTTCTGGCCATAGCTGTAGCGGAAGCGCAGGGTCCCCACCAGCTTCACCAGCTCCGGATGTACCCCCTGGAGGCCCAGTTCGAAGAGCGCCTGCTCCCCCTCCTCCGTGATCCGCTGGCCCACCTCGGTCCTGGCCTTCGCCACCATCTCCTCGATCCGGGCCGGGTGGATGCGCCCGTCGGCGAGGAGCCGGTTCAGGGTCACCCGGGCCACCTCCCGGCGGACGGGGTCGAAGCCGCTCAGGATCACCGCCTCGGGCGTGTCGTCGATGATGAGGTCGACGCCGGTCGCCGCCTCCAGGGCGCGGATGTTGCGCCCCTCCCGCCCGATGATCCGCCCCTTGACCTCGTCGTTCGGCAGCGGGACCACCGAGACCGAGGTCTCGCCGGTCTGGTCAGCGGCGTGGCGCTGGATCGTCGTGATCAGAAGCTCGCGGGACTGGGCGTCGACCTCGGCCCGGACCTCGGCCTCGGCCCTGCGGATCCGATCCGCCTTCTCCACCGTCAGCTCGCGGTCAAGGCCGGCCAGGATCTGCTGGCGCGCCTCGTCGCGGGTGAGGCCGGCGATCCGCTCCAGGGTCCGCTGCTCCTCGGCCCTGGCCGCCTCGAGCTCCGCCTGGGCGGCCGCCAGCTGCTGCTCCCGCTCGGTGATGGCGAGATGGCGGCTGGTGACCTCGTCGAGACGGCGGTCGAGCTGCTCCTCTCGCTGCTGGACCCGCTGCTCCTGGCGGGCGGCCTCCGCCCGCCGCTCCCGGAGCTCGTCCTCGAGCGCGGAGCGGAGCTTGAGGGCGGCGTCCTTCGCCTCCACCTCGGCCGCCCGCCGCTCCGTCTCGATCTGGACCCGCGCCGCCTCGAGCTGCTCGACGTCCCGGCCCTGCTGGACGCGGGTCCGCTGCGAGGCGCGGATGGCGTAGATGATCGCCCCCACGGCGACCAGCGCGACGATGACCAACGCCGCAAGGAGGCCTAGCATGCCTCGTACCTCATGTGCAGGTGCGGCCCGAGCGACGCCCGGGCCAGCACGCAAGGCGCGCCCGGGCGCGGTGGCCCGCGGTGCGCCAATGGATCAGAGAGTTGGCCCGATTCTATCGCCGGGGCCAGCCGCCACCGGCGCGAGGCCCCGAAAGCCGCTCGGCGGCGGGCGGGCGACCCCCAGGGCCGGCCCGCCCGCTCCCGGTCAGGCCGGGGTCGCCACCCCGGCCTGACCGGGGTCAGGCACCGCGGCGATGGCCGGGGTCCCGAGGGCCTGCGCCCGCACCTGGTCCACCAGCTCCGCGAGCACGTCCGGGCTCGACTTGAGGAAGTCCCGCACGTTCTCCCGACCCTGGCCGAGCCGCGTCTCCCCGAAGCTGAACCAGGCGCCGCTCTTCTCCACCACCCCAGCCTCGATGGCCGCATCGAGGACGCTGCCGGCGAACGAGATGCCCTCGTTGTAGAGGATGTCGAACTCGGCGGTCCGGAACGGGGCGGCGACCTTGTTCTTCACCACCCGCACCTTGACCCGGCTGCCGATGACATCGAGCCCCTGCTTGATCGAATCGACCCGCCGGATGTCCATCCGGACCGAGGCGTAGAACTTGAGCGCGCGCCCGCCGGTGGTCACCTCCGGGTTGCCGAACATCACCCCAACCTTCTCCCGCAGCTGGTTGATGAAGATGACCGCGCAGTTCGATCGGCTGATGGCGGCGGTGAGTTTGCGCATCGCCTGGGACATCAGCCGGGCCTGGAGGCCCACGTGGCTGTCGCCCATCTCCCCATCGATCTCGGCCTTGGGGACGAGGGCCGCGACCGAGTCGATCACGACGACGTCGACCGCCTGGCTGCGGATCAGGACCTCGACGATCTCGAGCGCCTGCTCGCCGGTGTCGGGCTGGGAGATGAGGAGGTCGTCGGTCTGGACCCCGATCCGCGCGGCGTAGGAGGGATCGAGGGCGTGCTCGGCGTCGATGAAGGCGGCCACCCCGCCGCGGCGCTGGGCCTCGGCGATGATGTGGAGGCTGAGGCTGGTCTTGCCCGAGGACTCCGGGCCGTAGATCTCGACGATCCGGCCCCGCGGCACCCCCCCGACCCCGAGCGCGAGGTCGAGCGTGAGCGCCCCGGTCGGGATCGTGGCGACGTTGCGCTGGGTCGCCACCTCGCCCAGGCGCATGATCGCCCCCTTGCCGTAGCTCCGCTCGATCTGTCCGAGGGCGCTGGAGAGCGCGCGCTCCTTCTCCGTGATCACCGGCTCCTTCTCCTTTCCGCGCGTGCCGCCCGCGGGCACCACCGACATCGCTGTGGCCATGGTCCTACTCCGGTGTGGGGTCGTCAACGCGCACGCCGGGGACCGCCGACCGGCCCGGAGCACGAACGCGCGTTCGATTCTAGCATCCGGGCGGTGGGGCGGCAAGCGCCTTGCCCGTCGCGCCGTGGATCGAGCCGGGGATGCGTTCGGGAGCCCTCCTGGCCACGTGGCGCCGGCGGCGGGTTCGCGTCCCCGCGCCCGGTTGGTCCCCCGGGGGGACCCGACCGGGTCGACAGGCCCGCCGGGCGCCCGAGCGATCGCCGGGCATCTATCATCCCCGAAGCGACAGCCGGATCGGGGGGACGATGGCCGGGGCGGACCCGCGGAACGACGGCGGCGACCCCGCCCCCTGGGCAGCGGGCACGCCGGTGATGACCGGTCCTCGATCCCACTGGCAGCGCCCACCGGCCCGGGTGGACTGCGCGGTCGTCGGTGGGGGGATCGCCGGGGTTTCGGTCCTTCGGTGTCTGCTGGAGCGCGGGCTGGCCGCGGTCCTCCTCGAGGCGCGGTGGTGCGGCTTCGGCGCCACCGGCCGGAACGCGGGGTTCATCGACGGGGCATCCTGGTACCGCCGGTCGGGCGACCCCGACGAGGTCGGCGCGATCGCCGAGCTGGCGCGGATCAACCACGCCCACCTCGCCGAGGCGCTGGCGGGCCACGACGTCGGCTACCTCCAGCGGGGCGCGTGGATGCTGGCGGTGGATGCCACCGAGGCCGCCGAGGTCGAGGCCGCGGTCGAACGAGCCCGGGGGGCCAGCATCGGTGCCACGTACCACCGAACCCTGCCCGACCGCCTGCGCGGCTACCACAGCGGCGGCCTCTTCCCCGACGGTGGCGAGGTCCATTCCCTGCGGGCCCTGCGGCGGCTGGCCGCCCCCTGGGCCGAGGCCATCTATCCGGGCTTCGCCGTGGTGGGGCTCGGCGCGCACGCCCACGGCGTCACGGTGGCCGGCCCCGAGGGCGAGCTCGAGGCGGACCAGGTCGTCCTCGCCACCAACGCGTACACCCCCCGCCTGGCCCCCGACGTGCCGATCGCTGCGGTCCGCGGCCAGATCCTGGCCGCCGGTCCGCTCCCGCCGGGCACGCTCGATCGCCCCGCCGGCGCCGACCATGGCTGGCAGTACTGGCGGCAGGCGGCCGACGGGCACGTGCTGGTTGGCGGGTACCGCGACCGGGCGCTCCTGGAGGAGGTGGGCTTCGGGCTCGAGCCGACCGCCCGGGTTCAGGAGCACCTGGACGCCCACCTCCGCCGGCTCGGCCTCGCGGCCCCGGTCGTGGCCCGGTGGGCGGGGACCATGGGGTTCACCCCCGACGGCCTCCCTTTGGTGGGGACGTTGCCCGGTCGACCGCGAATCCACGTGGTCGCCGGGTTCAACGGCGGCGGCATGGGGCTGGCGTTCGAGTCGGCCCGCCTCCTCGCCGCCCAGCTCGTGGACGGGGTGGCCCCGCCGGCGTGGCTGCGCCCGGAGCGCTTCCCGAGCGGCACCGCCCCACCCCACGCGGCGCGTCCCCACGAGGCCCAGCCGCCGCCCGTGGCCCCCGAGGCACCGGGCCGCTGAGCCGCATCCCCTCGGCCCCGCCGCCTAGGTGGGGCCCTGGCCCAGGCTCAGCGACCGGCTGGGGGTCGGGGCGCTCCGAGCAGCTCGAGCGCCAGCGCCAGCGCCGCGGAGACCGCCGCCGCCCGGTTGCCCTCGCGACCTCGGTCCCGGTCGAGCCGGCGGGCCCGCTCGGCCAGAGGCGTCCGCACCGCGACGTACGTGAGCCCGGGGGGCTTGACCCCCGAGCGCCCCGGACCGGCGACCCCGGTGATCCCGATCCCCACGTCGGCGCCGAGCCGGGCGGCGGCCCCCCGCGCCATCGCCAGCGCCGTCGGTTCGCTGACCGCGCCGTGGGCCGCCAGGAGGGACCGGGGCACCCCTAAGCACTCGGTCTTGACCCGATCCGCGTAGGCGATCACCCCGCCCAGGACCACCTCGGAGCTCCCGGAATGGCTCGTGAGGGCGGCCACGAGGAGCCCGCCGGTGCACGACTCGGCCACGGCCAGCGACCAGCCTCGGGCGCGGCAGCCGTCGAGCACGGCGGCCGCCTCGGGGACTGTAGGCGGGAGCGCAAGCGCGTCCGGCTCAGCGGCGGTCGGGCCGGGGCTCAGAGGAGGTGCTCGCGGAAGCGCCAGATGTAGTCGGCGCCGCTCACCAGGGTCGCGGCGACCGCCAACCCCACCAGCGCCTGGACGAGCGGGGCCAGGGCGGGGTAGGGCCCGACCAGGATCGCGCTCAGGACCATGGCGACCTGGGCCACGGTCTTGAGCTTGCCCAGCCGGGAGGCGGCGATGGAGACCCGAACCCCGCTGGCCCGGCTGCGCAGGACCGTGACGAGGAGCTCGCGCGCGACGATCGTGAACCCCACCCACGCCGCTAGCCGTCCGGCCCCGACCAGAACGAAGAGCACCGCGATCACGAGGAGCTTGTCGGCGAGCGGGTCGAGGAAGGCGCCGAGGGCGGTCACCTGCCGTCGCCACCGGGCGACCAGGCCGTCGAGGGTGTCGGTCGCGGCGGCGGCGAGGAAGATCGCCGCCCCCACCTGGTCGTGCCCCGGGAAGGGCGCGGCGATCACCCAGAGGAGGACAGGGATGGCGACGAGCCGGAGCAGCGTGAGCGAGTTCGGCAGGGTGAGCCGGCCGGCCAGCTCACCCCGGTCGGCCGGTCGCCCCGGAACCTCGGTCACCGTGGGCGGCGGCCCGGCGGGCGCCTCGTCCGGCTCCCCTTCGGCGGGGGCGGGACCGGGCTCCCACCGCCCCGGCGAGCCCGCCAGCGGCGGCGAGGCGGACGGGAGCGCCCGGGTCACCGGTAGTTCGTGAACTGCAGGGGGACGGGCGCGTCGTAGTCGCGCAGGTCCTGGATCACCGCCTGGAGGGTGTCCTTGTCCTTGCCGCTGACCCGGAGCTCGGTTCCCTGGATCCGGACCTGGACCTTGGGCTGGGCCGCGCGGATCCGCTTGACCAGGGCCCTCGCCAGCTCGTCGTCGATGCCCTGCTGGAGGTCGACGACCTGGCGGACGTTGCCCCGGGCGGCGGGCTCCGCCTTGCCCGGGCGCAGGATCTTGAGGGAGAGGCCCCGGCGGACCATCTTGCCCTGGAGGACGTCAAGGATCGCCTGGGCCCGCCCCTCGGAGGCGGCGAGCACCGTGATGCTCTGGTCGCCGAGGGTGATCTCCGCGGTGACGTCCTTGAAGTCGTAGCGGGTCGCGATCTCCCGCTGCGCCTGCTGGACCGCGTTGACGAGCTCCTGGCGGTCGAACTCGGAGACGACGTCGAAGGAGTGCTCAGCCGCAGCCACGTTTCAAGGGTACTCGGCGGCCGCGGCACGGGGTTGGGCGGTGATGCCACCGGTCAGCCCTCGTCGCTCAGCCCCGCCAGCAGCTCGTCGACGTCGGGAAGGCTCATCAGGACCTCCCGCGACTTGCTGCCCTCATACGGGCCCACCACCCGCGCCTCGGCGAGCTGGTCGACCAGCCGGGCCGCACGGGTGTAGCCGACGTTCAGCTTGCGCTGGAGGAGGGAGGCCGCCGCCCGCCCCTCGGTGGCGACCACCCGGGCGGCGCGACCGAAGAGGGGGTCTCGGCGGATCTGGCCGTCCCGCTCCTGGGGGCTGAGCTGGGTCATCTCCAGGATCTCCTCCTGGTAGCGCGGCGCCCCCTGCGCCTTCCACCAGCCGATCAGCTGGTCCAGCTCCCGATCCGACACGAAGGCGCCCTGCAGCCGGGTGGCCTTGCCGGCGTCGATGGGCAGGTAGAGCATGTCGCCCCGTCCCAGCAGCTTCTCCGCCCCCATCTCGTCGAGGATGACCCTGGAGTCGACCCCGCTGCTGACCGCGAACGCCACCCGCGAGGGGATGTTCGCCTTGATCAGCCCGGTGATGATGTCGGCCGAGGGCCGCTGGGTGGCGACGATGAGGTGGATGCCGACCGCCCGCGCCAGCTGGGCGACCCGGCAGATGAGCTCCTCGATCTCGTTGGCCGCCACCATCATGAGATCGGCGAGCTCGTCGATCACGATCACGACCTTGGGCAGCGGCTGCAGGCCGAGCCCCGGGGCGCGCTCGTTGAAGGACGCGATGTTGCGGGCGCCGTGGCCGGCGAACAGCTTGTACCGCAGCTCCATCTCCGTGACCGCCCAGCGCAGCGCTGCCACCGCGGCATCAGGCTCCACCACCACCGGCACCAGCAGGTGCGGGAGGTCGGCGAAGTTGCTGAGCTCGACCCGCTTGGGATCGACGAGGATCAGGCGCAGGTCGCGCGGCGTCCCCTGGAGGAGGAGCCCGGCCAAGACCGCGTTGATGCACACGCTCTTGCCCGATCCGGTCGCGCCGGCGATCAGGAGGTGGGGCATGCGGGCGAGGTCCCCGATCACGGCGTGACCGCTCACGTCGGCGCCGAGCGCGATCGCCAGCCCGCTGGGCACCGACCCGAATGAGGGGCTGCGCACCACCTCCTTGAGGGTCACGAGCTGGGCCGCCTTGTTGGGCACCTCGATGCCGATCGCGGACTTGCCGGGGATCGGCGCCTGGATCCGGATCGGCGCCGCCAGGGCCAGGGCGAGATCGGTCTGGTAGGTGACGACCTTGCGGACGGCCACGCCGGGCCCGGGCTGGAGCTCGTACTGGGTCACGGTCGGCCCCGCGTTGACGCCGACGACCCGGGCGTCCACCTGGAACGCCTCCAGGGTCGCCTCGATCGTCTGGATCCGCACCCGGATCTCATCCCGAAGGCGCTCCCGCTTCCCCGTCACGCTGTCCAGGAGCTCTTGGGTCGGTAGCCGCCAATCAGGCTCGGCCTCCTCCTCGGCGCCCGCTGACCCCTCCCCCGCGTGGGGGCCCGCATCCGGCGCCGCGACGCCGGCGGCGGCGGGCACCCCGTCCGCGCCCGCGTCCGCCGGTGCGCCAGCGGCGGGCGGGGCTTCCGAGGGGGACGCCTTCGCGGGCGCGACCGGGGCCCCGGGCGGCGGCGGCACCCCGTCGGCGGACAGTGGCGGCCCGGGCGGTGGCGCCGGGGCGTCCCCGGCGGCCTCCCAGCCGTCGAGCCCCTCGAAGACCCGCTCGAACCGGCCCAACAGCCCCTCGGGACCGCTGGCGCCGTCCCCCGAGGCCACGTCGGAGGGCTCCGGGGCGTCAGAGGTCAACCGCCCGGCATCGCCGGGGAGCGCAGCCCTTCTGGTCGCTGACCCCGCGTCGGCGGCACCCCGCGCCCGGGCCGGCACGGACGGCCGGGCCGGAGCGACCGGCGGGGCGCCGGCCAGGGCCACCGGACCCCGCCGTCGCCGACGGCCATCGTCCGATGGGGCGGCCGCGAAGGTCCCACCGACCCAGCGGCCCGCGGCAACGGCGGCCGCGAACCAGCCCGATGGGCGGAGATCGAGGGCGGGCACGAGCCCCGCCAGGCCGAGCGCCCCGAGTGTCACGACCGCGACCGGCGCCCCGGCGCGGGCGTCGAGCGCCGGCCCGATCCGCTCACCCAGCCAGCCGCCGGCCGTCGCATGGAGGACGCCCAGCAGGCCGCTCACGGCCCCGGTCGCCACCACCAGCCCGATCGCGGCCGCCACCCCGCGGCCGCGATCGTGCCAGCCGAGAACCCTAGCCCCCACCCCGGTGACGACCGTCCCCAGCCACCACGCTCCGATCCCGAGCAGCCCGAACGCCGCCCGGGCGATCGCCGCGGTCACCGGTGCCCGCGGAAGCAACAGGGCGAGGAGGAGCACGAGCCCGACCGCCAGGATCGCCAGCCCGCCGAGCTCCCGGCGCTGCTGGGCGGTGAGCAGGGGCGGCGCGGTCCGACCCCGGCGGCTGGCGGCCGTCCGCCTAGGGCCGCGGCGACCCGATCGGCCGGGGCCGGTGGGCCGGGATCGGGGCGGGGCGGGGCGCCGCCGGGTGGTGGCCATGGGGTGAGGAGGTCGTGGAGGGATCGCGGCGACGAATGGCCGTTCGCGGGAAGTGTACGGGGACCGGGCCCGTCTGGCGAAGGGGCCCCGGCGCCACGGGAGGACGGGGAGCGATCAGTCGTCCTAGAGCAGCCGCCAGAGCAGGCCGGGGGCGACCAGCTGCCGTCTGGTCCGGATCGGAAGCACAACGGTCTGGGCGCCCGCCGTCACGACCGCCCTCCCCACCGTGGCCCCGGCCGGGATCGGCAGCGCCGGCAGTGGCGAGCTGAGGTGGAGGTGGACCGTGACCGGCAGCCCCGGCCAGCCGACCAGCCGGGCCGCCCCCACCACGACCAGCGGGTCGGGCCGCTCGCCCGGGGCTCGGAGAATCCCCACCGGGCGCCTCGCCAGGCTGACGACCCGCGTGGTGAGGAGCGCCACCGCCCGGCGGGCGAGCCGGTCGCTGACCCTTGCGGCGGCGGGAAGCTCGGCCGGCCCCCGCTGGCCCAGGGCCGTCGCCACCACCGTGAGCGGGCGCGCCCCCACCCGGGCCCAGCGCGCCAGCACCAGGCAGCCGCCCGCGGCCGGCGTCCACCCGGTCTTGACCCCGCTGACGTACGGGGCGCCCGCCAGCGGGTTGTAGTTGGGGAGCCGCCCCGCGAACGGGAGGACGACGTGGGCCTGGCGCACGATCGCAGCGAACACCGGGTCGCGCATGGCCACCTCGGCGAGGTGGGTCTGGTCGACGGCGCTGCTCGTCGACGCCGGGTCCAGGCCGCTCACGTCGGCGTAGTGGGTGGCGCGGAGCCCGAGCGCGCGGGCCTCGGCATTCATCTTCGCGACGAAGTTCGGCACCGCTCCGGCGTCCCATCGGGCCAGGATCCAGGCCGCGTTGTCACCGGAGGGGATGAGCAGCCCCTCCAGCAGCTGGCGCTCGGACAGGCGCTCCCCAACCCGGACGGGCAGGGTCGAGTCGTCCTGGTGGAGGTCCTGGCGGAAGACCTCCTGGTCGGTCGCGGTCATGACCAGGACCGGCCCGCCCTGGCCCGGGGCGAGGGGATGGTCACGCAGAACCACCAGCGCGGTCATGATCTTGGTCACGCTCGCGATCGGCACCGGTTGCTGCCGTGGGCTCGCGCCCAGCATCCCCACCCCCTGGACCGCGACCGCGGCTTCGCCCTGGCGCGGCCAGCCGAGGGGCGGAACCCGCCCGGCGAAGGGAGCGAGGCGCGCCGGGGCGAGCTCGGCGGCGGCGGAGACGGCGCCCGCCGCGTGCACGGCCCCGACGCCGGCGACGCCGATCACCGCCAGCAGCGCCGCCGCCCCCACGACCCGTGCGCCCGACACCTGGCTCAGATCTCGCTGATCACCGGCAGGATCATCGGCCGCCGCTGCATGCGCTCCAGGAAGAGGCCCGCGAGCCGGTCGTGGATCGCCCGGCGCAGCTCGGCCGGGTCGCTGGTCCCCTCGTTGGCGCACACCGCCAGGACCGCGAGACGCGCCTCGGCAGCGAGCGGCGCCAGGTGCGAGCCCCGGGCAAACCCCCGCGACACGATGTCGGGCCCGCCCACGACCTCGCCGCGCTCCCGATCGACCGCCACCGAGGCGATCACGACCCCGTCCTCCGCCAGGGTCCGCCGGTCGCGCAGGACGACGTGCTCGACCGCCTCCGCGTCGACGCCGTCCACGTACGCGTTGCCGTGGGCGACCGGCCCGCCGATCCGAACCCCGGCGGCGTCGACCTCGACCGCCACCCCGTTCTCCACCACCGCGACCTGCGACTCGGCGAGCCCGGTCTCGAGGGCCAGCTCACGGTGGGCCGCCAGGTGGCGGTACTCGCCATGCACCGGGATGAACGCCTGCGGGCGGATGAGCTCGAGGAGGAAGCGCAGCTCCTCGCGGGCGGCGTGGCCGCTGGCATGCACCCCGTCGCGACTGGTCGCGTGCACCCGGACGCCCTGGCGGGCGAGCCGGTTCACGGTGCGGTTGACCAGGGGCTCGTTGCCGGGGATGGGGTTGGCGGACACGATCACGGTGTCGGCGGCCCGGGTGGTGACGAACGGGTGGGTGCCGTCGGCGATCCGGCTGAGGGCGGCCAGCGGCTCGCCCTGGGCCCCGGTGCTGATGAAGAGAAGTTCGCGGTCGGGGACGCGATCGAGCTGGCGCGGCCAGAGCAAGGCGTCCTGCGGGATCCGCAGGCGCCCGACGGCCTGCGCAGTGGCCACGTTGTCGAGCATGCTCCGGCCCACCACGCAGCAGCGCCGACCCGACGCCAGCCCCGCGTCCACCGCCTGCTGGATGCGGGCGATGTTGCTGGCGAAGGTGACGACCAGCACCCGGCCCGGGGCCCCCTTGACGATCGCGCGGAGCGCCGGACCGACGGTGCGCTCCGATGGGGTGACCCCGGGGCGCTCGGCGTTCGTGCTGTCACTGCAGAGCAGGCGCACCCCGCTCCGCCCCGCGGCGGCTAGGCGCTGCAGGTCCGGCGGCGGGCCGTCCACGGGGGTCGCGTCCAGCTTGAAATCGCCGCTGTGGACGACGGTGCCCGCCGGGGTGTCGATGACCAGAGCGAAGCTGTCGGGCACGCTGTGGGTCACGTGGACGAACTCCACGGTGCAGGCCCCCAGCCCGACGCGGGCCCCGGCCCCGACCGGGCGGAGGTCGGCCGCGCCCTGGAAGCCGCGGCGGCGCAGCTTGTGGCGGAGGAAGCCGAGGGCGAGAGCGCTGCCGAAGACCGGGACCGGCAGCCGCGGGAGGACGAAGGGCAGCGCCCCGATATGGTCCTCGTGGCCGTGGGTGACGATGATCGCCCGCACCCGCTCGCGGCGCTCCAGCAGGTAGCGGATGTCGGGGATGACGAGGTCGACGCCGAGCGTCTCGGCATCGGGGAACATGAGGCCGCAGTCGATGACGAGGCAGTCCCCGCCCACCTCGAGCACCGCGAGGTTCTTGCCGATCTCCCCGAGACCGCCCAGCGCCACGAACCGGATCACGCCGGGGGCGGGCGGCCCCGGTCGGACGGCGACCGGCGCGGTCGGGGACCCGGTGGCCGCCGACCGCCCGCGGTCAGAAGAGGGCAAGCTGCTGCGCCGCGGCGGGCCGTCCCTCCTCCGTCGCCTCCGCGGGCGGGACCGCCAGCCCCGAGGGGCCGGCGGACCCGGCTGGCGGGGCCGGACGGTCCGCCTCCAGCTCGTCCAGGAGCTCGCGCAGCCGCCGGAAGTCGTCGCGAAGCGTGGCGAGGAGGCCGCCGTTGTAGAGGGCGGCCGCCGGATGGTAGACGGGCAGGTAGACCCGCCCGTCCGCTCGGATCGGGCTCCCGTGGCACCGGGAGATCGGGGGCGCGCCGGCCACGAGGCGGCCGAGCGCGTGGCGGCCGAGCAGGAGGATGACGAGCGGGCGGATGAGGGCGATCTGGGCGTCGAGATAGGGAGCGCAGGCGGCGACCTCCTCGGGGAGGGGGTCGCGGTTCTGGGGCGGGCGCGACTTGAGGACGTTCGTGATGAAGATGTCGTCGCGGCTGAGCCCGATCCCCTCGAGCAGCTCGGTGAGGAGCTGGCCCGCCGCCCCGACGAACGGCCGACCCAGGCGGTCCTCGTTCTCGCCCGGGGCCTCCCCCACCGCCATCAGCCGGGCCGTCACCGGCCCGGTGCCCGGGACCCCCTGGGTCCGCGTGCGGTGCAGGGAGCATCGGGTGCAGGCCCGAACCTCGGCGGCGATCGCATCCAGCCGAGCCTGCCGCTCCAGCGGGTCGGCGGGCCCCTCCACCACCGGGCGATTATAGGAACGCGGCCGCCGGCCCTCGGCTACGCGGCGGGGGTGGCGGTCGGCGAGGGGCCGGCGCGCAGAGCGCGGCGACCGGTCAGGAAACCGGTCCGGCTCTGCGGGGTGACCGGAGTCGCGAGGGGGTGGGGCTCGGTGAGGACGACCGCGGTCGGCTGGGGGCCGCGGAGCTGGGGCCGAAAGCCGAGCGAGCGGACCCACGGGGGTGAGCGCAGCCGGGACGGTGGTCTCGGGCTGGACCCCTCGATGGCCGGCGGGCCAGGGCCACGAGCGGGTCGCCGAACGTTAGCGCCCCGACCCGCGAGCGGACCCCGGAGGTCGGCGAGCGCCCGAGCCCGGCCACAGCCAGGCGCGGATGACGTCCTCCCCGATCGCCTGGGCCTCCTCGGCGCTCAGCCGGTGGGTTGCGTTGCTGATGGAGAGGGGGGCGGGTACGCTTCGGGCGTCCGGGTCGTCCCCAGCCCACCTTGGGCCTTGGCGGGCGCGGCTCGGATGGCGCCGGCGGGCGCCGGCCGACGGGGCACAGCGGTGACGTCGATGATCGGGAGATCGAGATCCCCCGCCCGCAGGTGAGCCCGGTGGCGGCGCGGGCGAGCGCCCCGCCGGCTGTCGCCGCTTGACACCTCTTGGGGCCTCGTTCGACGCTTGGCCGGCATTCGCCGACCGGCCGCGACAGGCGGCAAGAGCAGGAGGAGCCCATGCGGCTGCGCGTCTTCGTCGAGCCCCAGCGGGGCGCCACCTATGACCAGATCCTCGCCTTCGCCCGGGAGGCGGAGGCCCTGGGCTTCGACGGCTTCTTCCGCTCCGACCACTACCTCACGACCGACGACTCGCCCGGGTGGCCGGGCCAGACCGACAGCTGGACCACCCTGGCCGGTTTGGCCCGGGAGACGAGCCGGGTTCGGCTCGGGACCCTCGTCACCGCGGCGACCTTCCGGCTGCCGGGTCCCCTGGCCGTCGCGGTGGCGCAGGTCGACCACATGAGTGGGGGCCGGGTCGAGCTTGGGCTCGGTGCTGGATGGCACACGGCGGAACACCGCGCCTTCGGCATCCCGTTCCCCGCCGTCGGCGAGCGCTTCGACCGACTGGAGGAGCAGCTCGCGATCCTCACCGGGCTGTGGGCCACGCCCCAGGGCACGACCTTCACCTTCGCCGGGCGCCATTACGACCTGCGCGCCAACCCCGCCCAGGCGCGGCCCCTCCAGCAGCCCCGCCCCCCCATCATCGTCGGCGGCGGCGGCCGGCCGCGAACGCCGCGGCTGGCGGCGCGCTTCGCCGATGAGTTCAACATTGCCTTCTGCCCGCTCGAGGAGTCGCAGTCGGCGTTCGATCGGGTCCGCTCCGCCTGCAGGTCGGCGCGCCGCGACCCCGCCACCCTGCGCCTCTCGGTCGCGCTGACGGTGTGCTGCGGCGCCACCCAGGCCGAGGTGATCCGCCGGGCTGAGGCGATGGGTCGCGCCATCGATGAGCTCGCCGAGGAGGGGGTGGCCGGCCGCCCCGAGGAGGTCATCGACGCCCTGGCGGCGCGGGCGGCCGCCGGCGCCGAGATCGCCTACCTCCAGTTCCTCGACCTCGCCGACCTCGACCACCTGCGGCTGGTGGCTGCCGAGGTCCTCCCCCACCTCGGCCGGGTCGGCACCGTCCCCTGACCCGGCGGGCGGGGCCCCAGCCGGCCCCGCCCGCCATTCAGCGCCCGGCCGCGGCCCCCGCCAGGCGCTCGGCGATCTGCACCGCGTTGAGCGCGGCCCCCTTGCGCAGGTTGTCCGCGACCACGAACAGGGACAGGCCGCCGGGCTCGCCGAGATCCTCGCGCAGCCGGCCGACCCATACGGGGTCGGTGCCGGCCGCCTCCAGCGGGGTGGGGTACCGATCCTCGGCGAGCCGGTCGTGAACGACCACCCCAGGGGCGGCGGCGAGCACGGCGCGGGCCTCGTCAGGGCTGACCGGGGTCGAGAACGCCGCCCACACCGCCTCGGCATGGCCGACGGCGACCGGAACCCTCACCGTGGTGCATCCGATCGGGAGCGCCGGCAGCCCCAGCAGCCGGCGCGTCTCGAACACGATCTTGCGCTCCTCCTCCGTGGCGTCGCCGTCGGCGCGCCAGCCGCCCGGAACCACGTTCCCGGCGAGCGGGTGCGGATAGCTGGCCGTCTGTGGCCGCTCGCCGCGGGCCACCGCCGCCGACTGCGAGCGCAGAGCATCCACCAGCGCCCGGCCCGCCCCGGACGCCGCCTGGTACGTCGCCACGTGCACCCGCCGGAGTCCGAAGGCCCGGTGGAGCGGGGCCAGGGCGACGGTCAGCTGGATCGTCGAGCAGTTGGGATTGGCGACGAGCGGGGGGGCGGAGTCGAGGAGCTCGCCGTTGACCTCGGGCACGACGAGCGGCACCTGGGGATCCTGCCGAAACGCCGAGCTGTTGTCGACGACGGCGACGCCCGCGGCCACCGCCGCCGGCGCCAGCGCCCGGGCCGCCGCGGCGCCGGCGCTGAAGAGGGCGACGTCGCAGCCCTCGAGCGCGGCCGGCTCGGCGAGGCGGACGGGGTGCCGGACGCCGCGAAACTCGAGGGTCGTCCGCCCGGCCGACCGCTCTGAGGCGAGGCAGCGCAGCTCCCCGACCGGGAACCGCCTGGCCTCCAGCACCGCCAGCATGGTGCGACCGACGACCCCGGTCGCGCCCACCACGGCCACCGTCAGCTCGGCCGGGCGGGTGGCGGATCCGGGCATCGGGCTGACGATCAGCCGGCGGCGCCGTTGTTGGCGGTCGCCAACTCCTGGATCGCCGCCTTGCGCGAGAGGTTGACCCGGCCGCGGTCGTCGATCTCGGTGACCTTCACCATGATCTCGTCGCCGATGCTGACGACGTCCTCGACCTTGCCCACCCGCTGCTCCGCCAGCTGGGAGATGTGGACCAGCCCGTCCTGCTTGGGCAGGATCTCGACGAAGGCGCCGAAGGGCATGATCCGGACCACCTTGCCCTTGTAGATGCGGCCGACCTCCACGCTCTCGGTGAGGTCGCGGATCATCGCGACCGCGCGCTCCATCGCGTCGGAGTCGACGGTTGCGAGGAAGACGCGGCCGTCGTCCTCGATGTCGATCTGAGCCCCGGTCTCCTCCTGGATCCGACGGATGGTCTTGCCGCCGGGACCGATCACGTCGCGGATCTTGTCGGGGTTGATCTCGATCGTCGTGATCCTGGGGGCGTAGTCGGACATCGCGGTCCGCGGTTCGCTGAGGGCGTCCGCCATCCGGTCCAGGATGTGCAGGCGCCCGACCCGAGCCTGCTCCAGGGCCAAGCGGAAGATCTCCTGGGTCAGCCCACCCACCTTGATGTCCATCTGCAGGGCGGTGACGCCGCTGCGGGTCCCGGCGACCTTGAAGTCCATGTCGCCGAGTGCGTCCTCCATCCCCTGGATGTCGGAGAGGATCGCGTAGCGCTGGGGGTCGGCCTCATCGGTGATCAGCCCCATCGCGATGCCGCCGACGGGGGACTGCACGGGCACGCCCGCGTCCATCAGCGCGAGGGTGCTGCCGCAGACGCTGGCCATCGAGGTGCTGCCGTTGCTGGAGAGGATCTCGGTGACGATTCGCACGGTGTAGGGGAAGTCGTCGACCGGCGGCACCACCACCCGGACCGCTCGCTCGGCCAGGGCGCCGTGGCCGATCTCGCGCCGCCCGGGGGAGCGCAGGGGCCGGGCCTCGCCCACCGAGAAGGGGGGGAAGTTGTAGTGGTGCATGTACCGCTTGAAGGACTCGAGGCCGAGCCCGTCCAGCTTCTGCTGGTCGGACATGGTGCCCAGGGTGACGATCGAGAGCGCCTGGGTCTGGCCGCGGGTGAAGACGGCGCTGCCGTGGGTCCGCGGGAGCACCCCGACCCGGCACCAGATGGGGCGGATCTCATCGGTGCGCCGGCCGTCGGGCCGGAGCCCCTCGTCGAGGATGGCACGCCGGACGGCGGCCTTCAGCACCGACTCGAACGCGCCTCCCAGCTCCTTCTCCCGGCCCGGGAAGCGCTCCGCCGCCTCCTTGACGGTCGACGCGCGCAGGTCGTCGATCTGCTGCTCCCGCCGAGCCTTGTCCGGCTCACGGAACGCGCGGTCGAGCCGCCCCTGGATCTGCTCCTGGATCGCCGCCTTCAGCTCCGGCGGAGTCGCCACCTTGGGGTAGGCGGCCTTGGGCCGGCCCACCTTGGCGACCAGCTCGTCGATGATCCCGATGATCGCCGCGATCCGCTCCTGGGCCCGCGCGAGCGCCTCCAGGACCACGGCCTCGGAGACCTGCTGAGCCCCCGCCTCGACCATGTTGATGGCGGAGCGGGTGCCGGCGACCATGAGGTCGAGCCGACTGCGCTCCAGGTCGGGCATGGCCGGGTCGAGGCGGAGCCCATCGTCGAAGAGGCCGACCCGGGTGGCGGCGATCGGGCCCGCGTGGGGGATGTCGCTGATGGCGACGGCGGCGCCCGCCCCGATCATCGCCAGGACAGTGGGATCGTTGACCTGGTCCGTGGAGAGCACCGTGGCGACGATCTGAACGTCGTTGCGGAAGTCCTTGGGGAAGAGCGGCCGCATCGGCCGGTCGATCATGCGCGATGCCAGCGTCGCCGCCTCGCTGGGGCGTCCCTCGCGGCGCATGAAGGCGCCCGGGATCCGTCCCGCGGCGTAGAGCTTCTCCTCGTAGTCGCAGGTGAGCGGGAAGAAGTCGATGCCCTCGCGGGGCGTCCGGCTGGCGGTGGCCGTCACCAGGACGACCGTCTCCCCTTGGCGGACCCAGACCGCGCCGTTGGCCTGCTCAGCCATCCAGCCGGTCTCGATACTAAGGGTGCGTCCGTCGAACTCGGTCGAAACGACAGTGGTGTCCACGTCTGTGCTCCGTTGGCCGTCGTCCAACGGCAGCCGGACGCTGCACCGGCCCGCGAAGCCGCCGCACCCCGTGGTTAGAGGTTGGGGATGAGAGCTGAACCGCAGTTCGGCTCCGATCGCCAATCGCTAACCGACGAGACGCAGGCTCCGACGAACGAGCACAGACCGGCCGCCGCGTGCTGCAGTGGGGTGCCGTGGGGGCCCGCCGATCGAGCTGCCGAAGGCCGAACGGGCCTGGTCGGATCAGCGCCGGAGCCCCAGCTCGGCGATCAGGCTACGGTACCGGGTGACATCCCGGCGCATGAGGTAGTCGAGGAGCCGGCGCCGCTTGCCGACCAGCATCAGAAGGCCCCGGCGGGAGTGGTGGTCCTTGGGGTTGGCCTTGAGGTGCTCGGTCAGCTGGCGGATCCGCTCGCTGAAGATGGCGATCTGGACCTCGGGCGACCCCGTGTCGGTCTCATGGCGGCGATGCCCGCTCATGATCGTCGCCTTCGCCTCGACCGCCAGCATCCGCGCCTCCTCGCTCTCGGTGCCCTCGGGAGCGCGCGGGCGCGCCCTCACGAGTTCAGCGCCCGTCGCGCCGACCGTCACTATACCAGCCTGGCGCCCGGCTTCGAGGTGGGGGCGCGACCGGGGATGCCCGGCCGCCCCGCTGCCGGGGGACG
>DAHUZI010000036.1 GCA_027306595.1 Candidatus Dormiibacterota bacterium | reverse complement strand
CGACCCGCCCGCCGGCTCGCCCCCGCCGCCCCCAACCGTCCCGCTGGGCGCGGCCCGCAGGATACTCGGGCGCTCGGTGTGCGGCCGGCCGGCGCCATGCGGCGCGGGTGCGCGGGATAGAATCGGGTGGATCCGCCACTCACCGGGGAGACCGCCATGCTCGATCGCCGCCTGCAGGAGCTGTTTCCCGATCATCTGGCCGCCGTCATGCGCTGGTCGGTCGGGAAGGAGGCGGAGGCCGCCGTACGGGCGGTGGTGGAGGCGGGGTTCCGCTCGGTCGAGGTGACGATGAGCACCCCGGATGCCGCCGCGATCATCAGCCGGCTGCGGCGGCCGGGCTGCGCGGTGGGGGCGGGGACCGTCGTCACCGCCGCGCTGGCGGCCGAGGCGATCGCCGCCGGGGCCGACTACCTGGTCACACCGTTCCTCGTCCCCGAGGTGGCCCGCGCGGCTCGGGAGGCCGGCGTCGCCTGCGTCATCGGCGCCCAGACCCCAACGGAGGTCCATCAGGCCCTGGGCATGGGCGCCGACATGGTCAAGATCTTCCCGGCCTCGCCCATCGGCGGGGCCGGCTTCATCCGGGCGCTGCGCGGTCCGATGCCCGATTGCGCGCTCTGGGTCAGCGGCGGGGTCGAGCTCGACGAGATCGGCCCGTACCTGGCGGCCGGCACCGACGTCGTCGGGCTCACCACGAGCCTCTTCGCGCCCGCGCTGGTCCGGGACGGCGACACGGCTCAGCTCGCCGACCGGGCTCGCCAGGCGCTGGCGGCGGCCGCGTCCCGCGCCGCCCTCGCCGCGGTCTGAGGCGAGGCGGCCCGCCGCTGGCCAGCGCTATGGGGGTGGTCGGGGCCTGAGTCGGTTCCGCGGGCCCGCCGGGCGGGCCCGACCGGGGCGCCGCCGGCGGTCAGGGGCTGCGGATGTCGCGCCGCCGGAAGCCCGCGCCGCCGATCGCGCCGCCGGCGACCGCGACCGCGGCCAGTAGGAGGAGGCCGCCACCGTTCCAGCCGTGGGCGAGCGGGTTCGAGCCCAGCGCCCATCCCCAGGGTGAGATCCGCTGGAGCGGGGCGAGGGGCGGCACGAGCGGCGCGAGGACGTTGACCAGGTAGCCCGCCACCGCCACCGCCCACGCGAGCCCGAGCGCCCGCGCCCGGGGCGCGCCTGCCCCGGCGGCGGTCAGGGCGACCCCGGCGTGCAGGGCGGCGAGGCAGCCGACCGCGGTCACCGCGGCGGTGAGGTGGCTGGTCGAGAGGTTGAGGTGGACGGCGGTGCCCCCAAGGAGGAGGACGCATTCAGCGGTCATGGCGAGGAGGGCGGTCGCGACCGCCGTCGCCAGGGCTCGGGCGGTCCAGACGGCGCCGCGCCCGACCGGCAGCGTGAGCTCGGTCTCCAGCCCGCCCCGGTCCTCGTCCCCGGCGGTCAGCCCCACGGCGATCGAGATCGCGGCCGCGGTGAGGATGGCGGGGAGGATGAGGCCGAACAGCTCCGAGAACAGGTACCCGGCGGGGCTGGTCAGGTTGGCGAGGCCGAAGGCCCGGGCCAGCGCCGGTGGGACCGCGCGGACGATCTGGTCCATGGCCTTGACGTGGCGGAGCGACGGCCAGACGGCGACGATCAGGGCGATGTAGAGGGCGGTGGCGCCGGCCCAGACCGCCAGCGGGCGCCGCTGGCAGCGCCAGGCGTGGCGTAGGAGCTCGGTGCCGGCACCGGCCCCGGTTCGGGCCGGCGCGCTGGCGCTCACGCCGGCGGCCCGGGGTCGGCGCCGGCGCGGCCGTCGGCCCCGTGGTAGAGGGAGAGGAAGGCGTCCTCGAGGTCCGGCTCGGGGACGACCAGCGACCGGACCGCGTGGGTCCCGAGGAGGGCGAGGAGCGGCCCGAGGGGGCCGGCCATCGTGCAGGAGAGGTGGGGGCCGTCGACCGCGAGGTCACCCAGGCCGGGCAGGCGCTCGAGCTCCGCTTGCGGCACCGGGTCGTCGAACCAGACCTCGATCCGCTGGCGCGCCGTGTGACGCAGGGCGTCGACCCGGCCCTCCGAGATCAGCCGGCCCTCGCGGATCACCGCCACCCGATCGGCGACTCGTTGGACCTCACCCAGGACGTGGGACGAGAGGAAGACCGTCCGGCCCTCCCCGCGGGCCTCATCGAGGAGCCGGAGGAACTCGGCCTGGACCAAGGGATCGAGGCCGCCGGTGGGCTCGTCGAGGATGAGGAGGTCGGGCCGCGACTGGAAGGCTCCGACCAGCCCGACCTTGCGCCGATTGCCCGATGAGAGCAGGCGAGTGGGACGGGTCGGGTCGAGGGCCAGACGCTCGCAGAGGCGGGCCCGCTCGCGCCGGTCCACCCCGCCCCGCACCCGCCCCCAGTGCTCGAGGAGCTCGGCCGCGGTCAGCCGATCGTCGAGGCGGAGCTCGCCCGGCAGGTACCCCACCCGGGCCCGGGCACCGGGGTAGGTGGGGCGGCCGCCGAGCAGCTCGGCGGTGCCGGTGGTGGGCGCGAGCAGGCCCAGGAGGATTCGGATCGTGGTGGTCTTGCCGGCGCCGTTGGGGCCGAGGTACCCGTACACCTGCCCCGCCGCCACCTCCAGGTCGAGCGCGGCCAGCGCCGCCACCGCGCCGAAGCGCTTGCCGAGCCCCCGGCAGCGGAGGGCAGGTGGACTCACAGGAGGTGAGGCCGCCGCCCCCAGCTCGAAGGCCGAGTGGGCAGCTCGCCCGCCGGCCCTTGGCAGCGCCCTTGGGGTTCGCGGCCTCGCCCCTTGGGCCGGCGCCCCGCGACGCCCATCACCGTCCGGCGGTGGCGGCGGCGGGCAGCGGATCGGGCGGCAGGCCCTCGCCGAGGGCGGCCAGGACCTCGCCGGCGATATAGACGGAGCCGCAGGCGATCACCACGCCCTCCGGCCCCGCCAGGCGCCGAGCCTGTTCGAGCGCGGCCGGTACGTCCGGGGCGATCTCGGCCCGGTCGACCGGCCGTGCCGACGCCGCCCATTCGCCCGCCAGCTCGGCGGGGTCGGTGGCCCGCGGCGTCTGGGCCCGGGTGAACACGGCCCCGGCGAGCGGGAGCTGGGCCAGCAGGCCAAGCATCGTCCGGTGGTCCTTGTCGACCATGGCGCCGAAGCAGAGGACGGCTCGCCGCCCGGTGGCGGCGCGGCGAAGGTCGGGGAGGACGGCGGCGACCGCGTGGGGGTTGTGGCCGCCGTCGACGAGCACCGGCGGGCGGGTGGGAACGACCTGGAGCCGGCCGGGCCAGCGGGCGGCGCCGAGCCCCGACCGGACCGCTGCATCGGGGACGGCGATCCTCCGGTCGGCGAGCGCGGTCGCGGCGCCGACGGCGAGGGCCGCGTTGGCGAGCTGGACGTCGCCCGCCAGCCCAAGGGGGCAGTCGGCCCACCGTCCCCAGGGGGTCGTGATCGTGAGCCGGCGCGGCTCCTCCAGCCGCGCCGGCTCCCGGAGCTGGACCCTCAGGGTCTCGCCCAGGACCAGGGGGTTGGTCCCGGCTCGGCGGGCGGCGTCCCGCACGACCCGAAGCGCCCCGCCCGTCGCCCCCGTGACCACTCGGTCCCCGGGCTTGATGATCGCCGCCTTCTCGGCAGCGATCGCCTCCGGGGTCGAGCCGAGCTGGGCCTCGTGGTCGAGGCCGATCGTCGTGATGACGGCGACCCCGCCGTCGTAGATGTTGGTGGCGTCCAGCCGACCGCCGAGCCCGACCTCGCAGACGATGGCGTCGACCCCGAAGGTCCGCGCGGCGAGGAAGCCGGCCGCGGTGATGAGCTCGTGGTGGGTCGGGGGCCCGATCCCCGCCGGCAGTGCGGCGCCGGCTGCGGCGGTCTCGGCGATGAGCTCCGCGAAGGCCGCCTCGGTGACCGCCTGCCCATCCACGCAGATCCGCTCCCGATAGCTGGTCAGGTGGGGCTTGGTGAGACAGAGGACGCGGTGGCCGGCGGCGCGCAGGATCGCGTCGGCGATCGCGCAGACCGAGCCCTTGCCGTTGGTGCCGGCGACGAGCAGGCCGGGGCGGCTGGCCTGGGGGTCGCCCAGGGCGGCGGCAAGCGCCCGGACCCGCCGCAGCCCGAGCCGCATGCCGCGGCGGGCGGCACGCTCCAGCTCCTCGAGCGCCTCCGCGTATGTCATCGCGCCATTCTCGCGCCCCGGCTCGAGCCGGCCTCTGCGATGCTCTGGCCGATGCACCAGGGGCGTCGGCGCGCGGCGACCGTCGCGTCGGCGGTGGCGGCGGGCCTCGGACTCCTGCTGACCGCGTGCGCGGGCGCGCCCGTCCCCCCCCCGCAGCCCCAGGTCCCGTCGCCGACTCCGCCTCCGGCGCGGCTGGCGTTCGGGATCCTGCCGCTGGGCGGGGTCGCCCCCGACCCGCTCCGGCTCGCCGGCCCGTACGTCGCCGCCGGTCGGCTGGCGTCAGCCCCGCCCTCGCTCCCGGTCGTCCGGGTGCCCTTCAACCCCACGACCGCGGTCGCCGATCTCGCCCGGGGCCTCGGCCTCGCCGGGCGCCCCGAGCCGGTCGCCGGCGGGCTCGCGTACAACCTCGGCGGCTCCGCCGGCTTCCAGCTGACGACGACCAGCGGGCTGGGAACCTTTGACCTCCATCCCAACCATCCCGTCGATGAGATCGGGGCCACCCCCACGCTCGCCCAGGCCGACCGGGTCGCCCGCGCGTTCGTCACAGCCCATCGCCTCCTCGGCGGGGGTGGCATGCGCCTGCTGCCGGGGCTAACCCGGGTGAACGGCTCCGATCGACGGATCACCTACGGGCTCACCATCCTGGGGCGGCCGGTCGTCGACATCACCGGCGCGCCCGCCCGGATCGAGGTTGACGTCGCGACCAACGGCTTCGGGCAGATGGCGGTGGTGGGGGCGGGCGGCGGGGTGCCGTACCCGCCCCGAGGCCGTCCCGCCGGGTACCGGTCCGCGCCGGTCGACACGGTGGTGGGCCAGCTCAACCACGGGGCCATCAACCCCGGCGGCTACCGCCTCGCCGCCGACCTCCAGCCCTACCCGCCGTCCCCCGCGGCGCGCCGTCCCCGCGGCGCCCGCCTGGTCGCCGACCAGCTGGCCTACGTCATCGCCGCCGGGTTCGCCGTCCCCGTGTACGTGTTCCAGGTGACGGGCCGCCCCGGCGTCGCGCGCTTCGTGACCTGTGCCCTGCCGACCACGAGCTGTCTGCCGCTCCGCTACGCTCCCACCCCCAAGCCCACCCCGGCCCGGGCGGGCGGCCCGACCGCCGGCACGGCGCCCCCGATTCCCGGGTGACGCCGGGCCGGGGTCCGACCGCCAGAATCCTCCCGTGAGCGCCGCCACCCGCGTGTACCTCGAGCTGGGCCGCAGCCAGGTCTTCGCGTCGGCCCTCGACTGGCCGGGCTGGTGCCGCCGCGGGCGGGGGGAGGCGGGCGCGCTCGCCGCCCTCGCCGCCTCCGCTGATCGGTACGGAAGGGTCGCCGGGCCCGGCTTCGCCCCGGGGCCACTCGAGGTGGTCGGCCGGGTCGCCGGCGGCGCCGGCCCCGACTTCGGCGCGCCCATGAGCCGGACGCCCTGGGACGAGGAGCCGCTGGACCCGGCCGAGGCCCACCGGTTCGCGACCCTGCTCGAGGCCGCCTGGCTCGCCTTCGACTCCGCCGTGGCCATGGCCCCGAGCGCGCTCCGGCGGGGGCCCCGGGGCGGCGGGCGGGATCGGGACGCGATCGCCGAGCATGTGCGGGAGGCGGAGCGCACCTACGCCCGCAAGGTGGAGCTGCGCCTCCCCCCCCGGACGCCCTGGTCCGCCCAGCGTGAGGCCCTGGCGTCGACCGTCCGGGCTGGGGGCCCGATGGGCGCGTGGACCCTCCGCCAGGCGGTCCGCCGCGGTGCCTGGCACGTGCTCGACCACGCCTGGGAGATCGAGGACCGAAGCGGGTGAGCCGGCCGGGGCCCCGGCCGGCTCCGTCGATCGCGCCGGCGGGGACGGCGAGGCCCCGCCCGCGGCGACGCGGCTCTCGGTCTGGGCTGCGGGCTCGACGTCGCTGCCGCCGGCGCGGGCTCCCCGGGCCAGGGGGGTCGCGGAGCCCGCAGGAGAGGGCGCCCAGAGCCGCGGCCTGGCTCAAGTCCGTGCTCGGGAGGCCGCCCGTCGCGCCGCCTCCGGCGATCCCTCGCCTCCGGGGCAGCGGAGGCGAGCCGGGTCGACCGTGGTCCACGCGCGGCGCCGCCGCCCGGCCGCCCGGGCCCGGCTCAGGCCGCCTTGACCGCCCCCACCAACTTGGTCAGCGAGGCCTTGGCATCGCCGAAGAGCATGACGGTCTTGGGGTCGTAGAGCAGCTCGTTGTCGATGCCGGCGAAGCCGGGGCGCATCGAGCGCTTGAGGAACACGATCTGGTGGGCCTCGTCGACGTTGAGGATCGGCATCCCGTAGATCGGGCTGCCCGGGCTGTTGCGAGCGGCGGGGTTCACGACGTCGTTGGCGCCCACCACCAGGGCGACGTCGGTGGTCTTGAAGCTGTCGTTGATGGCGTCCATCTCCTTGAGCTGGTCGTACGGGACGTTCGCCTCCGCCAGCAGCACGTTCATGTGCCCGGGCATCCTGCCGGCGACCGGGTGGATCGCGTATTCGACGGTCACGCCCCGCTGCTCCAGGGCGTCGGCCAGCTCCTTGGCGACGTGCTGGGCCTGGGCGACCGCCAGCCCGTACCCGGGCACGATCACCACCCGCTGGGCATACGCCAGCAGCGTTCCGATGTCCTCGGCGCTGCCGCTGCGAACGCTGCGGCCCTCGGCGCCGACGGGGCCGGCGGATCCCGCCACCACCTGGCCGAAGGCACCGAAGAGGACGTTGCCCAAGGAGCGGCCCATCGCGTCCGACATCATCTTCGTGAGCAGGGTGCCGGAGGCGCCGACCAGGGTCCCACCGATGATGAGGACCGGGCTGTTGACGACGAACCCATCGCCGGCCACGGCGAGGCCGGTGAAGGCGTTGAGGAGCGAGATCACGACCGGCATGTCCGCGCCTCCGATGGGCAGGACGAAAGCGACCCCCAGCACCAGGGCGAGGAGGAGGAGGCCGAGGAGCGCGGCCCCGCCGACCCCGGTCACGACCAGCAGGACGGCGAGGGCGACGATCGCCAGGGCGACGCCCCCGTTCACCGCCTGCTGACCGCGGTAGGTGATCGGGGTCCCACGCATCAGCTCTTGGAGCTTGGCGTAGGCGACGCCCGAACCGGAGAAGCTGACGGCGCCGATCACGACGCTGAACACGACCGGCAGCGAGAGCGTGAGCGCTGCGCCCCCCGCCGGGGCGCGCAGGAACTCGACCGTCGACACGAGCGCGGCCGCCCCGCCCCCGACGCCGTTGAACGTCGCGACCATCTGCGGCATCGCCGTCATCCGCACCGCCCGGGCTGCCCATGCCCCGATCGGCGCGCCCACGACCACCCCCAGTGCGATCAGGCCCAGGTTGAGCTCGGTCCGGTGCAGCAGCGGCAGGGTCGCCGCGAAGGCCACCAGCATCCCCAGGGCGGCGATCAGGTTGCCGCGGCGAGCATGCCGGGGGGAGCTCAGCTGGCTGAGGCCGAGGATGAAGAGGACGGCCGCGGCCAGGTAGATGAGGGCGTAGGCGGGGGACGGGATCACGGGCGTCGAGACCCCGGCGGCTGCCGGCTCTTGAACATCTCCAGCATCCGGTCGGTCACCACGTAGCCGCCCACGACGTTGATCGTGGCCAGGACGACGGCGACCACCCCGATCGCGAGCTGGAGGGCGCCGTGGGCGGTGGCCGTGATCAGCATCGCCCCCACCAGGATCACCCCGTGGATGGCGTTGCTGCCCGACATCAGGGGCGTGTGGAGGATGGTCGGCACCCGGGAGATGACGGCGAAGCCGACGAAGACGGCCAGGACGAAGATCGAGATCTCGGCGACGAGGTGGGCGCTCACCCCGGTGGCGCCTGCATCTGCGGGCTGCGCACCTCGCCGGCGTGGATCGCCAGGCTCGGGCCGGTCACCGGATCGTCGAGATCGAGCACGAGCGCACCGTCGTGCACCAGGTGCTGGAGGACCTCCGCGACATTGCGGGCGAAGACCTGGCTCGCCGCCGCCGGCACGGTCGCCGGCAGGTTGCGCCGGCCGATGATCGTGACCCCATGTCGATCGACCTCCTCCCCGATCACCGTGAGCTCGCAGTTGCCACCGGTGTCGGCGGCACCGTCGACGATCACCGATCCCGGCCGCATCGATCGGACCATCGCCTCGGTCACGAGCACCGGGGCGCGCCGGCCGGGGATCGCGGCGGTCGTGACCACGACGTCGCTGGCCGCGACCCGCTCAGCCACCAGCGCGCGCTGGCGCTTGAGGAACTCCTCGCTCTGGGCGCGGGCGTATCCGCCCGCCCCCTCCTGGGCCTCCAGCTCCAGCTCGACGAACCGGGCCCCCAGGCTCGTCACCTCCTCGCGGGCGGCGGTCCTGACGTCGGTCGCCTCGACCACCGCGCCCAGGCGCCGGGCGGTGGCGATCGCCTGGAGCCCGGCCACCCCCGCGCCCATGACCAGTACCCGGGCCGGGGCGATCGTGCCCGCCGCTGTCATCTGCAGGGGGAGGATCTTGGGCAGGCGCGCGGCTGCCAGGAGGACGGCCTTGTAGCCGGCGATCGAGGCCTGGGAGGACAGGGCGTCCATCGCCTGGGCCCGGCTGATGCGGGGCACCAGCTCGAAGCTGAAGCAGGAGGCGCGCCGCTGCCGGAGCCGCTCGATCACCGGTCGCGGGGTGCTGGCCGGCAGGAAGCTCACCAGCAGGACGTCGAGCGGGAGCGCCTCCGCCTCCGCCTCGGACGGCGGCTGGACCCGGCAGACGATCCGGGCGTCGGCCAGAAGGGCCCGGGGATCGTCGACGATGGTCGCGCCGGCCTCCGCCAGGGCGGCGTCGCCGGCCCCCGCGCCGGCGCCCGCCCCCGCCTCGACGGCGACCGACAGCCCGAGCGCGGCCAGCCGCTTGACCGAGTCCGGCGTCACGGCACAGCGCAGCTCCCCCGGCGCCGCCTCCCGGGGGATCGCCAGCTTCACAGGGTGGATGCTACCGGAGCGGGGCGCCTCGGCCGATGTCGGCACTGGCGCGGGTCCGCCATGCTTAGGTGCATGGCCCCCCTGGATGCGTACCTGCGCCAGGTGCTCGGCGGCCGACGCCCGATCGTGGTCGCGAACCGACCCCCCGTTGACAGCCGGCGGGCGCCGGACGGGCGCGAGCGGATCACCCGCGGCGGCGGCGGCCTGGTCACCGCCATGGGCGCGCTGGCCCGGGCCACGGACGCGGTCTGGGTCGCGGCCGAGCGGGGCGAGGGCGATCGACGGCTCGCGGCCGCGGCCCTCGACGGCGGGCCCGCGACCGTGACGACGGAGGACGGCGACCGGTTCCGGGTGGCCTACGTGGGGCTCGATCCGGAGGCGTACGAGCTCTACTACAACGAGATCAGCAACCCCTTGCTCTGGTTCATCCAGCACTACCTGTGGGATCTCGGCCGCCAGCCGATCCTCGACGCCCGCACCGAGCACGCCTGGCGAAACGGCTACGTCGCGGTCAACGAGCGGTTCGCGGATCGGGTGGCCGCGGAGGCGGAGCGGCTGGGCGAGCCGGTGCTCGTCCTCACCCAGGACTACCACCTCTACTGCCTGCCGCAGCTGGTGCGTGCCCGCCTCCCGTCGGCCCGCCTCCAGCACTTCATCCACGTCCCCTGGCCCACCCCCCAGTACTGGAAGGTCCTGCCCCGGCACATGCGGGACGGGATCGTGATGGGGCTGCTCGGCAACGACATCGTCGGGCTCCAGACCTCCCTGGACGTGCGCAACTTCCTGCTCACCTGCGAGGAGAACCTCGGGCTGGCCGTGGACCACCGGGAGCGCTCGGTGTTCGTCGACGGACGCTCGGTGTGGGTGCGCGCCTACCCGATCTCCATCGACGTCGGGCAGATGGAGGCGCTGGCGCGGCACGAGGAGGTGCTCCGCCAGGAGGCGCTGATCGCCGCCTGGCGCCCTGAGCACCTCATCGTGCGGGTCGACCGCACCGATCTCAGCAAGAACATCGTCCGCGGGTTCCTCGCCTATGAGCGGCTCCTCGAGACCCACCCGGAGCTGCGCGGTCGGGTGGTCTTCTGGGCCTTCCTCCAGCGCTCCCGCCAGGACCTGGACGCCTACCGCTCCTACCTCGGGGCGGTCGTGGGCACGGCGGCCCGGGTCAACCGCCGCTTCCAGACCGGCGCCTGGCTGCCGATCCGGGTGGAGGTGGAGGAGAACCTGCACAAGGCGGTCGCCGCCTACAAGGCCTTCGACGCCCTCCTCGTCAACCCGATCTACGACGGCATGAACCTGGTGGCCAAGGAGGGCGCAGTCTGCAACACCCGTGGTGGGGCGCTGGTCCTCAGCGAGAACGCGGGCTGCCATGAGGAGCTCGGCCAGTTCGCTCTCACCATCAATCCGTTCGACATCGACCAGACCGCCGAGGCCCTCCTCCTCGCCCTCACCCTGCCCGAGGGAGAGCGCCAGCACCGCGCCCAGGAGCTGCGCCGGGTCGTCCGCAGCGCCGACATCACCCGGTGGATCACTCAGCAGCTCCAGGCCCTGCGGGACCTCCTCGGCGAATGAGCCGGCCCCGGGCCGGGGGCGGTGCGGAGCGCGCCAGAGTCGGTGAGTCGGCCGACCCGCGGGGGAGCGCCCCGGCGTCGCGAGGGCGCGGGGGCGGGCGCGCTCGCCGGGAGCGGCCGGCCGGGGCCGCGCGCCCCCCCTCAGGCGGCGAGCTCCGCCAGCAGCGCGGCCCACACCCCGGGGCCGGCCAGCACCCCGGTCGCCGCCCGCAGGAGGGCGGGCGGGGTCTCCGGCCCCGTCACCGCCAGGGCCGCCGCGATCACCAGGCCGGGGCGGCCGCGGGCGAGGAGGCGAAGGGCGGGGATGTCCCCCCGGTCGTCGCCGGCGAAGACGCAGCCCTCGGGTCGGGTCGTTGCCAGCAGGCTGGCGAGGGCGGTGCCCTTGGTGCATCGGAGCGGGGGGAGGAGCTCGAGGACCAGGCGCCCACGGGTGAGCCGGAGGTCGAAGCGGCGGGCGACCAGCCGGAGCTCGGCGGCGAGCCGGCGCTCGAGCGCCGCGCGCGCCCCCGCGACCTGACGGCAGTGCACGGCGATGCTCCACGGCTTGCGGACGATGCGGACACCCGGGGGCGATCCCCTCGCGGCACGCTCGACCGCGGCCACGACCTCGTCCCAGCTGTGGCCCCACCGGTCGAGCCAGGCCGTGGCCCGGGGGACCGGCCGCGCCGCGCCGTCGACCCACCGCTCCAGCCCGAAGCTCCCGATCAGGATCACCCCGGGGACCGGGCACAGGTCGGCGAGGATGGCGGCGTGGCGGCCGCTGACCACGGCGACCGGTGTGCGGGACGCCAGCTGCTCCAGGGCTCGCCGGGCTGTGGGGAGGAGGGCGGAGCGCGAGGGGTCGGTCACGATCGGGGCCAGGGTGCCGTCGAAGTCCGAGGCGATCAGGCAGCGCCCGGCCTCCACCATCGGACGCAGGCGCGCGACGAGCTCCGCGGGCGCCTCGCGCAGACGCGGGGGCGGCGGGGGCGGCGGCATCGACGCCCATGGTAGGGAGGAGGGCGGCTCGATCCGGTACGCTCCCACCATGGTGCCGCCGCCCGAGCGCGCCGCGCCGGCCGCCGACGCGTCGCTCCGCGGGATCGTGGACGCGCTCGCCGACGACGCCGAGGCGCTCGTGCGCGCCGAGCTGCGCCTGGCCCGCGCGGAGCTGGTGCAGACGCTGCGCCGCTACGCCTGGCTCATAGGCGGGGCGCTGATCGCCGTCGTCGGCCTCACGTACGGCATCGGCTTCGCGGTGGCGATCTTGATCGCCTGGCAGGGCAACCACACCCTGGTGGCCGGCATCGTCGCCGGTGTCTGCCTCCTCGCCATCGCGGCGGGGGCGTTGGTGGCCTGGCGCCACCGGCCGCTGGCTCCCCTGGCGATGACCCGCGCGAGCCTGCAGGAAGACCTGGAATGGGCACGAGCACAGACGAAGCGCGCCAGGCCGTAGCCGAGACCCGCACCCGGCTCGAGGCGAGCCTCGCCCAGCTCGAGCACCGGCTGCGGGCGGATCTCGACGTGCGGGCGCGGCTGCGGCGCGAGGGGCCGCGGCTGGCTGCGACCGCGTCCGTCGTCCTGGTCGCGGCCGTGGCCTGGTGGCTCCAGCAGCGCCGACGCGCCGGCCGAACGCCCCCGCCGCTGACGGCCGCGGAGTGGTTCGCGAGCATGCCCCCGGCGTGGCAGGCGCAGCTGCGCGAGCTCGTCGAGCTGGGGGGTGGGGCGCCGCCCGTCCCGAACGCCAGGCGGCCGGCGCGCGGGGGCGGGCGGCCGCTCTGGCAGCAGGCGGCGCTGAAGTCGGCGCGGATCGTGATCCCCCGGGTGCTGGCCGCCCGCGCCCGCGCCGGGGGCGAGCACGGCCGCGGTGGGTGAGCCGATCCGCCCACCCGCCTGAGCGGTGACCGGAGCCCCGGGGCTGGCCCCGACCGACCCGCCGCTCGACCACTCCCCCGCGGTCGAGGTCCAGGGGCTCACGAAGCGGTATGGGGCGTTCACCGCGGTGGACGGCATCGACCTGACCATCGCCCGGGGCGAGATCATGGGACTCCTCGGCCCCAACGGCGCGGGCAAGACGACGACGCTGCGGATGCTCTGCGGGCTCCTGCGGCCGACCGCCGGCACCGCCCGGGTCGCCGGCATCGACCTCGGGCGCGACCCCAGGGGGGCCAAGGCCAAGCTGGGCTACCTCGACGAGGAGCCGATCGTCTATCCCTACCTCACCGGGCGCGAGTTCCTCACCTTCGTCTGCGACCTCTACGGCGTCCCCGGCGGCGCCGAGCGGCGCGCCCACGTCCAGGGGCTCCTCGAGCTGTTCGAGCTGGCGGACAAGCAGGACGAGACCATCGCCGGCTACAGCCACGGCATGCGCCAGAAGATCGGCCTGGCCTCGCTCCTGGCCCACTCCCCCGAGCTCCTGCTCCTCGACGAGCCGACCAACGGCCTCGACCCGCGATCGGCCCGGCGCGTGAAGGACCTCCTCCAGGAGCTGAGCCGACGAGGGGTGACGACGGTCCTCTCGACCCACCTCCTCGAGATCGCCCAGGCGCTCTGCGACCGGGTCGCGATCATGGACCGGGGTCGGATCGTCGCGGTCGGGACCCTTGAGGAGCTCCGCCAGGGCACCCAGCAGGCCACCGCCAGCCTGGAGGACCTCTTCCTCGCCCTGACCGGCGGTCCGGAGGCGCCGGGCCTCATCCCATGATCGCCCCGGACCCCGCTGGCCAGGGCTGGGGCGGGGGCGATGGGCGCTCGCCCCTGGCCGCGATCGTCGTCGCCGACCTGCGCAGCGCCCTGAATCGGCTGGTCGCGCGCACCCGGTCCGGGCACCGCCTGGCGGCGTACCTGGCCGTCCTTCTTGTGCTCGCGGGCCTGGTCGGCTCGATCACCTTCGGCGTCGGATTCGGCCTCGGCGCGCTCCCAGGCCCCGGCACCGCGCCGGTCGGGCTCCTCACGGCGGCCCTCACCGGCTACGCCGTCCTCACCCTCGTGCTCGGGCTGTCCAGCGTCATCACCGCCTTCTTCCTGGGCGCCGAGGTCAACCTCCTCGCCCTCGCACCGGTTGGCGCCCTGGTCATCTTCACGGCCCGGCTCCTGGTCGCGGTCCGTACCAACGCCGTTCTCGGTGGCCTCCTGCTCGTCGGGCTGGCCGGCTTCGGAACGGCCCGCCATGCGGGCGTGCTCTTCCTCGTCCCCGGGGCCTTGGTGGCCGTCGCGCTGCCGGTCGCCACCACCTGTGTCCAGCTCTGCGTGCTGGCGGGGGTGCTCCGGATGGTCCCGCCCCGCCTGGCCCGGGATGTCGCCAACGTGGCCGGGGCCTTCGTGACCGCGGTCCTGTACATCGGTTGGCTGGTGCTGACCCGGGCCGGGAGCGATCGGGTGAGCGGGGGACTCCCCGGCAACGCGCTGCGGCAGCTGGGGGGGGCGGGCGCCCGGGCGGCGTGGCTCCCCACCGCCTGGCCGGCGAGGGGACTGGCGGCGGCGGCCGCGGGGGACTGGGGCGCCGCCGCGCCCTGGCTCCTGCTCACCGCCCTCGCAACCGCGCTCCTCGTCGTCGCCGCCCACCTCGCCTATCGCCTCGCCCTGCCGTCCGCGCTGGGGGCGATGGCCGAGGCGCCGCGCCGCGCCGGCCGCCGGGC